>CAYRNS010000010.1:0-22342 GCA_964425805.1 uncultured Candidatus Saccharibacteria bacterium
GCGAAGCCGGTTTTGAGCTGGTTTTTGAGGTGGGAGGTGGTTTGGGGGTTGAAGTTGTCTTTTTCGCCGAGAGTTTTGAGGAAGTTGGTTAAGATGGTGATTTCTTCAGGGTTTTGAGTGGTTCTTAAAGTGATGCCTTTTTTGGCGGCGTTACGCCAGTAGCGAACCTTGCGAGATTCCATGCCTTTTAGGATTTCTTCTTCGGACTTGTCGTCGAGCTGGAGGAGCCAAGTGTGGGCGGGGTCGATGTCGGTGGATTTAACGCAAGCGTTTTTAGCCATTATTTCGGCGTTTAAGGGCACAGTAGGTTCAAGGCGGATGAAGAAGCAGTTTTCTGCCTTGGCGAGGCTCCTGAGCGATTCTAGTGCCTTTTGGAGGGATTTTTCTGCCGTGGTTATGCTTATTTGGTTGTTATTGTCGGAGTTTGAGGCTTTGAGGCTGGGACCGTAGGGGACATTGAGGTAGGCGCCGAGCTTAGTTTCGTGTTTGACGGCGAGGTAAGAGAAGTCGGGTTGTTCTTCAGTGAAAGTGGTGTGTCCTTCAAGGTTTTCGTAAGACTGCCATTGGTTGGATTGTAAGAAGTGTTTGAACATAGGTTGATTATATCATATTTTGTATTGAAAAAGCCCCGCAACGAATTGCGGGGCCGGGTGTTAGGAGTTAAACCATGCGTACGTTTTTCGGTAACTTGCCTTTTGTGAATCAGGTGAAATGGGGAATTCCCCATGGATTACTAAGCATTCTCTGGGGAGTTTTTGTCGCGACAATTTCTCGATGGAACCTTGGGTATTTCGAGTCGAACTCAAAGGACCAGTCGTTTGGTAGGTCTAGCAGTAGAGAGCTAAGATCACGCTTTTCGATGGTGGCCGAGCGCGCGATGGTCCACCTTACGCTTGGCGGTGCACGGAACGTTCCTTGAGGGGCAGGGAGAATTGATTGATGGTATGTTTCGCCGTACGGTCAAAGCGACGCAAGATTTACGGCGAAGAGATACCGCCAGCCTCGAGGACATTACACATAGCGGTCCTGAAAGATTTTCCGTGCGAGACGGAAGCAGAGACGTAGACTTCAACTATGATGACGCCAAACTGAGCGTGGTCCGTTCTCCGGAACGGCAGTGTTAGTTGCCCAAGGGACTTCCTCCTCCTAACATTATAAATTTAAGGAACAACCGAGAATCCTCCTTTCTCAAGTGATAGGAGTATTTTAACACAGATTGCTGCGTGGTGCAAGGGTTAATTTGTAGGGGTCGGTCGGCTTGATGCCGGATTTGATTTCCCAGTGGCAAGCCATGGCGACCATGGCGGCGTTGTCGCCGGAGAAATTTGGGGCAGGGAAGAAGATGGCTGTTTGCTTGCGGTCGAGCGCTCTTGTCGGGGTCTGCCGAAGACCTGCGGGGACGTCATACTCTGGGACGCCGACAGAACCGCCCTGGCGGGCGAACCTGTCGGGTCCGTCAGGAATATACGTCTCCTCGGTCTTAGGTAGAAAAGACCCCGACGAAGAGCATCTCCCCCCGCAAACAGCTCTTCTTAACGCCTTATTTGCTGATACTCCGCCGGCGAAGACGATGGACTTGGTGTCGGGGTATTTTTTGTGGGCGAGTTGGAGTTTTTCTAGTAAAATGTCGATGGCGGTTTTTTGGAAGCTGGCGGCGAAGTCGGCGATTTGTTTAGGCGTGAGCAAATTTTTTAACTCGTGGGAGGGGTAGTCGAGTCCGACGCCGCATTCTTTTTGAACTTGTCGCAAGACGGCGGTTTTGAGGCCAGAGAAAGAGAAGTCGAGGGGGTTTTCCGTTTTGGGGTGGGGGAAAGAGTATTTTTCTGGGGTGCCTTGTTCTGCGGTTTGGGCGATGGAGGGGCCGCCGGGGTAGGGGAGACCGAGGATTTTGGCGATTTTGTCGAAACATTCGCCGACGGCGTCGTCGAGAGTAGTGCCGATGATTTGGAAGTCGTTATGTTTAGTCATGCGGATGATTTGGGTGTGGCCGCCGGAAATTACGAGAGCTAAAAGAGGGAACTTTGGAGTGTGTTCGGTTTCAAGCCAGTTGCTATAGATATGACTTTTGAGGTGGTGAATTGGGTAGAGGGGTTTGTCGTGGAGGATGGCGAGGGTGCGGGCGGTGAGAGTGCCGATGAGGAGACTGCCGAGGAGTCCGGGGGTGTGGGTGACGGCGATGGTGTCGATGTCGTCCCAAGTGACTTTGGCGTCCGCTAGGGCTTGGTCAATGACAGGGAGGATGGCTTCGAGGTGGCTTCTGGCGGCGACTTCGGGGATGACGCCACCGTAAGCTTTGAAAATGTCAATTTGAGAGACGACGACGTTTGATAAAAGTTCGCCGTCTTTTAAGACAGCCGCTGCAGTTTCGTCGCACGAAGATTCGATCCCCAAGATAATCATATCTTTATATTATACCACACTAGCCCCAAAATTTCAAGGAGTAGATGGGGTTCTTATGGGCGGCTTTGAGGGCAGGATACATGCCGAAGACGAGACCGGTGATGAGAGAGACGCCGAAAGTGATGGCGAGGATTTGCCAGGAGATGAAAGGGTTGAACGGGGTGATGAGGCAGAGGAGGAAAGAGAGACCGTAGCCGAGGATGAGGCCCATGATGCCGCCGATGAGAGAGAGGATGAGGGCTTCGATGAGGAATTGGAGGAGGATGTTGCCGGAGGTGGCGCCGATTGCCTTGCGGATACCGATTTCGTGGGTGCGTTCGGCGACGGAGACGAGCATGATGTTCATGACGCCGATGCCGCCGACGATGAGGGAGATGCCAGCGACGACGGTGAGGATTCCTGAGACTATGCTGAAGAGGGAGCCGGCGGGGTGGGTGATTTCGTCACCCTTGAGGACGGTGAAGTTGGTGTCGCCGGATTTGGCGGCAACGAGAGATTCGCGGATGGTGTTGGCGGTTTCTTCAAGGGTGTCGGTGTTTTCGGTTTTGATGTTGATTTGTTGGATTTGGAGGGAGTTGTCGATTTTGTTAAGGGCAGAGGCGGAGACGAAGAGGGAATCGTCGAGGTCGATGTTATTGAAATTAATTGGGTCGTCAACTTCAGCGAGGACGCCGACGATGATGAAGCGTTGACCGAGCAACGTTAGAGTTTTGCTGACGGGTTCGGCGGTGCCGAAGAGGGTGTTGGCGAGTTTAGTGCCGATGACGGCAGTCGGGGTTTCGGCGTCTTCGCGGAGGAAAGTGCCGTTTTTGAGGTTTAAATTTTGGATTTTGAGGAAGTCGGGGTTAGTGCCGACGATGGTGGCGGAGGGGACGGAGCTTTCGGTTTCGCCCTTAAGGGAGTTGACGGAGACGGCGAGGGGGGAGACGGCGGCGACGCCATCGATGTCTTGGATGGTTTTGACGTCTTTGAGGGTCAGGTTGGATTTTAGGTATTGAGTCGAGGTGGTGAGTTCGGTGACGATGGAGTCGACGGTCGAGCGAGTGGAGGTCGGGCGGATGACGATGAGGTTGGCGCCGATGCCGGAGACTTGTTTAGAGATTAAAGAAGAGACGCTGCCCATGAGGGAGAGGATGAGGATGATGGAGGCGATGCCAATGGAGATGCCAAGGCAGGTGAGGAAAGAACGCGAGCGATTGCGTTTTAAGGAGGATTTGGCGAGGGCGTAGTGAGTGCGTAAGAGTAAAGCCATTATTTTTTACCTTTTTTCTTCTTGGTTTTAGATTTTTTGCGGCTCTTGAAGATGCGCTTCGGGGTCTTTTTCTCGACGGGGACGGGGAGGTCGGAGTCTTTGACGGTCTTGACGTCGGTGTCGATGGCGCCGTCGAGCATGTTAATGACGCGGGTGGCGTAAGAGGTGAGGGAGGGGTTGTGGGTGACCATGATGATAGTGTTGCCCTCGGAGTGGATGCGCTTGAGTTCTTCCATGACGGCGAGGGAAGAGTGGGAGTCGAGATTGCCGGTCGGCTCGTCGGCGAGGATGATTTCGGGGTGAGCGACGATGGCGCGGGCGATGGCGACGCGTTGTTGTTGACCGCCGGAGAGTTGGTAGGGGTAGTAATATTCTTTTTCTTTCATGTTGAAGCGGTCGAGAGCTTCGGAAGCCTTGATGAGACGGCGGGTTTTATGGTAGCCAGAGTAGACAAGGGGGAGGGCAACGTTTTCGATGACGGGGAGATTGGGGATTAAGTTGAAGTTTTGGAAGATGAAGCCGATTTTTTTAGCGCGGAGGCGAGCTTGTTTTTTAGCAGAGATGCGGGAGGCGGGCTTGTCGTTCAAGAGGTAGACGCCGGAGGAGGCGGAGTCGAGGAGACCGATGATGTTGAGGAGAGTGGTTTTGCCGCAGCCGGAGGGACCCATGATCATGATGAATTCGCCGCGCTTGACGGTGAGGTCGAAGTTTTTGAGAGCGTAAGAAGTGGCGTCACCGTAGCCGAAGCGTTTGGTGAGACCCTCGAGTTTGATGATGGTCTCGTTGGTGTTGGGTTTTTCTTGCTCCACGTTCATTAGTTTTTATTATAGACGGTTGCGAGCGGTTTTTAAAGAGGAATTTTTAAGATTTTTGTGAGGCGTGTTATAATGAGGTTATGGATAGAAAAGAGAGGTTAAAAGCGGAGCTTTGGGAAGATCCGTTTTTGGAAGAGCAATATGAAACGGAGAAAATAGAGGCGGAGCCGTCAAAAATGCGGAGGTTGGGGCGAAAAATGATGGATTCTTTAGGGGTGAAAATGACGAAAAGTGAGCTGAGACGTGACAGAGAGGTGATGGGGGAGGCTTTGCGGGAATATCGCGAGGAGAAAGCGGCGCGGAGGCGAGCGGAGGCTCTGCGGCACGAGGAGGAGCGCAGAGAAGCCATTCTGAGGCAGGAGAGGGAAAAAGCTGCCCAGGAGGAAGCTTTGGAGCGAAAGCAGCTTGAGAGTGATATGAACAAGGCTAGGGAGCATTTTGAGCATCATAAACAGGAGAAATTTGAGGGTCAGAGGGTGCAGGAGATGTTGGAGAGGGAGTTAAATTCGCGATTGACGACAGTGGCGTCGCTTGAGGAGGCGGTGATGGCGGAGGACGAGGGAGTGACAAAGCGGACGGTGGAGTTTGAGGGGGAGGAGATTCCGGTGTACGACCTGACGGGGAAGCCGTTTGAGATGATTTCTCATGCGGTGGATTATCGGTATGCGAATTGGTCAACTGGACATGCGGATATTGGGAATAAGACGGCGCAAGAATTATTGGAACATCCGGAGGTTTGGGGGCGGACTAGAGAGGAAGTGATGCAGGAAGAGGGGTACGGAACCCGGCGCGAAGATGCGAAAGGGGATGTAATTTCTACGTCGTATGTGAATTCGGAGACGAATATTGATACGAGAGTGTCGGGATTTGGGAATCATTATACGTTGTGTTATGGGTTTGAACAGTTGCCGGCGGATTCGTTGTTGTATGTGACGAGTGGTGATGCTGGGTCGTCGAATACGGGAGGAAAGGGCGAGACATTGTTGAGCCGGTCGGACGTGGAGGGGATTAAGAGGCTAGAGGGGGCTGGCGGGGCGCCGGGGTATAATGAGGTGGTTTTGAGGCGGTATGATGAGAGTGGGAAAGCGCTGAGGCCGAGTTATATTATTACTGAGAATAAGCGGATGCCGGAGGCGGCTTTGAGGCATGCGAAGTATTTTAAGATTCCGATTGTGAATATTGAGCGAGGACCGTATGATGCGAGGTTGGAGACAAGAGCGAAAGAGGCGATTGCGGGGGTTTCTGAGGCGAGCAGCTATGGGGAGATTTCTCAAGCGATTGAAGTGCTTCGGCGGGCGCCGAGGTTTTATCAGGTGTTTAATCGGATAGATTCGGTGGGGCGGAAGAGGGATAAAGATGCGATGGAGGCGAGGAGTTGGCGGTCGTACCCGGAGGGGATGAAAGAGGCGATTATGCGGTTGGAGGATTTGGAGTTTGAGAAGAGAGTGGATTTTATTGAGGAGAAGTTGCGTGAAGCGACGGCGACGGGGAAGATGCCGGAGGATTTGGTGTATTTTACGGTGTTGGAACAGCCAGCGACGGGGATGTATGGGGCGCCGGGGAATTGTGATAGTTTGTTGGTGATGTTTAGACAAAGGGGAGAGTCGCGAGCGGTGGAGACGAAGTTTTATGATGGGGAGCATGTATTGAAGCCGGAGGAAGCGATGGCTAACGGGTATTTAAAGGAGGGGGATTTGGAGCAGGCGGATAGTAGTTATTATCAGAGGTTGAAGCCGCTGGCGGAGGCGTATAAAGCAAGATAGCGTCAGATAGTTGGTTTTTGGCGGGATTTATGATATACTAGGTTTGCGCGGAAGTGTGTCCGAGTGGTTTAAGGAGCACGCTTGGAAAGCGTGTGTGCGGGCAACCGTACCGGAGGTTCGAATCCTCTCGCTTCCGCCAAGCTTGAAGCGAATAATAAAAAATAACCTCTAAAGAGGCTATTTTTTATTATCGGCTAGGCTTCGCCTAGCCGGAGGCTCCTCCTTCCCGTCGTCGTCGACGAAGAAAAATAAGTTTTTCTTCGTTCTCCTCCTAGGGAGCGAATCCTGCCTTTTGCTGATTCCTCCTTGAGGGCGAATCCTCTCGCCGTCTCCTCTTTCCCGTCGTTGTTGAGGTAAAATGATTATGCTTGCTGATAATGAAAATCGTTGTTAAAGTGGAATAAAGGAGGAGAAGTGTTGCCAGAAATTCCACAATACTATAAACGAGTTTTGACGAGCCCGATTGAGGAAAAGTTTGTGTCGGCGCTTATTGGACTAGTTATTTATAACATCGAGCCGGAGATTACGCCTGCAATTTGGCAGAATGCTGCGATTTATGTGAGATTCCGCAAGCGTGGGGTTTGGACGCTTTCCGATGAACGAATGTATAATGGATTGGTGGCTCTGGTGAAATACAGAGTGAAATTTCTTGAAGAACGGATGGGAAAGACGGGGATTTTGGAGATTTTGAATGAACTGTTTGATGAGGCGAATGTTTTGAAGATGCGTAAGTCGATAGACGAGATTATAGAGAAGAGGTTGCACGCGCCAATTGATGATTTCTTGATGATACAAGAAGAGAGGATCGTCTCGAAAGACGAGCTAAAGGACTTTGACAAAATTTTCGCTTATCCTGGTTGGTTGGAATTTGATGATGGAGCTAGAGCGGAGGTGTATCGGAAGATTTTGAATGACGAGCTGTCAGCAGAGCAGGTTAGTTATTATTTAGGTTCGAGCGAGAGATATGAACATTTTGTCGAACTTTACCCCGTAGCGAAACATATTCTTGAGACGACAACTGACCCGCAGCTATTTTGGACGGCGGGGGACGTGTTGAATATGATATGGATTGCGGCGCCGGAGTCGATGGAAAAGTGGTTTAGGGATGAGATATTTGAGATTTTTTGGCCAAGAGTGAAAAATGCGTGGGTGATTGCGAATGTTGACAAGATTACGGAGACGGACGAGACGTTGATTCTTCGGGATTCGATTGGATGGCTGAAGAGTTTGGATGATTTGATGGTGAGGCTTCCGGAGCTAAAAGAGCTTGGATTTACGAAGAAGAACCTCAATCTTGGAGACGCGGAGAAGCGTTTCTCGGAGTTTGCGGATGGGGTTGAGCGGCAATTGGACGAGGCGAAGGTTTCTGGATATGATTTTTCCAATCTTGCCGAGGAGACGAGGACGGAAGAGAATTTAGAGAGGTTTGAGATGATTTGTGAGAGGATTAAGAAGATGAACCAGGAGAGCCAAGGGGAGGGCATTGAGATTTCTAACGGATATGTTGATGCGGTGTTGAGGAGGACTAGGAAGGATGTTGAGGATTTTCTGAGGGAGAGAAGAGATATTGAGAAATATTTGGGGAAAAAGATTAAAGGAAAAGAGTGATTTGCGGCGGAGCGTGCCGCTGACGCCTGTTTGATGGTGGTGAGAGGGGCTGGAATCTGGAATAAAAAATTAAAACCGCCCGAGGTGGGCGGTTTTGAGGGGGTTATTCGGACTTGCAGAAGCTGATGGCGCCGGTGCGGTTTTTGGTGTTGTAGTAACCGCGGAAATGGTAATTGGAATAGGTCGTGGAGCCGGAGATTCGAAGGTCGGCGCGGCAGTAACCACGGAGATTGAAGGAGTCGCCAGAGCCGTCTTCGTGTTCGATGCTTGCGATGAGGATGTCGGTGAGCTTCATGGGGATGTAGGCGCGACCGGGATGACCTTTCGGCATGGTGTAGCCGGCGGCAACGACAAAATCAATGGTGACTTTGGCGTTTTCGGCGTAAGCGTATTTGCAGGCGTCGAACAGAGTGTCGCGGCTGGGTCCGTTCATGATTTCATAGGAGCGTTCTGTGATGCTGGTATTCATACGAATACCCCCTTTCTAATAATGTACTCTTTTGCATACGCAAAAGAAGTTATGCTCTTATTATATCACAAAATGGTTATTTTTGCAAGTTTTTGCTGATAATTTGCGTGTGCCGACCGAGTTTTTTCGTGTGGTATAATGAGGGTATGAAAGGGTTTAATTTTCTTAGGAAGCATGAAAATAAGGCAACGGAGACACAGTGGAGTGATTTGGGGAGAGAAGTGAAGTTTAGAGGAAATGGAGAGGTCGGTCCGATGTCGCCGGATGTTCAGCGGATGCAGGAGCAGGCGCGGAGATTAAAGGAGATGCAGGAAGCGAGAGAACAGGCGATGAGGGCGTTTGATAAGAATTTTGATGAGATGAATAGGAAAGCGGGGGTGGAGAAGTTTAGGGAGTAGTAGAAACCGCCCGAAATGTGGCTCGCAGGATAACGGTCCTAGGTGAGGTTGTTTTTAACGGTTTAGTGATTTTTGATATAATGGAGATATGAGTGGATTTGTGATTTTGATGTTTATATTTGGGGGATGTACGTTTTTGGTGGGGTTATATATGTTGACGGGGCATAGGCTTCGGATTTTGGCGTGGAAAGCAGCGTTTAAGGGGCTTGACAAGGCGGGATGGAAGAAAGTGGGGAAAGGGACGATGGTGGCGAGCGGAGTGATTTTTCTGATTGCGGTGGTTGGGTGGATTTTGGGGTGGGGAGCTTGATAATATTTCGGACGAGGCGGTTTTTTAATTTTTGAAGCGGTGGCGGTTGAATTCGGTTTGGACTTGGTAGAACTTTTCTGGGGTGGCGGTGATTTCGTCAACTTGTTTTAAGAACGCTTCGAATTCGGGATTTTTAAAATACATTTTCTTTGAGGCGTAGGCGCCGGGGATGTATTTGCCGCGAAGGACGAGGCGGATGCTCTCGATGGTTTCTTCTTCGGAGAAGTCGGGGTGGAGGAGTTTGTTGTAATCGTAGGCGCGAGTGAGAAGTTCCGAGACGTCGCAGGAGCGGTCGGCGGAAGAGACGATTTTGCCGTAGATGTTGCGGGGGTCGTGAGGGAGGCTGGCGCGGTGATCTTCGACGGCTTCGGACATAGTTTCTATTTCTGTGGGCGAGAAGAAAGTCTTCAGGGTTTCGTCGGCGCGGAGCATTTTGGCGGATTCGAGGTGGTGAGTTTCGTTGTCGATGAGGCGGCCGAGGTCGTGGTAAGCGGCGATGACGTAAACCATGTCGAGGTTAATGTCTTCTAAATCTCTTGCGATTTTGAGGCTGCGGCGGATGACGTCGGCGATGTGGGTGTCGGTGTGGCCTTTGAGTTGTTGATATTTAGGGAGGATTTCATTACCGATGTAACGGCGGACTTTGGGGTTGATTTTTTTGAGGTCGGATTCCATTAGTTCATTATAGCATATTTGGGGTTTATTGCTATTTGGGGGAAATGTGGTATAATATAGGGAGAAAGGGGTGTTCTTTTTATTTTTGCAGGTTATTTCTAAGCTTGGACGTTTGACGAGGAGGAAGAAAGATGTATGTGAAGCTTGATTTTAGTAACTTGCCCAAGGAAGAACGGAAGTATTTGGAGAAGAGGAAGGTCGAAGAGAAGCTGAACGAGGCGATTGAGTTTGGAGCGAAGTGTGGGTTTTTGGAGATGAAGATTGCACAGTTAATTGTGCCATATCAGATTGGGCGGGATGTTCAGGAATCGGCGAACGGAAAGTTGCAGTTTGAGTTTTATGGATGGAAAAAGTGGAAGATTAAGTATGGGAAAAGGGTTCATTATGGGAAGAAAGCAGTTTATAAGTGGTGTTTGCCTGGGTATGAAATGCCTACAGAGTAATATGTGAAAAGCCGCCCGGAGAGGGCGGCGATTTTTGGTTATTGACTGTTGGCTGTTTAGGGCTGAAGTTCGGGATGCTGCTCGAGGTATTCTTCGAGAGTGAGTTTGTTCTCGAAGAGTTCCTTGGCGATGTCTTCGCCGACGAAGCGGAAGTGCCAAGGTTCGTAGGCGTAGCCGCTGATGGCTTCTTTGCCCTCGGGATAGCGGAGGACGAAGCCAAACTTGGCGAGGCGCTCGTGGATTTTGGCGAAAGTGCCGCGGTCGGCAATCATTTCTTCGTTGTCGCGTTCGACGGTGCCGTCGGGTTTGATGACGAAAATGTCGATGGCGAGACCGGTGTGGTGCTCGGAGTAGCCGACTTTAGCGAGATATTGTTCGCAATATTCGGGTCCGAGTTCAGGGTCGGCAGACCATCTGTCCCAGATTTCTTGCTGTTCCTCGACGGAGCGGTAGGTGCTGTCGAGTTCGATTTGGATGCCGTCTTTCAGGAGGTCTGTGCGGAGGGCGTTGAAGTGTGCTAGGGTGATTTCCTCGACGAGGAAAGTTTCCCCGAGGGAGTTTTGGGTTTCGACGAGGTTGATGTAGTCGAGCCAGTTGTCGGGGAGCTTGTGTTCCTTGTTGACGAGGACGAGGTAGGGGTTGAAGTTGCCGAACTTAGTCTCGACGGAGGGAGACGGGCGGTAGTTTTCCGCCAGAGCGAACAGAGAGTTGGTCACGAACAGATAACAGAGAATCAGAGCAATAACCTTTTTCATGCTAAAGAGCACCCCCTAAAATAATTTATCTTTCTATTATAGCATAAAACGCTTATTTTTGCAAGGTGGAGAGGAAATTTAGGGAAATTCGTTGTTTTTATGGCGCTTGTGGTATAATAGAGGAAATGGAGTGGGAAAATAAGGAGGTACCCACATGCAAAAAAATAAAAAGCAGAAACAAACAAAATATATCTTTGTGACGGGGGGAGTGTTGTCGGGTGTCGGAAAGGGAATTACGGCGGCGAGCATGGGGGCGATTTTGAAAGCGAAAGGGTATCATGTGACGATGCAGAAGTGCGACCCGTATCTGAACGTTGATGCCGGGCTGCTGAATCCGGTGGAGCACGGGGAGTGCTTTGTGACGGCGGACGGGGTGGAGACGGACCTCGACCTCGGGCATTATGAGCGATTTCTTGATTTTGAGACAAGTCGGTATTCGATTACTTTGTCGGGGGCGATATTTAAGGAGCTGATTGATAAGGAGCGGAGTGGGGGGTTCCATGGGAAGACGGTGCAGCTGGTGCCGCATTTTACGAATTTGGTGCAGGAGAAGATTGAGAAAGCTTCGGAAGATTCAGATATTCATATTGTGGAGATTGGGGGGACGATTGGGGATTATGAGGGACTGTCGTTTGTGGAGGCGATTCGGTTGTTTGCGAACAAGGTGGGGAGGCGGAATTGTTTGTATGTTTCGGTCGTGTATGTACCGTGGATTAATACGAGCAAGGAGTTTAAGACGAAGCCGGCGCAAAATGCGCTGAAAGATTTACGGGGGTTTGGGATTATCCCGGATATCGTCTGTACGCGGACGGAGAGACCGGCGCCGAGAGAAATTCAAGAGAAGATTGCGGCGTTTGCGGGGATTCAGAGTAGCGCGGTGGTGAATTTGCCGGATATTAAGTCTGTTTATGATGTGCCGTTTAATGTGCTCAAGAGTGGGGTGCTGTCGATTTTGAACGAGTTTGTGGGGGACGAAAGTGTGCCGGATATGAGTAGGTGGGAGGAATTTAGCCGGTTACGGAATAAAGAGTTTGCTAAGACGGTGCGAGTCGGGCTAGTTGCGAAGTATGTGGGGAATAATGATACGTATATGTGCGTTACTGAAGCATTGAAAGCCGCGGCGGCGTGGAATAAAGTGAATTTAGAATTAATTTGGATTAATGCAGAGGAGTATAAAGTTGAAGATTTGAAGGATTTGGATGGTGTGGTGGTGCCGGGAGGGTTTGGGGCGAGAGGGGTGGAGGGGAAGATTCGGGCGGCGGAGTATGCGCTTCAAAATGACGTGCCGTATCTCGGGCTGTGCCTTGGGATGCAAGTCGCGTGTATAGCTTCGGCTAGAAAAGGCGGTGTGAAAAATGCGAATTCGGAGGAGTTTGGAGCGAGCGAGAAAGATAAGAACAATGTGATTTATATTATGGAGGGGCAGAGAGGGAAAGAGTCGACGGGCGGGACGATGCGGCTGGGGGATTATCCGGCGAAGCTTGACCCGAAGTCGAAGACGGCGAAGATTTATGGCGCGACGGAAGTGGTGGAACGACACCGACATCGCTATGAGGTGAATCAGAAGTTTTTGCCGGAGATTGAGAAAGGTGGGTTGAAAGTTTCCGGGACGAGTCCAGACGGGAAGCTGGTGGAGTTCGTTGAGGCGCCAGGGAAGAAGTTTTTCCAAGCGACGCAAGCGCACCCGGAGTTTAAGAGCCGACCGCTACATCCGCATCCGCTGTTTTTAGAGTTTATCAAGAAGTGTAAGTAATTATAGGTAAGCGGAGGGGTTGGTGTTGGTGCGTTGGTTGATGATTTCGAGTTTATCCGCCCAATAATTACGGGTGCCGGGGTTGCCCGAGATACGGGCAATAATCCAGTAGCGTCCATTACTGTCTATTGTGCGAGCGGTGTCGGAGGAGATTATATATCGAGCGAATTGGTCTTCGTGGCCTAAAGTATCATCAAAATACAAAATGCGGTCGTAGAAATAAATAGTGGCTTTAATATTCTTGTCCCAGAAGTTGTCGATAGTGGTGCCGGTGCCAGCATAGGTGGTGTTTGAGTCATTGGTGAGTGAGTCGCGGTCTAAATAAATTACGAACGTGCCACCCGAGTAACCTGCCCAAGAACCCCGGTTGTCTTCTAAGTGAGAGTAAGGATACATACAATGTAATAATAAGTTGGCGAGGACTCCTCCGTAAGAGGTCGCTTCGGAGCAGGTGCCGGCATCGGCTTTGGCGTCAGAATCGATACGGTTGACGCTCGGGAAAATCATGATGGAATTGGACGCTTTGACGCCGATTCTGTTGGACAAAGTGGTGTTGAATTTCATGTCGAAGTATTGCAATGCGTTTCCCTCGCCGACAACAATAGTTTCTTCGACTTGCTCGGTGGGGTCTTCTGGTTCTTCCGACTTTGGTTGTTCGCCAGGACCGGAGGTATTGTCGTCGTCAGTTGAGACGATGGATTCGGGATTTTCGGTCGGGGTGGGAGTAACTTTGACGCAACCGCCACCGGTGTCTTCGACCATGGGGCGAGTGATGAGGATGTTCTCGATGATGGCAGAGTCGCGAGAAGAACAGCCATGGGAGCTGTGGGTATACCAAAGAGTGATGCGGATGTCGCCATTGTCGCCAGTGTCGGTGTAAGTGCCGATAACGTTGCCACTGCCGAGGTTGGAATAATCAGTGTCGTTGGCGGCGTAGATGGTATAAGTGCCATGGTCGTAGTGGAGCCAAAGCCCGAAGTTTTGCCCCATTCCGCGAGTAGTATCGCCGACTTTGACTTCACCACCTTTCTCATTGATGCTGGCGGAAGTGATGTGGTCGTCACCAACACGACCGATAGAGAGATGGAAAGTGCCGTTGGTGTGTCCAGTGTAGCCGGAAGATTTGGCGTTAAGCTTAATGTCGACGACGGATTCGCCAGAAAGATCGGCGTAACGACCCTCGTCCATGGGGCTAGAGTGGTAGCCGTTGAAGTGGATAGTGCCAGTGTCGTCAGCGTTACGTTCGAAGATGGAGTGACGGAATTCTTCGTCTTGATAGTAAGGGCGATGTTTGTAAGTTTTACCATCAGCGAGAGTTTTGCAGTTGTAGATTTTGTCGGGAGTACATTCGGAAGCAAGGATTTCTTGACAGTCGTAGCTGTTAGCGCTATTGCAAGTGTCGAGGAAGCGGTCAAAATCCACCCAAGCGTCATCGTCGAACGTAATCATACCTTGTTTTTTGAGGTTGACTTGGTCAGGATTGAAGAGACGGACAGTGGAAGAGATGACGGAAGCATTGCCGCTGACAGAGTCCCAGCAAGTTTGGATGTAGAAGTCGTAAAAGTCAGGACGGACGCCGCCCTCGGGGTTACCGTTCTCGTCATAACATTGGAGACCGGACTTGGAGGTGACGGCGGTGACCCAGACGCCCTCAGCGCGGTCAAGACGAGAAGTAGCATTTTTGTATTTGAGGGCGTTGTTGTCGATAAAGGCATCGGAGAGAGATTCGCCGTCGACATTGTTGACGCCGTAGAGGAGGCGGGGGTAAGTGGAAGCGGTGGTAAAGGTGGCGCCGGAAACGCTATCACCAGAAGAGATGAAGATGTTCTGGCGGATGTCGGTGTCGGTGAGGACCTTAGTGACAGCATTGCCACTAGCGTCAGTAATCTTAGCAGTGAGGAGATTGAGACCGCGGGTGTTGATGACGAATGATTGCTTAGGGATGCCGAAAGTGCCGTTGGAAGCTTGAGTGGTGAAGAGACTGTCGCAGTTGCTTTTGTTGCTAACGGTGCGAGTGAAGAAAGCAGGGTCTTCGGAGACTACGCCGCCGGAATACTTACCGGAAGTGTCGATGTTGGAAGCGGGATAGGCAGAGGCGACGATGGTTTTCCAGAGATTGCGGAAGTTGTTGGTGGAGTTACTGTCAGCATCCTTAGTGTCTGGTTCAGTGAGATAGGCATCGTGAATAAAACGGAGAGCTTCAGCTTGAGCATCGATTTCTTGACGAGCCATGGTGGTTTCTAGGCTGTTTTGGACAGAAGCGAGACCGGTGTTCATGAGGGCGATAGCACCAACAGCGGCAAGACCAAAAACTGCCACAGCGAACATGACTTCAATAAGTGTATCTCCACGGAAGAAAGATTTTAGTTTCGGTTTCATGTATACTTTTCTATTTTACCATAATCGTGATAAAAATGGGAATTTTTGTGATATAATGAAGAAAATTAACCATAAAGGGCATCGATGGCTACTAAAAAATCTACAAAGAAAACTATAACAAAAGCGAGGGCGACGAAAGCGCCGGTGAGGAGCGGCAGTCGCGAGTTGACCGTGAAAGAATGTATGGCGCAAAGCCAGGTTCTGAAAATGCACATGACCGTGATTACGGTTTTGTCGTGCGTGGTTTGCGGACTGGTGGTTGCTTTAGTGCTTGCACTAAAGAATTAAAGTTCTTTAGTAAGATTGTAAGAAAGGCGAACGAGGTCTTCGAGTTCGTCTTTTTTGAGTTGGGAAGCGGAGCTGACGATTTCGAGACCGCCCTTGCCGAAGTAGCGACTTTGCATGACGGACTCATATTTGTTGATGAGGAGCTTGCCGAGTTTGTTGTCGGTGCGGAGTTCGAGGGTGTTTTTGTTGACGATGAGGAAAGGTTTTTCGGCGTTTTCTGGGTAAAATATATCACGAGATGAATATTCGTCGAGCTTTTCGGTGGTTTTGGTGAAGTTTCCTAGACCAGATATGCTTTTTATGGTATTTTCGTTCATTTTTTAACCATTTCTAAATAATATTTTAATTCTTCGATTGAGCCGGTGATGTCGGAGAGGGCACGGTGAGCTTCGGGTTTGACGAATTTTTTGTTGAGGGCGCCCTCAAAGTAAACTTTCCAAGCGGAGACGTCGAGCATGCGGTAGTGGAGACGTTTTGAAACTGCGGGAAGTTCACGGTCGATGAACTTGCGGTCTTGGTGGATGGAGTTGCCGGCGAGGATGATGACGTAATCTTTTTTGAAGCTTTGGTCGAGGAAGGCGAGGAAATCTTGTTCGACTGCCTTAATCGGCTTGCCGGTGGTGTTTTGGCTGACGAGGGAATTGTAAGAGTCGCGATTTTTCTCCCAGAAGTCACCAATCATGCGAGAGTTGATGATTTTTTCGTCGACTTTGACGACGGCTTCGAAAGTTTTTTGGGGTTTTAAGTCCCAGCCGGTGGTGATGGCGGCGATTTCGAGGATTTTGTCTTTTTCGGGGTCGAGACCGGTCATTTCGAGGTCGACCCAGAGAAGTTTGGCGGTTTTCATTACATTTCCTCCGGGACGTTAATGCCTAAGAGACCTAGGGCGTGTTGCATGGTTTGGGCGAAGACGGAGACGAGGACGGCGCGTTCGGCTTCTCTTTTGTCGCCTTTGACGCGGCAGGATTCGTAGAATCTGCTGAAAGTTTGGGCGAGATCGAAGAGGTAGTTACAGATCAGATGCGGAGCTTTTTCGCGGACGGCGTCACTTAAGACGTTTCGATAGTTTAAAAGGGACTTTGTAAGGTTGATTTCTGCTGAGGTTTCACGTTCGGTTTTTGTCCTGGTCCGTCGTCGCTGGCGCTCCTCGCCGCCAATCTTGCTCAACCCCGTTCGCTCAAGCCCGCCGTTGCGGGTTTCGCTCACTGTCGCGCTTTGCGCTCGCAGCGTCCCAAGGGGCTGGGCGAAATTCTCGTAAGAATTTTGGGACACGGTTTTGCAAGATTTATGGCGAGTCTCTTCTAATCCAGCCAAAATCTTTTTTGCGCGGACGGCGGAGTAAAGGAGATAAGGACCAGAGTTGCCGGTTAAAGAGATTGATTCGTCGATGTTGAATTCGATGTTGTTGCCGATTTTGTATTTGAGTAAGCTGTATTTGATGGCGGCGTCGGCGATGGTTTTTGAGTCGGCTTTTTCTTCAACTTCGTTTAAGATGTCGACGGCTTTGATGAAATTGCCTTTTCTGGAAGACATTTTTTGGTTGCCGGGGAGGCGGACGTTGCCGTGGGTGATGTGGAGGGTCTTAGCGACGAGGTCGGGAGCGTATTGTTCGACGGATTTGAGGACGACTTTCATGTAGTCGATGATGTCGTTGCCGGTGATGACTATTGACTCGTCGAAGTGGTAATCTGCGTTTTTAGTGAAGAGGAGGCCGACGTCCTTGGTTTCGTAAGTCGGGAGTCCGGCTTGGTTGACGAAGACGCGGGTGTGGAGACCGTAAGGTTCGCCTTTGAAGACAAGGGCGCCGTCGGATTCTGCGTAGACTTCGGGGTGGGATTTGATGGTTTCGAGACCTAGGTTTGCGACGGAAGATTCGGGGTAGTATTTTTCGAACTTGACGCCGAGTCTTTCGTAAAATTCGTCGAAGTAGGCGTAGCTGAGTTCGCGACCACGCCAGTAATCTTCGGCGAGTTGGGAGTCATGGAGATTTTTGGCGGAGATTTGGTAGATTTGCTTATTGAGTTCGGTGATTTCGGACTTAGCTTCTGCGGATTCTTCGTAGGCACGAGTGCCGGCGACGTAGCAGTTGGCGATGTCTTCGATGGTGAAGTCCTTAAGACCGGATTTTTCAAGGGCGTAGAGGGTTTTGGCGACATGGAGACCGACGTCGCCGCCGAAGTTGACGCGGTGGACCTTGGCGCCGGCGAATTCAAGGAGTTTGGAGATTGATTCGCCCATGATGCTGGTGTAAAGGTGACCGATGTGGAGGACTTTGAAAGGGTTGGGATCGGAGAATTCGGTGACGACGATTTTGCCGGAATATTTATTACATGATATATTTTTGGCGAAATTCTGGTGTAATTTGGCAAGTTCGGCGGAGAAATATGCGTCTGGCAGCATAAAGTTGATGAAACCGGCGCCGGCGACCTCTAACTGGATTCTGGTGAGTTCCGGAAATTTATCCGGGGCGGTTTTTAGGAACTCGGTGGTTAAAGTTTCCGCGATTTCTCGAGGGTTTTTGTGTAAAATTCTGGCGAGTTGCATGGCGACGTTGGTGGCGTAGTCGGCGCGGAAGTCACCAGTTTGTTCGAGTTCGGGTGCCGGAGTGACGTCGACGGAGAAGTCTTCGGGAACGTCAAAAAGGGAAGAGATGATTTTTGTTAAGACTTGTTTGATTTGGTTCATTGAGAAGTTATTTTTTGCCTTTTTTGAGGAGGTCGCGGATTTCCTTGAGGAGAGCGGTTTGTTCGTCTTCTTTCTTTTCGGCGGCTTCTTCTTTTTTGTCTTCGTTTTTCTTAGCTAGGCGTTCGGCGCGTTCGCGCATTTTGTTAAGAGTGCGGACCATAAGGAAGATGACGAGGGCGATGATGAGGAAGTTGACGATAGCTTGGAGGAAGTTGCCGTAATTTATCGTGGCGGATTCGACACCCTCAATGTAGGAGGGGACGATGAACTTTAGAGAGGAGAAATCGTAGCCACCGATAATCATGGAGACGATTGGCATGACGACGTCGTTGACGAGAGAAGTGACGATGGCGGTGAAAGCGGCGCCGATGATCATACCGACAGCGAGATCCATGACCGAACCGCGATTGATGAATTCTTTAAATTCTTTTAACATTTTAGGCTCCTTTTTTCTTAAGTTGTTGTTAAACTCGGCTTGTTTTTCGCCAAGTTCGGTTAATTTAGCTTTAACATCTCTATTCATGAGGTGATTATATCATAAAGTTGGGCGGAAAGAAAACTACTTTGATTCGGAGAAGTTGTTGAAAGTTTCGCCGAGGTGAGAAAGGGAGGTGTAGGACGAGTCGAGATAGGATTTTAAGTTGGCGTCGGCGGTTCGATTGCGGACGGAGTCTTCGATGATGAGGAGATAGCGGATTTGGTAGTACATTTCTGAGGCGTAGTGACGGTCGAGAATGCCGTTTAAGCGGGCGTTCTCGAGGGAAGCGACGAGGTCGGTGAGGTTTTGAGCATCGTCAGCGGTGAGTTCGTCGGACTTGGTGTCGCCAAGGTAAGAGGCGCTAGTTGAGGAGACTTCGGTGAGGAGGGTGGAAAGGGAGGCACCAGTCGAACGGAGGGAGGAGGAGCGGACGGAGCCGTTGTAGTCGGAGATGGTTTTGATGAGTTCGTTGGAACGGGAGTAGAGGCGGTTAAGCTCGGAAGTGGCGGTGACTTCGGGGGTTTGGGAGGAGCCGTTGGCGGCGATGAGGACGATGAAAAGAAGAAGAACGCCAGCGAAGACGCCGAAGATGATTTTCATTTTTTTGTCGAAGAAACCGACGGGCTTTTGTTGTCGGTTGACGCCGGCGGAGATTTGATTAAGGTATTCTAAATCGTTCATGCTAAGTATAGTATAACATAATTTGAGAGAAAGATGGTATACTAAAAGTATGAATGACGCCAAGGAGGAAATTAAAGCACGGCTTCCGGTCGAGGATGTGATTTCTCAATATGTGGAACTGAAGCGGGCGGGGAGGAATTTGAAAGGGCGGTCGCCTTGGGGGGTGGACAAGACACCGTCGTTTATGGTGTCGCCCGACAAGGGGATTTGGCATGATTTTTCCGCGAACAAGGGCGGAGATATTTTTACGTTTATTATGGAAGTGGAGGGAATTACGTTTAAGGAGGCGTTGGAGAAGTTGGCGGCGCAGGCAGGAGTGGATGTTTCGCGGTATGCGGGAGGGGATGCGAAGATGGCGCAGAGGAAAGCGAGGGCGAGAGAGGCGCTGGAGCTGGCGACGAAGTATTATCAATTTTGTCTGTCGAAGTCGAAGCGGGTGAGTGAGTATGTGTTTTATAAACGGAATTTGAATCGAGGGACGGTGGAGGAGTTTCGGATTGGCTATTCGCCGGCGGAGGGGCGGGCGTGTAAGAAGTTTTTGATGAGTCGAGGGTACAGCGAGGGGGAGCTGAGGGATGCGGGGCTTTTGAACCAGTATGGGGGGGATATGTTTCGGGGGAGGATGATGGTGCCGTTCATAGACGCCTCCGGCGTCATCGGTTTTACAGCCCGGGTTTTAGATAAAAGTGAGCCTAAATACCTTAATACTTCCGATACATTATTGTTTAATAAAAGTAGGTTCGTGTTTGGGTTGGCGCAGGCGAAAGAAGCGATTCGGAAAAATGGGTTCGTGGTGATTGTGGAGGGGAATATGGACGTGATTTCTTCACATCAAGCGGGCGTGAAAGAGGCGGTGGCGACGAGCGGGACGGCGATGACAGAGCAGCATTTGAAGATTTTGTCGAGACTGACGAACGATATTCGGTTAGCGTATGATGGAGATGATGCGGGGGTGAGGGCGGCGGAGCGAGCGATTATGATGGCGGGGGATCTCGGGATTAATTTGACGGTGATTTCTGATTATCAGGGAGCGAAAGATCCGGACGAGTTGATTCAGAAAGGACCGGAGCTGTGGCAGAAAGCGGTGAATGAGCGAAAGCCGGCAGTGGAGTGGTTGCTAGATAAGTATGAAGAGAAAGTTGACCTCAAAACGGGGTTTGGTAAGCGGGAGTATTCGGACGTGGCGCTGAGGCTGCTTGATTTTGTGAAAGATAAGGTGGAACGGGCGCACTATGAAGAGCTAGTGGCGCGGAGATTGGGGGTGTCGCGAGAAGATTTGCGAGGGAAAGAGGGGGATTTGGAGAAGAAATTGTTAGATAAACCGAAGAGGCGGCTAAAAAAAGCGAAAACGGAAGCGAAGACAGATGCACTGGAGAAGTTGGAGGATAATATTTTGGCGATTATGGTGTATGGCGGGGTGGAGGGACCGAGCGAGATTGAGGTGCCGGAAGATGAGACGAAGCTGGCGGAGCTTGAGCTGGTGTTTGATAATTTATATAGAGGGTGGGAACAGGCGGCGCTGGCAAAAGAAGTGGAGGGGTTGTATCGGCGGTTGAAAAATGAGATGACGAAGAGTGAGATTGAAAAGCTATCGGCGGAACTTGAAAGTGGGGAACTTGAACCAGAGAGGGAAAAGGAGATTTTAAGAAAGATTTTTGAGTTGCAAAAAAGTAAAAGATAGCATATAATTTGAGAAATGGATCAAGAAAAAGACGACCTACTCCTTGAGCCGATGGAGCCGGATGCTCTCGATTTAGCGGACGAGGAAGAACTTTCTGACGAAGACCTTGAAATAACGGTCGATAATGTTGATGCGTTTGCGGACGATTCAGTGCGTCTTTATTTGCGGGAAATTGGAAAAATTCCGCTACTTTCTAACGACGAAGAAGCCGAGCTGGCAAAAGAAATTGTCAAAGGAAGTCGCAAGGCGAAAGAAAAAATGGTGGAGGCGAATATGCGCCTCGTGGTTTCGATTGCGAAAAGGTACAGTGGGCGCGGGCTTGATTTTTTGGATTTGATTCAAGAGGGGAATACGGGGTTGCTCCGTGCGGTGGAGAAATTTGACCCGGAGAAAGGGTTTAAGTTTTCGACTTATGCGACGTGGTGGATTCGTCAGGCGATTACGCGGGCGATTGCAGATCAGGCACGGACGATTCGGATTCCGGTGCATATGGTGGAGACGATTAACAAAGTGCTACGAACGACGAGGAAATTGACGACGGAACTGAACCGCGAGCCGACAATTGAAGAGATTGCGAAAGAGCTGGACATGGATGTTGATAAAGTTGAGTATGTGATGCGGATTAAGCAAGATATTGCGTCGCTCGATGCTTCAGTCGGGCGAGATGGGGACGACGAAGACTCGGTATTGGGGGATTTCGTGGAAGACGAAGAACGGGCTTCGCCCGAAGATTCAGCGGCGAATCAGATTTTGAAAGAGCAGCTGGCGTCGATTATTTCTACGCTATCCGATCGTGAGCAAAAGATTATTAAGATGCGGTTTGGGATTGGCGGGGAGAGACCGCACACGTTGGAAGAAGTTGGTTATGAGTTTTCTGTGACGAGGGAACGGATTCGTCAGATTGAGGCGAAAGCGTTGTCGAAGCTCAGGAAGCATAAAGATACGAAAAAACTTCATGAATATTTAAGGTAAAGGAGGAGCTATGATGAATTTGTTGAGGATGTTTGCAGCGACGTGTGGTGGGATTGAGACGGCGCTGATTAGTTGTTCGGATACGGAAAATGGAATTTGGGCAATTGTTGGCGTGGTGCTTGATGTGATGCTGATTGGCGTCGGGGCGGCGGCGGTGATTGGGATTATTATTTCGGGGATTCAGTATATGACGTCGGCGGGGGATCCGGGAGCGATGACGAAAGCGAAGAATAGGTTGGTGCAGGTGGTGATTGGGATATTGGCGTTTGGGGTGATGTGGGTGTTCCTGCAGTGGCTGATCCCAGGAGGAATCTTTTAATATTTGGCGTTCTTCTTCGTCAGGGGTTCCGCTTCGCAGGAGACGTATGACAAATACGCCTCCTTTGCGATGCTCGCCCCTTCCTCGAATAGCATCCAAATATTAAAAGATTCCTAATCGTGAATAATAAAACCTTCTGAACAAGCCTTTGTGCTTTTTGCGACGATGCTCGCCCCTTCCTCGAATAGCATCCAAATATTAAAAGATTCCTAATCGTG
>CAYRNS010000010.1:22442-26504 GCA_964425805.1 uncultured Candidatus Saccharibacteria bacterium
AATAATAAAACTTTCTGAACAAGCCAGTGGTAAATTTCTTTTTCATCGTATCTAGCACCTTCTAAAGCCTAGAATATGCTGTGCTATAATAAATTATATGAAGAGATTAGTGATTGTTTATAGTCCGAATTCGGCGAGGTTTCCGGAGGTGGAGCGGAAAGTGATTGACAAAGCGCGGAAGTTAAAGGGGTGGATGATTTTGAAATTTGAAGTTAAAGAGGCGCCAATTCAGGAAGATGCGGCGGAGCTAGCGAAGATTATTCGGAAAGATGATTTGGTGATTGCGGCGGGAGGAGATGGTACGGCGACAATGGCGGCGAATGCGATTATGCGGTCGGGGAAGATTGCGACGTTGGCGGTGATGCCGTTCGGGAATTTTAATGATTTTGCGGAGACGTTGGGGCGGATGAGCTTTGAACGGATTGTGCGGAAGTTTGAGGAGAGTAATTATATAGATTATTATCCGATGGAAGTGAGAGTGGACGGCGGACATTATATTTATGCGTTTGTGTATTTTATGGTGGGGATGATGGCGGAGGCGGCGGGGGTGATGAAGCAACCAAAAGTGCGGCGAAAGTTGAAGAAAGCGAAAAATCGGATGTCGTTTTCGGCGCGGAAGACGTTTAAGTGGTATTTGAAGAATAAGTGGCGGAAAAATTTGTTACCGATGGGGACGAAGTTAAACGGGGAAGAGCTTTTGGCGAGGACGACGGATTATGTGGCGTTTAATGGGAATAGTATGATTGGGCTTTTGCCGGGTGGGGTTTGGTATCGGACTCCGAAGCAGTTTTGGGGCGGGACGATGAGGAACCGGAGTTTTTGGCGGATGCTGGCGAAGTTTGTGAAAGCGATGGAGGGGGAACTGCCCGGGAGTGAGAGCGATGAAGATGTGCTGAGGTTTGAGAAAGGGGCAAAAGTGTTCGTACAGGCGGAGGGGGAAAATGATTGCTTGAAAGACGTGGGGGAAATTTTAGTAAGAAAGAACGGAAAAGGTTTGCGAGTTATTAAGGCGTAGGGTATAATGGGGGAAATAAAGGAGGTCTATGAGTAAGGAAGAGAGAGATGTAAAGATTTTGGCGATAGTGGGGATGAGCGGGAGTGGGAAGAGTGTAGCAGTGGAGCATTTAACGAATTTAGGATATCCGAAAGTGTATTTTGGAGGGATGATTTTGCGCGAGATGGAAGCAAGGGGAATTGAGATTACGCCGGACAACGAGAAAGCGTTTCGGGAGAAAATTCGCGAGGAGGAGGGGAATGACTGGGTGGTGAGGCAAGTGATTAAAGATGTGCATAAGTTGATTGAGGCGGGACAAAAGCGAATTGTGCTCGACGGGGTGTATTCTTGGACGGAGTATGTAACGCTAAAGAAAGAGTTTCCGGGAGAGATGATTTTCTTGGCGTTGGTGTTGCCAAAGAAATTGCGATATAAGCGAGTGGCGGAGCGACCGGAGCGACCGTTTAATCATAATGAGATTATGGAGCGAGATAGGTCGGAAATTGAAAATTTGGAAAAGGGGGGACCGATTGCGGCGGCAGACTACTACATATTAAATGTGGGGACTATTGAGGAGACGAACGGGAAGATGGATGAGATTTTGGAGGAGATTGAGTTTTAGATGAAGCGGTTAGTGGTTATTGATGGGAAATCGGTGTTTTATCGGGGGTATTATGCGATGGGGGCGCTTTCGACAAGCGACGGTACACCGACAGGGGGCGTCTATGGGTTCGCGGCGATTGCGATGGAGCTGGTTTCTAAGTTGAAGCCCGATAAGGTCGTGGTGGCTTGGGACAAGGCAGGGACGTCGATTTCTAAACGGAAAGTGATTTATAGTGAATATAAAGCTGGGCGGACGAAGCCGCCGGAGGACTTTTTTGCGCAGATACCTTTGCTGCGAGAGTTGATAGAAGCGTTGGGGTGGGCGTTTGTAGAATGTGATGATTATGAGGCGGATGATATTATAGGAAGTTTAGGGAAGAAAGTGGATGAAGTGGAGGGTTGGGAGATGTATATTGTATCTTCTGATCTTGATATGTTGCAGGTGGTGGATGAGAACGTGAAGATGTATCGGTTGCTGAAAGGGTTTACGGAGTTGGAGGAGATTGATGTGGCGGCGGTCGAGGCGAAGTATGGGATTCGGAAAGAGCAGTTTTTGGACCTTAAAGCGCTGAAAGGTGATAGTTCGGACAATATTCCGGGGGTGCCGGGGATTGGTGAGAAAGGAGCGGTGAAGCTTTTGAACGAGTGGGGGTCGCTGGACGGTGTATATAATAATATAAATAAAATTACGGGGGCGACGCAGAAGAAGTTGATGGAGGGGCGCGAATCCGCGTATATGTCATATAAGTTGGCGAAGATTGACACGACGGCGCCGGTTGAACTTGATGATGTGCCGGATTTAGTTATTGATGGTGAAAGAATTAAGAGTGAATTAAAGAAGTTGGAGTTTAATAGTTTGATTAGAAGATATAGTAAAATTTTGGAGAATTTTGGCGGAAAACAGGGGTCAGAGCATGATTGGAGCGCGGAGCGAAGTTCCGCAAAAAATGACGAAAAAGAGCTGGAAAAATTGCCAGAGGACGTGATTTTTAGTTTTGATGTGAAAGGGTTGATGCACCGAGACGAGAAAGTGGCGGAGAAGATTTTAGGTGGTGCGAAGTTCTATGACCTTGGGCAAGGGCGGTTTTTGCTGAATCCTTTGGAGAGAAAGGTGGAGGAACAGACGTCGCTGTTTATGGATGACCCGGAGGAAATGAGGGCGGAATATAGTCGTCAAAAGGCGGAGTATGCGAAAAATCCGCAACTTTATAAAGTTTTGACGGAGCTGGATTTTCCGCTGATGCCGGTTTTGTATAAGATTGAGAAGCGAGGGATGAAGATTGATCGAGAGTATTTTGAGAAGATGCGAGTGGAGTATGAAGCGTATGTGGGGAGGTTGGCGGCGGAAGTTTATAATCTTGCGGGGGTGGAGTTTAACTTGAATTCGCCAGTGCAACTTTCGGAAATTTTGTTTGGGAAGCTGGGATTGCCGACAAAGGGGATTAAAAAGACGCAGCGAGGATATTCGACCGGAGCGAAAGAGCTGGAAAAGTTGAAGCCGTTGCATCCGATGATTCCGAAGTTGATGGAATATCGCGAGGCGTCGAAGCTTTTGTCGACCTATATTTTGCCGTTGCCACAGCTGGCGGATGCTGAAGATAGAATACATACGACTTTTACGCAAAATGTGACGGCGACGGGGCGATTGTCGAGCGTGAACCCGAATTTGCAGAATATTCCAACGCGGACAGAAGAGGGGCGGAAGATTCGCGGAGGGTTTGTGGTTGAGAAAGGGAGAGTGTTGGTGTCGGCGGACTATGCGCAGTTTGAGCTGCGACTCGCGGCGGCGCTGGCTGGGGACGAGAAGTTGATTGAAGATTTTAATAGCGGTGTGGATATTCATACGAAGACGGCGGCGGAAGTGTTCGGCGTGTCGATGGGGGAAGTGACGAAAGACCAGCGGAGACTGGCGAAAGTGGTGAATTTTGGGATTATTTATGGGATGAGTGCGAAAGGGCTGGCGGATGCGACGGGGATGACGATTAGTGAGGCGAAAGAGTTTGAGCGGCAGTATTTTGAACTTCGGAAACCGATTGCGGATAAATTGAAGACGTATTTGGAGCAGGCACGAAGTTTGGGATATGTAGAGACATATTTTGGGCGGAGGCGACCGACGCCAGACGTGCGAAGTACGAACTTCTTGGTGCGCGCGGGGGCGGAAAGAGCGGCGCAGAATATGCCGATTCAGGGGACGGAAGCGGATTTGATGAAGCGGGCGATGATTCGACTTGACTCGCGGTTGCCGGAGGGGGCGGAGATGATTATGCAGGTGCATGATTCAATTATGGTGGAGTGTGAGCCGGAAGTGGCAGGTGTTGTAAAAAATACAATGAAAGAAGTGATGGAGGGGGTATGTCCGGAGCTAGGGGTCAAATTGTCCGTAGATACGAAGGAGGGGAAGAGATGGAGCGAGGTATGACCTACGATACGATGCACTCTGCTGCTTCTGAAGATGCGCGCTTCGC
>CAYRNS010000011.1:0-25792 GCA_964425805.1 uncultured Candidatus Saccharibacteria bacterium
GGATCCCAGTATCCACGATTAACAGCAGTAGTGGAAGTAAAGAATGGTGGTTTTTCTTGTGCTTTCTTTATAAGTGAATTTATGTTAAAATTGTGTTTATGAATAGGGCAAATGAAGTGGCGAATGTGCGAAAGTTGATTCACGTTGTGCGTGGGCAACAAGTGATTTTGGACAGCGACCTTGCGAACTTGTATGGGACTTCCACTTCGGCTTTTAATCAAGCTGTGAGGCGGAATGCATTAAGATTCCCAGAATCGTTTAGATTCCAGTTGACGAAAGAGGAGTATGATAATCTTCTTGTTGATGGTTTGACATCACAAAATGTGATTTCAAACACGAAGAAGCCATTTGGTCGTGGTGGGCGACGTTATTTGCCATATGTTTTTACCGAGGAGGGCGTGGCGATGTTGGCGAGCGTACTGAGAAGTGAAGCCGCGGTGCAGACATCAGTACATATTGTTCGTTCGTTTGTAGAAATGAGGCACTTCGTGACGAAGCATGAGGTGTTGTTTGAGCAAATTAAAAGTCTTGAGCTTAAGCAACTTGAGTACCAACGCGAAAACGATAAAAAGTTTGCAAAAGTTTTTGATATGATTGAAGCGCAAGATTGCCATGAGCCGATGCAGAAGCTGTTCTTTGAGGGGCAGATTTACGATGCGCATAGCTTTCTCGTGAAAATGATTCGTCGGGCGAAGAAAGAGATTATTTTGGTTGATGGGTATGTGAACGTGAATACGCTGGATGTGTTGGCAAATAAGACGGAGGGTGTTACGGCGTTGGTCTTGACTCTTCCCTCTTCGACGATTTCCGCGAATGAAGTGAAGCTATTTAATAGACAATATCCGACTTTGAAGCTTGTGAAGACGGCGGCGTTTCATGATAGATTTATGATTTTCGATCGGACAGAAGTTTATCATATTGGCGCGTCACTGAAAGATGCGGGGGAGAAGTGTTTTGCGATTTCTCAACTTATGGAGACGGAGGAGATTAAAATATTGTTGTCGCGAATTGATCGAGCGGCAAAAGAATATGACGAGCGACCGACGGCGAGAGAAAAATATTTAGAGCGGAAAAAGTTAGCGAATAAAAAATAATCCCCCGGATGCGGGGGATTATTTTGACTGGTCTTATTTGTCGACTACTTCTCCTTCAACAGCTTCATCGTCGTCATTTTTATCGTCAGTTTTTGCGTCGGATGAAGTATTTTCCGTGTTGGCTTGCTGATAGAGCTTAGCGCCAATAGGCATAATGCGGTTGTCGAGATCTTTGGTTGCCTCTTCAAGCTTGTCTTTGTCGGCGGTTTCGTCTTTTAAGACTTCCTTAGCGGCGTCGCAGGCTTTTTTGATGGTGTCTTTGTCTTCGTCGGAGATTTTGTCCTTGTAATCGTCGGGCATTTTTTCGAACTGATAGACTTTGTTTTCAAGGATATTGCGGGCGTCGGCAGCTTCGCG
Source organism: uncultured Candidatus Saccharibacteria bacterium (assembly GCA_964425805.1). Classification (GTDB taxonomy): domain Bacteria; phylum Patescibacteriota; class Saccharimonadia; order Saccharimonadales; family Saccharimonadaceae; genus Nanosyncoccus. The sequence continues at coordinate 1,452 of CAYRNS010000011.1, forward strand.
GCGCTTCTTGTCTTCGTCGGCGTGGAGTTCGGCTTCTTTTTGAGCTTTTTCGATGTCTTCCTTGCTCATGTTGCCAGAGTTAGTGATGGTGATGGACTGTTCCTTACCAGTTCCCTTGTCTTTGGCGGTGACGTTTAGGATACCGTTGGCGTCAAGGTTGAAAGTGACTTCAATTTGCGGGATGCCGCGGGGGGCCGGAGCAATACCGTCGAGGATGAAGCGACCGAGGGACTTGTTGTCCTGTGCGAATTCGCGTTCGCCCTGGAGGACGTGAATTTCTACTTGAGGTTGGTTGTCAGAAGCGGTCGAGAAGACTTGAGACTTCGAAGTTGGGATGGTTGTGTTGCGGTCAATGAGTTTAGTGCAGACGCCGCCCATAGTTTCGATACCGAGAGAAAGCGGAGTAACGTCGAGCAAGAGTACGTCTTTGACGTCGCCTTGGAGAACACCACCTTCGATGGCGGCACCGACGGCGACAACCTCATCGGGGTTGACGCCTTGCATTGGGTCTTTGCCGAAGATTTTCTTAACTTTTTCGACGACAGCCGGCATACGAGTCATGCCGCCGACCATAACGATTTCGTCGATGTCGGAGGTTTTGAGTTTCGCGTCTTTCAAGGCATTTTTGACTGGCTCTTCAAGGCGGTCAAGTAAATCAGAAACGAGTTCTTCGAGTTTGGCACGAGTGAGGGTATGTTCGAAGTGTTTCGGACCGTCAGCGTCAGCCGTGAGGAACGGGAGGTTGATTTCTACGGAAGTCGTGCTGGAGAGTTCTTTTTTAGCTTTTTCCGCTTCGTCCTTAATACGTTGCATGGCGGCTGGTTCGTTCTTGATGTCGATGCCAGATTCTTTCTTAAACTCGTCGCAAAGATAGTTGACAATCATATTGTCGAAGTCTTCGCCACCGAGGTGGGTGTCGCCGTTCGTGGCTTTAACTTCAAAGACGCCATCGCCAAGTTCAAGAACAGAAACATCGAAAGTGCCGCCACCGAGGTCAAAGACAGCGATTTTTTCGTTGTCTTTTTTGTTCAGACCGTAAGCGAGAGCTGCGGCAGTTGGTTCAGGAATAATACGCTTAACTTCAAGACCGGCGATTTTGCCAGCGTTTTTGGTGGCTTGGCGCTGAGAGTCGTCGAAGTAAGCTGGGACGGTAATGACAGCTTCGGTGACTTTTTCGCCAAGGAAAGCTTCGGCGTCGGCTTTGATTTTAGAGAGCACCATGGCAGAGATTTGGTCGGGAGTGTAGACTTTTTCGTCCATTTCCACGCCCACGCCCTCGCCTTTTTCGACAATTTTGTAGGGCATAATGTCGAGGTCTTTTTGGACTTCCTTGTCGCTGAATTTGCGACCGATGAGGCGTTTGATGCCGTAGATGGTGTTTTTCGGGTTAGTGACGCGTTGGCGTTGGGCAACTTTGCCGACGAGGCGGTCGCCTTTTTTAGTAACGGCGACGACGGACGGGGTAGTGCGGTCACCCTCAGAGTTCGTGATTACCTCTGGTTTGCCAGCGACCATATAGGCGAATGCGCTGTTGGTAGTACCGAGGTCAATACCGATGATTTTAGACATATTTTATTCTCCTTTCGTTAGCAGTCTTTTGAGTTCGTTGCTAATTTCTATTGTTAATTATAGTCCATTAGCACTCTATGGTCAAGAGTGCTAAAACAGGGGTGAACAACAAAAATCCCCGCTTTTTTGCGGGGATTTGAGGCTCCGAATGAGTTATTTAGAAGACGGAAGCTGTTTGTATTTAGCTTGACCGAAGCCGAGAATCATCTCAAAGATTGGCTCGAGCAAGATGAGACCGATAGCGAAGCCAGTGCCTTTACCGAAAGACTTGGCAAGCTTAACGTTCATGACGATAGCGAGCATGAAGTTAGCACCAGGGATGATGGTGAGGAAGCAGAGCATTGGTTCCATGTTCAAGATTTGGAGCATGGTGTAAGCGTTGTAAACTGGGATGAGAGATTTCCAACCTTCTTTGCCAGCCTTGGTGAAGATTTTCCACTCAGCAACAATAGTGAGAACAACCCACGCGATGATGCAGAGGGCGAAGAAAAAGCCGAAGAAGCCGGCAAAAAGCCCAGCGCTCGTGGTAGACACGGTCGTTGGATAGTTATAAGAGTAAGTATACATTATTTTTAATCCTTTGATTAAATGTAATATTTAACTTAAATGTAGCATAAAACTGGGAAAAATTCAAGCTATTTAGCGAGCTTGCGGGCGGCGAGATGAATAAGCTCGGACCACGAGGAGGCGATGTGCGGCGTCGAGGCAAGCTGGGTGATGGTGAATTTGTGACGAACGGCGGTGGCAACTTCTTGAATGACGAGTTCGGCGTTGGGGCAGACGACAGTAGCGCCGAGGAGCTTGTCTTTCGGGTCGGCGAGAAGCTTAACGAAGCCGTAACGGAAGTCAGAGGTGTTGGCGGCGGAGACGCTAGATAGGGGCAAGACGGCTTTTTTGCATTTTATGTTTTTACGGACGCAATCGTCTTCAGTGAGACCAGTGGTAGCGACAGATGGAGAGGTGTTAGTAATGCGGATGAAGCCTTCGTAGTTTTTGAGGTTTTTACTCTTGCCGATAGCGTTAGAGGCGGCGAGGGCACCCTCGTAAGCCGCACGCTCAGCGGATGATTCCCCACCGAGACAATCGCCGGCGGCGTAAATGTGTTTGACGGAAGTTTTAAGGAAGTCGTCGGTTTTAATTCCGTTGTCTGAGTAAGCGACGCCAGCGTTTTCCAGCCCTAAATCAGTGATTGGTTTATTGCCGGTAGCGAGAATAATGGCGGAAACTTCGACGGATTTTTCTTGACCGCCGCGGCGGAAAATGACTTTTTGTAGCCCCGGTTTGGTGGATTTTTGAACGGCGACGACGCGCGATTGGGTGAGAACCTTGATATGGAGAGAGTTTTCGAAGTATTGCGCGAGAAGTTGACCGACTTCTTCGTCTTCCTTTGGCAAGAGGCGGCCAGCGAGTTCGCCGATGACAACTTGAGTGCCGAGTTCGGCAAAGTAATTGGCGAGTTCAACGCCAGTGCTGCCGGCGCCGACGATGAAAGCAGATTTGGGCGGGCGGTTGAGCGAAAGTGCCTCGGCGGGCGTGAAGCAGGTGGTAGATTCAATGCCAGAAATGTCGTTGGCGTTTAATTTGCTGCCTGTAGCGATGATGAATTTTGGTGCGGAAAGGATTTGATCCTTAACGGCGACTTCGTAAGGCGAGAGAAAAGAGGCGAAGCCAGAGAAGCAGGCGATTTTGGCGGTTTCAAAAACCTTTTTCGAATTTGCACCAGCGCGACGAGAAGCGAGGATTTTCCAATTTTGAGCGGTGGGGTAGTTGTAGCGAAGTGTGGAACTGGAGAGTCCGAAGCGAGAGCCACGATGTGCTTCGTGATAAAGGTGAGAAAATTCAAATAGAGCGCGGGCGGGAACATCAGAGCTGTTGAGTGCCGAACCGCCCCATTTACCGGCTTCGATTAAGGCGGTTTTGAGTCCAGCCTTAGAGGCAAAAAGAGCCGCAGAAGAGCCGGCGGAGCCGGAACCAAGAACAATTAAATCGTAGTCAAATTTTTTACCCATAGTTAGATGATTTTGCCTTGATTACGATAAACGAGGGCGAGATCAGGAGAATATTTATCGAGTTCTAAGCTTACGACCCTTTCTAAATCGCTTTTGGTTATTATATCGCGAGTATCTAGCCAAGTCAAAACAGCATGGAGGACACGTTCGATAATTGGTTCAACGGAGCCCTCGGGGAGGTCAAGGGAGCGAGCGTCGGCTTGGAGCCGCGAGACGAGCGTTTCGGGGGAGAATATCTCTGCCATTAGGCTGCTCCTTTCAGGATTACGAAAGCAAATAGGAAAGCGGCGAGGACAATAAAACCGGCACCAGTGAAGAAACGAAAGAAGTTTTTGTTCTTCAGGCGCCAGCGTTGAACTTCGGCAACGTTGCGTCCTTTGCGGATGGAAAAACGGAGGGCGAGCATGGGTATGGTGCCGAAGATGGTGTAAATGACGAGTCCGACAGCTTGGAAAAGCGGGTCAAGGCGGAGGATAGCATCACCGGCAAGAGCTAGGAGAGGAAGAGTGAAAAGGATTTCCGAGAGTGGGACGAGAAGACCGAGCGAGAAAGCCTCGCTAGTGTCGTTGGTTAGCTTGGCGCGAGAATCGATGAATCTAGCGAGATGTCGCGGGAGCCAAAGTTCCGTGGAGTCTTTGCGTTTGTAATAGAAAAACCAGGCAATAATGCCGAGTGCTACAAGGAGACCAAAGAGGATGACGTGCCCAAGGTCGGAAAGGACGCCGGAGCTTGTGAGGCTGGCGATGAGAAAAAGCGCCGTACCAAGAAGAAGAAAGTTCATAAGGGTAACGCCGGAGATAAAAGACGAGGCGAGGGTCTTGGTTTTTTTGCGAACGTTTTTGCCAAGCGAGGCATGATAGAGCAAAAGCAGAGTTCCGAGCGGGAGCTGAAGCGAAGCCGTAACGAGACCGCTAAGAATGATTATACTGAGCGAAACGGAGACCTCCATATATTATCATTATACCACAAGCGACATAAAAAAGTATCAAGGATATGCTTGAAATCAAAAAGCTTAGCGTGGTAGAGTGGGGGCATGAAGAAGTTGAGGTATTTATATTTAGGTATAACAATAATCTTTACGGTAGGGTTTTCAGCGCCAAGTGCGATGGTTTTTGCGGAGATGATGGAAGATGTCGAGGGTGGGACGGCAATGATAACTGACGAAGCAAAGGAAGCGGACGACGAAGAGGGTGCTGGTGAAGTTGCTGAAAATGATGAAGACGACAAAGACGACGTTAATGAAGAAAGCGAAGTTCTGTTGCCGATTTCCGAGGGAGAAGATGGGGCGGTACTTCCGAATGTCGTGCTTTATAGTTATAATCCTGGTTTTTCCGATCCGTATGTGGGGGAGTTTATGGAGCTGAGAAAGCTTCAGCCTAATTCAATTTTGCTCGCCGGTCTTTCAATAATTTACGAAACTTCCTCGGGAAGTGAGTATAGCGTCTTTGAGTTTGATGAGACGTATGAAATGGTCGGCGAGTCTCTCCTTTTGAGATTAGCTAGTTCTGACGAAGTTAAAAATGCTGAAGACGAGTCGTTAGTAGCGGATTTGACTTATACACGCAATATGGCTCAGAGTGCGGGGAGAATTAAGTTGCGCTATGGCGAAAGAGAGATTGATTCCCTGTGCTGGGGATTAAAAGAAGTTGGTTGCTACGATGCGTTTAAGACGGGGAAGAAAAATTCCCCGACTACGCTCGTACGCGAGATTGATGAAGAGGAAATCGGTGATTTTCTCTTTTCGGTTGACTATGTGCCGGTTTTTGTTCCCCTTGAACCCGGGATTTTGATACGAGAAATTCCGGAAGAAATAGTTGAGCCACAGTGTCGTTCGTTAGAATTTACGGAGCTTTATACTTATTACGAGGCTTCAGCGTCGGAACAGTTTATTGAGCTTTATAATAATGGCGATGAAGAAATGAATCTTGACGGATGTTTGATTAGTTATAAGAATAAAAATTATAAGGTGAGTGGGAAACTTGGGGCGCGGAAGTTTCTTGCGATATATCCTTTTACAGAGTGGGGGTTAACGCTAACGAAAAATCCTACTTCTGCGAATAAGTTGTCGGTAGTGGATGTTGATGGCGAGGTTGTAGATAATTTGACGTATTATAGCGGGCAGAAAAGAGGTGTGAGCTTAGCGAAGTTGACGCTTAGCGGAGGAGTGAGTTGGACGCAGACGTATAATTTGACCGCGGGGGTGGAAAATGTTTATCAAAAGTTTAAGACGTGTCCCGTAGGGAAAGTCATTAACCTTGAGACGGGAAATTGCGTGAATGAGGTGGCGCCGGTGGTAACGCTGGCGGCTTGTCCGGAGGGAAAATATCGGAATCCACTAACGGGGAGATGCAAAAGTTATGCAACGACGGTAAGCACAGAGCTAAAGCCGTGTGCGGAGGGGTATGAGCGCAATCCGGAGACAAACCGTTGCCGGAAAATTGTGGCGAACACGGGGGCGGATTATCCAGTAGTGACAGGAACTTTTGAAGAGAAGAAAGAGCTGACGAGTGTTTTTGCGATTGCGACAGTCGTAGTGGCAGGATTGGGCTATATCGGATTCCAGTATAAAGATGAGATTAAGATGAAGTTTGCACGTAAACAAAAGCAAGCGGCTTAGACAAAAAATAAGCCCTAGGATGACGGTAAATTGGGGGGGCAATTTACCGTCATCCTAAAGCTTAAAATGGTTGAGGGGACTGGATTTGAACGAGACCTGCGGCCTCTGGTTATGAGCCGAAAATCGATCAGAGCTACCAGGCTGCTTTGGTTGTGGGGGCAAGATTTGAACTTGCGACCTTTTGGTTATGAGCCAAACGAGCTACCAGGCTGCTCTACCCCACGATATGCCATTTCTTGTTAAAGAATACATAAAGTATATATCATGGGGCGAGTTTTGTCAAGGACTAGTTGCCAGTACCGGTGTCGCTACAAGGACTTGCCGTGCCGGTGTCGATGTCGATACAGTTGCTTGTGACGTAGAAATTCTTTTTGATGGCGTCGTCACCGTCGCCAGTGGCTTGGATGGCGTATTCAGGGAACGGGAAGTAGATGTCGCGGAATTCGACGCGAGCCTCTACGCGGGAGTACATATCGTTGGCGCGACCGGTGGAGTCAACAGCAATTTGGACGTCTTTGAAATCGGCAATCATTTTGTTACCATTTTTGTCGAGACAGTCACCGCGAGGGCTACCCACTTCTTCTCCGTCAGTACAAAGCTCAACGGCGAAAGTTGTGGTTGGCTGACCGTAAGGAAGTGAAAGGACAAGGAAGAAAGTGTCGCCGTTGCGAGTGCCGTTACCGGCATTAGGAACCGGTGAGGGTAGTTCGATAGAAGCAACACAGGCGAAGACGTCGGAAAGACCATTTTGGCATTTGATTCTTTGAGGCTGGTTGTTATCAGAGCGTGTGTAGCTGTGGTTGTTGGAGCTGATGATGGTCGATTGAGGGATATGCGTAATTGCAGCGCCATTCTGTGATGGGACGAGAAAAGCGGTGCCGCGGTTAGTGGTGTTGCCCTCGGAATTGTTGAATTGAGCAACGGTGAAAGTTTCGGCGGTTTGGATGATTTGTGCGGAAAGAGTGGGAGGGGTCGGCGTGCCGGCACTTAGGGGAGTGAATGCATTGCTTTTATCATAAGAATAATTATGACCGGTGCTAGGACCGTCTTCTTCGGTGTACCAGAGGATACGAATGCCGGTGATACTATTCGGGTTTTCGGTCTTTAGCGGGACGACGCGAATCGTATCGCCCGCTCCTAATGTCGAGCGGTAGTCAGAGGGAGTATTATCGACAATGACGCAGGTGTATGCTTGGACTATGCTCTCATCGGCAATAGTACTGTCATATACTTCCTTGACTAAGACTTCTTTATTTTCGCCCTCAGTGATGCGGGCGAGAGCTTCGGAGACGGCGTCGCAGAAACCGGTATTAGAAGCATTAAAGCCGCGTTCGTCAAAAGCTTCACGAATACGATCACACGGAGCTTCCTTGTTGTCGGCCCCAGTGCATTCGTAGTATTGTTTCAGAGCGGCTTTCGCATCTTCGACGCCAGCAAGGGCGGAGTCGTAAGCGGATTGAGCGAGTTCATCGCTGGTGGTTTTGTTGGTTTCGTTGATGATAATGCGAATAAAGCTGACCGTAACGACACTAAAGAGTAGGGTCGCGATGACGACGACGTAAATCGAAGTGGCACCTTTTTTGAATTTTAGTTTATTTCTGAGCATTTTCCTCCTTATTTGTTCCCTGATGCTTGAATTGAGAAGTTAAATTTATTGATAGCGCAGTAACTGAAATCTGCCGAGAAGTTTGAGGGCGCTTTACAATAGTTACTCGAAGTCATAATATCAACGCCGCCGTTGATGGTGCCGAGGATGAAAGAGCCGGAGAAGAGGAGACGTCCGGTGGTAGTGACTCGGGCTGGTTCAAACAGGACGAAGTCGTAAAGAGCGAGAGAGGCGTCGGTGTCTTTGAGCATTTCTTCGGGAGCACTGGCTAGAGTTTCCGTGAATTTAATTTCGGCCGCGGGCGGATTCAAGATTTGTGTAGCTGCAGGGTAATAGTTTTCGGCTCCGCCCCCCACAGCTTTAAGTGCAGCGGCGCAGATTGAACGTGAGCTGTCTTCTATTTTAAGCAAGCGGAAATCGCCGCTTGCAAACTTGGCATGGTCGGGGTCGGCACCGTTGACGGTGTAATCTATTTTAATGCGGATAGAGTCTTGCGTGACGTTGCTATTGGTGAATTGGTAGGCATTTTCTTTGTTGAAGAGGTAGCCGGTATTCCAAATGTAAGTGTTTTTGCCGGAACAGAAGACACCGCCGGTCGGGAGATAATGAGCGGTTTCTTCGCCGGCTACAACCTTGATTTGAGTGTAGTATTGTTGGTAAACGGAGTAGAAGCCGTTATTGGATTTTTCGCATCTCTCAATTGTGTTATCGTCGGTAAAAGCACGCGCGCAAAATGCGGAGATGGAAGCGGGAGGAGATTGCATGATAGAGTTTTGAAAATCGTCGATAATGTCGCGACCGACTTGGTTGACGGTTTTAATGGAGTAACCTTTGCGGTAGATGGAGACGATTTCGTTGGTAATAAGGGTAATTGTGATGAGCAAAACGGAAATAAAGGCGATCGCAAAGGAGAGCTCGATGAGCGTAAAACCAGCCCTAGTTCCCTTTGACCTTAGTTTCATATTTTTATTTTAGCATAAATATTTTAGTTTAGAAAGATTTATTATCGTCCGAGGCATACACTATCTTCGTCGTTGAGTCCGACAAGAGTAACGCCGGTGGAGTTGTTAGCACGTTCAAGGATGCGGAAGTCGCGACGGTTGCCAAGATTGTTGTCGGGGGAATCGAGACAGAGATCAAGTCGTTCTTCTTTAAAGGCATCGCTGTTAAGGAGATTCTTGAAGAGATTGGAAGCGTTGGTTTGGAGGTCGATAGACTTGTGGAAGTCGGGGACAGCGGCACGGTAGACATAGGTGCGAATGCCTCCGGTGGTCGGAGAACGAACGATTAACGCAGCGCCAGTAAAGAGAGTTTTGTTGAGGCTACCGTCAGCATTGTTGGGATTCTGAATTTCACCATCCCAAGGAATAACATAAGATCTCATGCCGTAGAAAGTGTTCGCGCAGACAGCGGCAGTGCAATCGGATTGGATGATATTGGCGCTAAGTTCGTTTTTGAGCATTTCGAGGACAGTGGACGAAGTGGCAGCAGAAGAGCTGATTGCTTTGCCGACGACGTCGTAGGCGTAGATTGTTTTAGAAACCGTGTTGCTGCCATCGGTTTCGCCAAAAGTGATAAGCTTGCCGTAGATAGCAGTCGTGGTGCGACCGCCGTTAAAGGTAGTTGAGCCGCTGGCGTCGGTAGTAGTGTTTTCGTTGGCAACGTTAAGAGTGTCTGTGTAGGCGCCGCGAATAAAGTCAGCGAAATTGTTGACGGAGTCATTGTAGCGTTGACGAGCGATTGAGATGTTTGCGCCAAGAATTAACCCGACCATTAAAAAGCCGGAAAGCGCTAAGAAGAGCGACACTTCGACGATAGTAAACCCGTGTTTAATAATGCGTTTTTTCATATTATTCTCCTTTCTGAATAGCTTCTAAGTTTCGTTTTGCTAGGTCGGCGTATCTGTCGTGCAATGCTTGGTCGTTCATGGCGTTGTCGGCGTAAAGCATTGCTAGTGTTGAATAGTAGCGATATCGCTGAGTGGAAGTCATACGTTCTGGAAGAGCGTATTGTTGCAATAGTTCGCGAGCGGCGAGGTAATCGCCGGTTCTAATGTAGTCTTCTGCTTGGTTGACGGTGTCGTTAAAGGCACTGTCGTCGTAAAGGAAAGTTGTTTCTTCGCTCGGAGTGTCGGGGATGGTCTCCTCTTTGTTGTCAGTACTTTTAATAATGACAAAAACTAGCGCGATAATCAAAGCAAGAAAAACAATAGACGCAACGACAATCAGAAGTGTGGTCTTTTTGCGTCGAGTAGGCGCCGGCGATTCGGCGTGGATTTCGACGTCGGTCTCAGGGAGAATAATGTCGTCGCTATTATTGTCCATGGTTAGTCGTTGCGGTTGCAATTTTTAAACAGTTCTTCGGCACGGGCGCTGGCAACGTCGTAAGAGATGGAGAATCCTTCGAAGTTTTCCGAAAGTGCGACGGCGGCGCGGTAATAATCGTACTTGCCGCAAGCGTCAAGGTAGTCGGGGAATATGGTTTCAAAGAGAGCATTGGTGTATTCCCAGTCATCTTGAGTGAGCAGCGCGAGTACGGTATCTAGTTTTTCTTGCTCGTAAGCGCGAGCTTCTGGGTCGTCGAGAGACGGGGCGTTTTCGCTTGAGGCAGCTTCGCGACCAGTAGGATTAACGAGCGACTCGGGTGCAGGAGTAGGGGCGGGCGTGGAGAGCTTGGGGATGAAAATAATCGCCAAAACAGCGAGAGCAATGACTGCTAGACTGCCGGCGAGAATAATTCGGTTGCGCCTGCGAATTTTTGCGTCTTCATTGTTGATCAAATTTATGAAAAAGTTGCGAGAGTTTCGCGAACGTGAGTGGCGAATTTCTTTGGTTTGGAATTCGTTTTCGTTTTCGCCGAATGGGTCTAGCTGGTTGATAGGTGGGCGGTCGGGCATATCGCTATTCTCCACTAACGTTTGCTGGCGATTGTAGGTAGGCGTTCATTGCTTCGTCGGCAAGTTTAGTGTATTCTTCCGCCGCGGCGGTATCGCCAGATTGCTCGTAGAGGAATTGATAAACGCCGTAGAGACGGAATTGTTCTTCATAAGTGAGAGATTCGCGTGAGATGGAGTTTAAGAGTGCTTCTGATTCGGCGTAGCGTCCGGAGACGGAGTAGAGGTTGGCAATTTCGAGAGTGGATGTGAATTTTTCTTCGTGGGTGGTATCGGAGCTATCGACGATAGACTGGTGATGTTCGTAAAATTCTTGGGTAACGTCGGTGGTTTCTCCGGAGGGTTCCCAAGTTGATTCGAGCTCGTCGGTCGGCTCTCCTTGTGATGCAGGAGTTTCAGGTTCGGCAGGCTTACGGAAGATGAAGAAAAGCGCGACGGCGACTCCTATCAACAATACGGCGCCAGCGATAAGTAGCGGAAGTCGACTGCTGCCTTGTGGCTTGCGTGGTTTGGGCTTACGAGGCTCTTCAAAAACTTGATCGCCTTTTAAAGAATTGAGATTTTCCGGCGTGAGTTCGCTCACGGGAATTTTCGAAAGATTATCATTATCCATGATTTAAGTATAAACGGTTTGTGGCAAATTGACAAGATTTAGGTGTTGGCGTTAAGACCAAACAGAAACGACATCCATTGAGAAAAGTTGGATGGCGCCGGCGTTTCGACCGGCTCTTCGGATTTTTCGTCATACTTCTTTCGCGCAGCTTCGGAGTTTTCCGGAAGATAAACTAGTTTTTCGCCCTCGAGGAGTTTGTTTTGTTTGGCGCGGGCGGAGAGTTCTTGATATTCGGCGGAGCGGTAGTATGCGTTTTCTAACTCCATGGTTTCCACCTCAAGTTGAAGAAGAGCTAATTCCCTTTTGCGAGTGGAGAGTTTTTGCGAGAGTTCCCAGTTGCGCGAAGTTGCCGAGAGGGAGTCATAAGTAAAAAAGAAGCAGGCGGCAATAGCGACAAAGAAGACGATATTGTCAAATGAGAGATAGTCGTGCTTAATACGGAAGTAAAAGCGGCGGAGTTTGGTTTTTAGGTTTTCCATTAGCTTTATTATAACATATTAAAAAATGACCCATGGTGGGGGCGGTTGGGTTCGAACCAACGACCAAGCGGTTATGAGCCGCCTGCTCTAACCCCTGAGCTACGCCCCCGCCAGCATGGATCATTATATATAATATAACATATTTGTTCTCTAAAGAAAATCCGCCTCGCGTCGATTGAAGCGCAGGGCGGATTACTATACCTAGTTTAATTGAGGCTTAGGCTTTTTTCTTGAGGGTCAAGAAGCCGTTGCGTGGGTTCTCGTTGACTTCACGATCTGCAGGAAGATCGCAAGGGGTACCTTTACCGCCTTTAGCTTCCTTAGTGAAAAAATAAATAGTCTGAGGTTTGCCGCCGCGGAGCGTAACTTCGGATTTGTGAAGATAGTACTTTACGCCTTTGCTGTTAGTATGTTCATAAGCCATTAGCTTATTCCTCCTTTAGTTATTGTATCTTTATCTTATTATTCTTCGACAGGGGTGTCAAGGGGTTTTATGAATTTTTCATAAAGTTTAAGGCTATTTCTAGGCATAACCAGATAAGGAATCGTATAAAAATTACAACACCTAGCAGGATTGTGATGAGGACGACGAAGCCGGAAAGACTAGGCGTCCAAACGGGAGAAGTAAATTCGCGACGATAAAGTTCGGTGGAGGGGATTTTGACTTTGATCGTGCCGTCGTTGAGGGAATCGGCGGGATATTTGGCGAGTTCAGTTTGCCAGCACTCGATGTAGGCGGGGGTGTCCCAACTCCAGCCGTTAGCGATGGCAAGAGGACGGCAGACGGCGGAGACGGCGGCGTAAACGTTGCCGTGAGAGTTTGAATCGTCAATTTCTGCCTCGGAAGCTTCTCGCAAGGCAGTCGAAGCAGCACGAAGATAGCTTTGTTCAAGGTAGAAAACTCCGGTGCCGAATTCGAGTTTTTTATTGCCGTTGTCGTCAACGATATTGACGACAGTGTGCGTGAACACGAAATCTTTAAGAGCGTTTAAATCTTCGGCAAGGGCGATTTCATTATCTTCCTTGTCAGCTGCAAGGACAGCGGAGCGGAGGGTAGTCATTTTTATATGGTCAAGGCGGAGAAGAGTAGCAGAAGCGAAGACGAGTAAGACAAAAATTAGGAAGAGTTGCCAGGTGCGGACAGCCCTAACTTTATTGAGCATTTTTTTGAGATGTCTAATACGCGTGCCACCCATAGTTATTGCTCTTATTATAACACAGTGACGTGGTATAATGAAAATATGAGAGTATATATTTCTGGAATTTCTGGAGTCGCAATGGGACCGCTTGCCCTGGGCGCAAAAAGCTTGGGGATAGAAGTGTTTGGTTCGGATTTGCACGAAGGCTTAGTAACGCCACGGCTACGTGAGCACGGAATTGAGGTTTCCATCGGCGAGCAGGACGGCGAATATTTGAAGAGGAAAGTCGCGGAGGAGGGGGGCGTAGATTGGTATGTGCATACGTCGGCGGTGAGACCTGGGAACAAGGAATTGGCAATGGCGCAAGAGTTGGGATTAAAGATTTCTAAACGCGACGAATTTATCGAGGGGCTGGTCGAGAAGTACGATTTGAAGATGGTCGGTGTGGCGGGGACGCATGGAAAAACAACGACAACGGCGGGGATTTTGTGGCTTTGTCTTAAACTTAATCTGCCGGTGTCGTGGCTAGTTGGTTCGACTCTCGGTTTCGCTGAGGCAGGAAGTTTTAAGAAAGGGGCAAAATATTTGATTTATGAGGCGGACGAGTATGATAGGAATTTCTTAGCCTATCATCCGTGGCTCGCCGTAATCCCGTCGGTAACTTATGACCATGCTGATATATATAAAACCGAAGCGGAGTATAAGCAGGCGTTTGCGCAGTTTATTAGACAGAGCAGAAAGACAATTACTGAAACAAACCTAGCGCCACGAATCAAGCTGGCTGGAGAAGTGCGGCGGTTTGATTTAGCGCTTGCTATTGAGGGGGTGAAAGAAATTGCGCGCGAGGAAGGTTTGGACGTTTCTGAAGAAAAAATGATTGAAATTATGAACGAATTTCCTGGGGTGGAGCGCAGGATGGAAAAACTTTGTGATGGGCTGTATACGGACTATGCACACCATCCGGAGGAAGTTGCCGCGACTATTGAGATTGCACGCGAAGAAATGGAATTGACTGGAAAAAAGGGGTTGGTGGTGGCTTATGCGCCGTTGCAAAACGCGCGTCAATATGACGTGATTGATGATTATTATGATTTGTTTACTAAGGGAGTCGATAAGTTATTTTGGCTACCGACGACGTTACTGCGCGAGATTGAGGGGCAGCGGGTGATTCCGCCAGCCGAATTTGTCGAGAAATTAAAGAATCCAGAGATTGCGGAAGTGGCGGATTATGACGAGAAGTTTTATTTGCGCGTGAAAGAATATCTTGCGCAAGGATACTTAGTAGCGTTTTTGTCGGGCGGGGCAGGGGACGACTGGATGCGCGAGCATTTCAAGAATTAAAAGCCAAGTGCTTTGTCCGAGAGTGGAGCGGGAGCGAACGGCTCGGACGAGAAATCGTTAAGGCGGTTGATTTCTTGTTTGAGATTGTCAAGATATTCATCCAAAATATCCGAGGTGATGACGCCGGAATCTTTGAATTCAAAATCTTGCGGGTCTTTTTCTGCTTCGGCTTCTTCTTTTTCTGGTAGAAAGCCCGGGCGAGAGCGGTCGAGATAGATGTCGCCAGAATCATGGTAGATTTTAAGGGCGACGAAAGTCGTGGTAAAGGCGATGAGGACGGCGCCGACGCCGAGAAGAGCAAGATTGCGCCCGCCTTTAGAAGCTTTTGACTTGTCGTTCACCATGGCTGGATTAACGGCGGGGGGTGTTTTTTTCAGTTCGGTGGTCATTTGAGCGACTCCTTGAGCTTTTCGGTGTTTTTAACGATGTCGGTTAGGAGATTATTGAGCGTTTTGACGTCAGCAGCAACAGTAGCACGTTTTTCCCTGGTTTCAAGGAGTTTTTTGTAGAAGTTTTCCGGTTCGAGGCGGCAATCGATTGTGATTAAGTTTTCGAGTGATTTTGAGTAGGCGATAAAGTCGTCCGAGAAGTCGCTCCGCGCGGTAGCGATGGCAGTCTGGAGACTTAACAATTCGGCGTCGGCAAGGTCGTTGTTGACAAGGCGGAGATTGAGAGGTTTGAGGAATTTAGTCGAGACGGTTTCGTAGATGGCGCCAAAGTAGGTGCGCGTGCGAGAGTCGATACGCTGGAGGTTTTTGAGATTCTGACGAATTGTGCCGCAAGATTCGGACAGTTTGACAGATTGCTCCTTGGTTAATTGTGGCTCGGCGGCGAAAGCAGAGCTAACGGGAGCGAGGAGCGCCGAGAGGAAGATGAGTAGAAAGAGTTTATTTTTCATAGAGTCCTAAATATTTTTTACCGTCATAGATTAAAGTGGGGATGCCAGTGATTTTGATTTTATTTTCGGCAACATCTTTTACTTTTTCGAGGATTGTTTTAACTTCGTCGGATTTTTCGAGCTTGCTAATTTCCTTAAGATCGTCGTCGGTGGCGCCAAATTCCTTGAGGTAAGATTTTAGCGTTTGTTTGACTTCGTCGTATTCGAGCGAGGCGAGATGGTTTTGGATAATGACGCCGTCTTCAGTTTTTTCAGTGAAAATTTTATGGATGAGCTTAAGGGCGAAGTGTTTTTGATTCTCGGGAGACTCGCCCTCATCGAGCAGAACGCCGGCGTAGAAGTAGCGAGAGATGAGGTCAGAGTTGGCGAACTTATAAGTACCGTCGTCGAGCTGAATCGGGTAGAGGACGATGGCAACTTTATGGGTTTCGAAAAAGCCAGAGTCGAGCTGGTTGCGGAAGCTCATCATACAAGCGGAGCAACCCGGATCGAGAAGATCCAAAGCGTACGAGGCGTTGTCGTTAAGAGAGGATTTTGAGTCGTCGAGGATTTTCGCATCCACGATTACGGTCGGTTCGACAAGATATTCGCTCGCGTCCCAGTTGCGAATGCGGTCGGGGATAGCGGCGAAAATGTCGCCCCATTCCGTGAACCAGCGCCCGGTTTGCTCGAGAATATTGGCGTCATCCTCTTCGCCGCCAAGGGAGCATACTTCGGAGCCGAGGGTACAGGCAGAGGGTTTGGTGACATTACAAGTGCCGAGTGACCAAAGAGCGAGGAGGGATTTTATGGAGGTGATAACCGCCCAAGCGAAGACGACAACAAAAACAACCGAGAGAACTTCGATGATGGTCGAGAGTGGTTTGACCCAGTTGGGTCTTTTTAAGATGATTTTTTTGAGGAGGGTATTTTTGACATCGTCTTTGAAGTTGGTGTCGCATTTTTGGAGGCGAATTTTTTTGCCAACGCAGCCCCAAGCTTTTTTAAAGGCTTTCCAGTAGGCGCGACCGAAGTCACGTTTAAAAATCGAGATGATGGCAACGAAAATGCCAACGAGACCGAGGATAATAAAAGCGGCGATGCAAACCATGATAGTATTATAGCACACCTAGGGTTGGCGTGGTATAATGAGAGGCATGAACGATTTTGACTATCTTGAAACGGGGGAGGTTTATCTGGATGCGGCGTGCCAAAGTCTGAGACCGCGACCGGTGATTGCTGCTCTAAATGAGTATTATGAAAAATTTAATTCTTGTGGTGAGCGGGTGAAGTATCCGTGGGGAATTGAGACCGACCGAAGGGTTGAAGCGTGTCGCGAGAAAATTTTGAAGTATCTGAAACTTCCTAAGCGAGAATACTTTGTGTCGTTTACGCTGAATACGACGTATGGGATTAATCTTTTGTTGCAGCAGCTTGACGGAAGCAAGTTTGATGTTGTAGTAACTAGCGATATTGAACATAATTCTCCTTTCTTGTCAACAATGACGTTTGCGAAGAAATATGGTATACCTCGGAAAGTTTTGTCCCGAGAAGAAGATGGGGGTTTGCCGGTTGAGGAAATTCCGGAGAAAGCCGTGGTGGTAGTTAACGCGGCGTCGAACATTGATGGGCGAAAACTAGTGAATATTAAAGACGTCGTAAAAAGAGTTCATAAGACCGGTGGCGTGGTGATTATTGATGCGGCGCAAGCGATGGCGCACTCTTCTGAGGTTTTATATAAGACTGAGGCGGATGCGATTTGTTTTTCTGCGCACAAGATGTACGCACCAAGTCTCGGGGCGATGATAGTGCGGAAAGATTTGTTGCCAAAGATTGAGACATCGTTTATTGGGGGCGGGATGGTGGACGACGTTGACCGCGAGTCGTATTTGCTGTCGAGCGAGAAGAATCCCGACCATATTTATACGAAGTTTGAGAGTGGGCTGCAGGCTTGGGGGGAGATTATCGCGCTCGGGGAGGCGATTGATTGGCTTGGTGGACTATCAAAAGCCGATCATAAGAACTTAG
This sequence comes from uncultured Candidatus Saccharibacteria bacterium, assembly GCA_964425805.1. GTDB lineage: Bacteria > Patescibacteriota > Saccharimonadia > Saccharimonadales > Saccharimonadaceae > Nanosyncoccus. Next base: position 18,623 of record CAYRNS010000011.1, read on the forward strand.
AAGAGAACTATACGGAGCTGTTTGAGTTTTTGAACGCAAGCGAAAAAGTTGAATTGGTCAATGCGGAGCCGAATCCGACGATGAGTTTCTTTGTGAAAGGCGTGGACTCGCATTTGCTTGGTGAGGCGCTAGGGGCGGAGGAGATTATGGCGAGGACGGGCTATTTCTGTGCGCATTATTATCTTGATAAGGTGCGACATTTTCCGCCGTTAATTCGGTTTTCCTTGGGCTATCATAATCGACCGGAAGATATTGAAAAAGTCAAAAAAGTAATGGAGAAAATAGTTTAATGAGTAAAAAAGTTAGTGAAAAAACGAAGCAAAAGGGGAAGTATTTGATTTTTGGAGTGTTGAACACGGCGATTAATTATGGGATGTATGAGGCGCTGGCACTGCTCGTATTTACAGCAGAGAATCAGTTGTGGCTGGCGACGTTGATTTCTGGATTTGTGTCGATTTTTGTGGGATATTATTTACATTCGCAGTTTACTTGGAAAGATAGGAAAGTTGGAAAGACGGAGCTAGGGAAGTTCTTTATTTGGAACGTAGTGATGAATATTGCGATTCGACCAGCGCTGACGTGGTTCTTTGGGTTGTTTGGGTTCTTGTATAAGTTTGCGTATGATATTTTCCAAGCGATTGGAATTGGGTTCTCTTATGAGTTCGTTGAGACTACAGGGAACTACGTTTTGATGACGGCAGTGGTGATGGTGATTAATTTCTTGGTATATGACAGATTCGTGTTTGGTAAAAGCAAGACGGAAGAGAAGAAAACTAGTGACGACGAGTCGGAGAAAGAGTAGTGGCGAGAAAAACTGGGAAGAGATAGAGGTGGACGGCGTTGGGAAGACCAGAGAAGAATAGGAGAGAGGACAGGAAACTGATAATAATCGCTTCGAGCAAGTAACGCTCGGGGCGATTGATTTTTGTGATGTACAGACAAGTGGTGGTTAAGGTTAGCGCGGCAAGCAGAAGACCGAGGACGCCGGTTTCTAAGAGGAGGGAAAGGTATTCGCTTTGGACGATTTCGAAAGGAGTGGTGGTTTTTCCCTCTTTGTACATAATTTCGCCGGCAGAGCCGAGACCGTAGCCGAAGAGGAGAGTCGTGGCGTTTTTAGGAGCGAGTTCAAGGGCGATGCGGTTAAATTTCATGCGTGTATTAGTGGATTCCTCGACGTAGCCGTCGAAGACTGGAGTGCTGACCGGTTCCGTTGTTGAAGCTTCTGGCTCTGGCGTCGCTTCTGATGAGGTGGGGCTTGAAGACTGGTCGGTAAGTTCAATTTTACCGAGAGAAAGTTGGGAGATGGAGTTTTTGACGCCGGTTAGGAAAGTGCTGTCGGTGTAAGAGGCGGCAGAGAAGACGCCTTGCATAAAGAGGGTAAAGAGGAGGCTAGAGATGACGAGAGGGATGGTTTTAAGCCAGAGGCGATTTTTTTGTTTGATGAGGTTGATTAGTAAGAGAATAATGAAAGCGAGGACGAAAGAGTAGATAGCACCGCGAGAAAATGTTAAGAAAAGGGTGCTTAAGACGAGAAAAGAAATTGCGAGGAGGGTCTTAGAGTCGAAGATGGTTGTTTCGGATTTGGATTTGACCCAAAGATAGAGGGAAAGGAGGACGGGAGCGAGAAGAAGATTGCCCATGAATTGTGGCTCAATGGCGAAACCAGATGGGTGTGGGAAGCCAAAAGAATACGAGGTGCAACCAGGGCAGAGAAGAGTAATGCTGCGGTCGACACCGAAAATGTCGAGGAGGGATTGGAGCCAGCAAAATGCGCAGAAAACACAAGAGGTGAGGAGGAAGATTTTGAGGAAGTTGTCTTTATTTACGGCTTTAGTTTGGACAAGCTTGAAGATGCCGACGGCGGAAATAAGGATGCACCAGAAGATGCCAGAGGTTAAGACGGCACGAAGAGGATTGCTGCTCCAGAGAGCGGTTGCGGAGAGATAGAGAGGGAAGGGCAGAGCGAGGAGCGGGAGGGCGGTGCGGAAAGAGCGTTTTTTGACGAAAAATCTTATTGTATTACATATATAATACAGTGCGTCTTTGAGCGAGGAGATGGCAAAAAGGAGGAGCCAGATGAGGCTGAGGGAGAGTTCGTAGTTAGTGCTGGCGGATTCGGAAATATGGAATAGCGGATAGTAAGAGCAAAAAAGCGCGGCAGGAAAGGAATATAGGAGGACAAGACGGAACTTAATCAATTTTGATGAAGGTGCTGCCTTCGGGTGGTTTCTTGATGGCATTTTTGACCTTTTTTAGTTTAGGTTTAGCGATCGGTTTGGTCGGCTTAGGCTTAGGTTGAGGCTTTTTAGGTGCTAGGGTGGGGGCAGGCTTGGGGATTGACGTAGGTTTGGAAGTCGGCTTTGGTGTTGTAGACTTAGGCGCTGGTTTTAGGGGTACCTTGGGCGTTTCCTTGACTTTTTCGGGTTTTGTTTTTTCTTTTGATTTGACATTTTTTGCAGTTATTTTATTGTGTTGTTTGACTTGTTCGACGATAAATGTCTTTAGCTTATCTTGGAAGTACTTTTCAGAAAAGGGAAGGGCGGTTTTTCTGACTTTGGCTTCGTCGAATTTTAAAGTCTGGAAGCGTTTAAGGGCTTGGCGGAGGGAATTGACTGATTGTTTTCCGAAGAGAACGCCGTTTTCGCCGTCAATAACGTAATCGAGGGCGCCGCCGTTGCCGTAGGCAATAACGGGGCAGCCGCAAGCGAGCGCTTCAACAGGGGCGATACCGAACGGTTCGAGAGAGGGGAAAATGTAACCCTCGGCTTGTTCGAGATATGTTTTAAGTTCTTTTTGGTTTTGAAGGGGAACGAATTTAATGTTGCGGGAATGCTTGGCGATTTTGACAAGTTTTCTGTGCTCGGGTCCCTCGCCGATGACCGTGAGGGGAACTTTGAGTTCCATGCAGGCTTTAATGGCGAGATCAAGACGCTTCCACGTAACTTGACGTGAAGTAGTGACGAAGCCGTAGCGAGCGGCAGGTTTGACAGAGGCGAGATTTGCAATATTTGACTTTTGTTGTATTTTATTATTTTTTTGTTCGGGTTTTTTGATTTGACTTTTTTCGGGTTTGATTGTTTCCCTGCTTGTGGAAAACTCCCTTGTGGAAAACTTTTCCACGGCGACAGGCGGGAAAATGATGGTCGATTCCCTACCGTAGGCGGTTTTTATCTGTTCTTGAGCATAAGTTGAGATGGTAATGAATTCGTCTGGGCGCTGGGCGGCTTTATAGTCGGCAGTTTTTAGTTTTGGTAAAGCGGTTTTTAAGACGAGACGAGCAAGCGGATTAAGGATGCCGAAGCCTGGGTTGGTGAGATAATCATCTTTTAGGCCCCAGTAATATTGAGTGGGGACGTGACAATAACAGAGGTGGAGCGCGTTTCCCTTTTTGACGGATTTAGCTTCGGCGCCAGTGACAGAGATGATAAGGTCGTATTCGGAGAGGTCGAGATGGTTGAAGTAACTTTGACGAAGCGGACCGAGGAAGCGACGGAAGCCAGTCGGAAAGATTTGAAGCCAGCCAACGTGGACGGAGCGATCTTTAAACCAGTCAATCTTTTTTTCGTTATACTGAGAAGTGTAGATAGGTGCGTCGGGAAAGAGGTCGCAGATGGAGCGGAGGACACGCTCAGCACCGCCGACGGAAGTGAGCCAGTCGCAGACAATCGCGACTTTCACTATTTGGCTCCTTCGCTCTTAAAAACGGCTTTAACGGTGCGGAGGAGAATTTGGAAGTCGAGAGTAAGTGACCAGTTCTTGATGTAGTAAAGGTCGAGGGAGCGGCGTTCTTCAAAAGAGATGTCGCGACGACCAGAGACTTGCGCGAGACCAGTGAGACCGGACTTGACGGTGAGGAGCAAGGAACGGTCGCCATAAGTTTTTAGTTCCCCGGGGACGAGGGCGCGGGGTCCGACGAGAGAAATGTCGCCGCGGATGACGTTGAAGAGCTGCGGCAGTTCGTCAAGGGAGGTTTTGCGGATGAAATGACCGATTTTGGTGATGCGGGGGTCTTTGGGCAAATAATCACCATTTTTGCGATATTTTTTGATTAGTTCGGGGTGGTGCATTTTCTTAAAGGCTTCTTCGGGCGACATGCCGGAGTATTCGGGCTTCATGGAACGGAATTTATAAATCTTGAACTTACGGTTGTATTGCGAGAGGCGGTACTCGGAGTAGATGGCAGGGTGGCGGATGTCGGAAAGTTTGACGGCGAGCCAGACGAAGAGCATGGGGATGAGGGCGAGAATAAACAGAATTGTGCCTAAAAGAACGTCGAAGAAGCGTTTAAGGTAACGCGAGTTACCGTTGAGTGGTGTGGCATTGACGCGGAGGGCGGGAGTGTTCCCTATTAGCTCAAGTTCGCCGAGTTGAGAGGAGAGGGCAGATTCGCTAGGGACGAAGTAGTAAATGATGTGACGGTTGACGGATTGTTGGTAGACATATTCAGTTTGACGTTCGTCAGTTTGAAAGATGACGTCAGGCTTAGCGTAGCGGATAGCGTCTTTGAGGGAGGAATATTGTTTGTCTAACAAATCTTTCGGAAAATATTTGCGCGCAGCGACGATACCGACGAGCTGGTAGCCAGATTCGGGATTTGAGGAGATATAGTCAGTGAGATAGTCGGTGTTTTGATTGTTTCCGATTACGACGGCGCGGAGAGTGCCGTGACCGTGGCGGAAGCGCAGATCGCGAATAAGACGGAAAATGGAGCGGTTGAGAAGAAGAAAGAAATAGCAAAGGACAAATGCATAGATAGCAACGGTGCGGACTGGAAAGAGGTCGGAAGAGCCGAAGAAGTCGCAAGTGATGATGGACATGATGCCAACCATGGAGGCGACAAGCAACCTGCTCGCTTCCCTGCCGCGCGATTCGCGAGCGAGAATGTTTTTTGAGTAGAGACCGAGGGCGGCGAGGATGAGAATCCAGATGGGGATGAGAAAAATAATTTCTAAAATGAATCCGCCCAAGTTGGACTCGAAGAAGTACGGACGATGGTCGAGGTGGGTGCGGAAATAATAAGCGAAAGCAAACGAAAAAACAATCGCGAAGAGGTCACCGATAATCAACAACACCCTTGAGAGGAGCGTGGAGTCCTTTTTCATATATGATATAATTATATCATAATATATAATATGTGAGAAAAAGAAGGAGCGGAATCTGTGAAGATTTTAGTGACCGGGGGAACGGGTTATATTGGTTCACATACAACTGTTGAACTGATAAAAGCCGGGCATGAGGTGGTGATTTTAGATAATTTATTTAATTCTAAGATTGAAGTTTTAGACAAAATTGAAAAAATTACGGGCGTGAAGCCGGAATTTCATAAGGTGGATTTGTTGGATTATTCAGCAACGCTAGAGGTGTTTAAGGGTGTGAAGTTTGAGGCGGTGATTCATTTTGCGGGCTTGAAAGCGGTCGGAGAGAGCGTTGAGCAACCTTTGCGCTATTATGAGAATAATATTCAGGGGACAGTTAATTTATTGAAAGCGATGCGAGAGACGGGCGTTTCTAAGTTGGTCTTTTCTTCGAGTGCGACGGTATACGGCGACAAAGGCGCAGATTCGGCACAGCTAGTTGAGACGATGACGACGGGGGTGGGGGTGACGAATCCGTACGGCTGGACGAAAGCAATGATTGAGCAGATTATCCGCGACGTTTGCACGGCGAACCCAGAGTTTTTTGCGACAATTTTGAGGTATTTCAATCCGGTCGGCGCCGATAAGTCGGGGCTGATTGGCGAAGACCCGAACGGAATTCCGAATAATTTGATGCCGATTGTGACAAAAGTTTATCAAGGCAAGATACCGGAGTTGGTGATTTATGGCGATGATTATAAGACGAAGGACGGAAGTTGCGAGCGTGATTTTATTCACGTAACTGACCTTGCGAAAGGACATCTGGCGGCGCTCAAGCATATGCAGACTGGTGTTGCGATATATAACCTTGGTAGTGGCAAGGCGACGTCGGTGTTTGAAATTATCGAGGCGTTCGAGAAGATTTCTGGGCATGAGTTGCCGAAGAAAATTGGAGCACGCCGTGCGGGAGACCTCGCCGTGGTTTGCGCGAACCCGTCCCTTGCGCTGGAAAAATTGGGTTGGAAAACAGAGCTTTCTATTGAGGATGCGGTGAGGGATACGTTGAGATTTTTAGACAATCTTGACTAGTCTGTGATAGAATAGGTTTATGAATATTCCGAATGTTTTTTATCGCAATAACAGGATTTTGCTCCGAGAATTGACGAAAACTGATTTTAAGTTGCGCTATCAAGGGTCGGTGTTAGGGTATCTGTGGGCGCTGCTGAGACCGTTGATGATGTTTGCAATTCTCTACATCGTGTTTGCGAAGCTTTTGAAATTTGGGAACGATATTCCCCATTATCCAGTTTATCTTTTGACGGGGACGACGCTCTGGTCGTTCTTTACAGAATGTACGAGTCAAGGGATTCAGGCGATGGTACAGCGCGGCGAGTTGATTCGGAAAATTTCTTTTCCTAAGTATATTGTTGTCGTTTCTACAACATTTACGGCGCTGATTAATTTAGCGATTAACTTGGTCGTGGTGGTAGTTTTCGCCTTGATAAACGGGGTGGCGCCAAGTTTGTCTTGGCTCTTGGTTCCGGTATTAGTGCTTGAGTTATATTGTTTAGCGTTGGGAATTTCTTTCTTGTTTGGCGCAATCAACGTGAAGTTCAGGGACATCGCGTCGATTTGGGACGTGTTAATCCAGGCGTTGTTTTATGCAGTGCCGATTATCTATCCGATTACGATGGTGGCGCAAACAAGTGAGATTGCGGCGAAGATTTTGCTGTTGAACCCTGTGGCGCAGATTATTCAAGATGTGCGCTATAACTTGATTACGACCGAAGCGATTACGACTTGGAATTATCTGAACAATCCGGTCGCGATGGCGGTGCCGGTAGTGATTACGGTTGCGATTTTGGCTTGGGGTGGATGGTATTTCCGAAAAAAGTCTAAGTTCTTTGCGGAGGAGGTGTAGAGATGAGCGAGCGAGCGATTGGCGAACGAAGAGTTTTATTAGAGCCAACTTATGGAAATGCGATTGAGGTAAAAAACCTGCATAAAAGCTTTAGGTTGCCGACGGAGAGAAGCTGGGGACTGAAGCAGGCGCTGTTTAATCGGCTGCGCGGCATTAAAGGTTACAAAGACCAAA
>CAYRNS010000012.1:0-23822 GCA_964425805.1 uncultured Candidatus Saccharibacteria bacterium
TTTACCGGTACTGTCAATATAAGGAGTGCTGTTAGGATAGATTTCTTGGACTTGCTATGAGACACTGGCGTTCATGGTCTTACCGAGAATAGTAGAGGAGTTGTCGTTACGAGTGATTTGGTGGGAGAAGTCAGCAGTATAAGTAGCAGTACGGGCGGTGGCATTGTCGCACCATTTGCCGATCTTGGAGTCGACAGAAGCAGAACTACTACCGCAGAGGGTGCCGCTAGTGTTACGGTCGTGGTTAATGACGGTACCGACACGATTACTGTCAGTACGAGTGAGACGGTTATTGGCGGTCATGGTGGCGGAGACAGGTGTGCCAGTGAACGAGATGGTCTCAGTGTTGGGAGGGTTGGTGATGGAAACGCAAGTGTGTGCCCTGCCGGCATAGTTGCCATATTGGCGTTCGTTGTCGTAATAAAGGACGTCGGAATCATAGCGAAGATAGTAACAACGGCTTTGGGCGGCACCACCAATGTCGACATAAGTCCAGTCCCAGCCATCTTCAGGCCAGTATGTAATCTCGTAATTGTCGAGAGCGAGAGTTAATCTTTTGTCGGCAGTATTGTCGGCAGGATAATATTTCTCGTCAAAGGTAGTATAGACATTGTTGATGGCGACGTAAGAATCCGCTTTTTCTGGTATATTGAGAGCATCGGTGCGTTGGATGTTATATTTGGGGGAGTAGGAAAACCTAGACTGATAGCCGTTACCGACGCGATTTTCTCCAGTGCCAGAAAGACCGGGACCATTAGCAACGCTAATCCAGCCTGTGAAAGCAGCGTGATACTGCCCCGGATTGTAGATGTTGATGCATCGATAGGTAGTAGATGTTTCTGCACTACCAACACGAGTAGTACCGTCATAGTAGACTTTGCTGTCATACTTGAAGTAGAAGCAGATGTTGTTATACCAGCCACCGTGAGTGATGTTAGGGGTGGTCTTAGGGGAGGAGATGTCCTGAGTGACGTTATAGGTGAGATCATTGGAGTTGGTAGTATTGTTAGGGTAGACGCCATCATGAGAGTCGGCGGAACGAGTACCATACTGTGAGACGGCAGAAGTAGGAGTGTTGTTAGTACGCGTAAGGTGGTAGTAGACAGTGAGAGAATAGTTGTCTTTACTGCCGATCGCCTTATAGTTGTCGCCGGAGATGTGGGTGAGCTCGGTGGAGGTGATGGTGATGGCGGGAGCGGAGAAAGTGGCGACGGTGTAGGCTTCGTAGACGGCGTAGAGAGTGGTGGTGCCAGTGACGGAGATGGTGCTACCACTGGTATAGCTTGCGGAGGTGGCGGTGCTACTGGTGGACCAACCGATGAACTTTTTACCGGTTGGCGGAGTGGGGGTGCTGGAAGTGACAGTGAAAGTGTGACTGGAGGATTCGGTAGGACCGTTGGTCTGGGCTCTAGGGGCGTTAGAACCGCCATTGGCGTCGTATTGGAGCGTTTGGTTGTAGAGCTGTGCCCATTTGGCGTAGATGGTTTTGTTGGCGGAGAGGGAGATGGTGCCGCCGGCGTTACGATTAGTGCTGGTGCCAGAGGAGTTGTCGTTCCAGCCTTTGAAATTGTAGCCGGAACGTGTGGGAGTGCTGGAGGTGACAGTAACGTCACAGGAGTCGCCGGTGGTGGTGCAGGAAGTTGCGGAGGGGGCGTTGGAGCCGCCGTTGGCGTCGTAAGAGAGGCTGAAAGTTTTGCTTTTTGACCATTTGAACTTGACGTAAGAGTTGTAAGTGGCGGCGGTGCCGGAACCGAGCGTGCTAGTGACTTCGACGGTGAGAGTACAGTTGGCGGGGTTATTACTGTCGCAACTAGCCTGTTTAAGGGAAGCTTCGGGGACGGTAGCTTTGAGATAGTCTGAGCTAATTGGTCCCCAGGACTTGTCGCCGTCACAGGAGCGTTCGAGGGAGTCTTTGCTAATAGTGATGCTATGGTCGAAGCTGATGTCATTAGCTTTGACGTAGGCGTTGTTGTTGGTGCCCGAGCAGCAATAGACGGCGCCGCGGACGGTGAAGTCGAGCGAACCGGAGCCACTCCAAGTCGGCCAGGTTTCGTTCGCCCAGTCGCCCGTGAAGAAAACAGCACCGTAACGCCAGCCTTGGAGACTACCGTCTTTACAACAAGTGACGCGACCTGCGGTGTCGGAGGTGGCGCCAGTGTCTTCTATGGAGCCGACGCTAGGCTCGCTACATTTTGCAAAAGCGTCTGGGGGGGGGGTGCTTATAAAGGAGATGAGAGCGAAAGTGAGGAAGAAAAACAGTCGCAAAAACAAGTTATGCCCGAGGACGGTGGTGTTTTTGCTTCTTGCCATGATGTTATTATAGCAAAAGCGAGATGGTGAGACAACTCAAAAATGTTAGTAATCGGAATCTTGGAGCGATTGGTACCAGAGGTAGAGTTCTTGGAGGAGGAATTGTTTTTCGTCGCTTTGTTGAACTTCGGGGTCTTTGGTGAATTTTTCCATTTCGGCAAGGAAGAAGTTTGACTGGCGATTGAGGCGGGCGGTGCGGTATTTTTGCCACTGTTCGACTTCAGGTTCGGTGAGAGAAGTGGGGAAGTTTTTTGCCTTGTAATGGAGGAAAAGCTCGGGGAGACGGTCGTCGGCGAAGTTCGGGTGGAAATCGGCGAGCTGATTTTCGGTCATGGTCTTGATTGGGGTGAGGCGGACGCGGTCTTGGTCGTCGAGGAATCCGTCGTAGAGGGCGGTTTCAGCGTCGTAAGGAGCTTTGTCGTATTTGTCGGCGAGATGCTCGTTTTTTAGTCGTTCTAAGAGGTCGGGGTGGGATTGGAGCGCGGAGAGGTTTTGCGCAATTTTTGACTTTTCCAAGTCGATTTTAGCCCAGCCGTCATTGGCGTCGAGGACGGAGAGAGGGGCGACGGCGGGACAGCGGTTAAAGGCAAGTTCTTTGAACTTGGGGAAGAAAAGGTCGTGGAGTTTGACGTCGGGGTTAGCGAGGAAGTCGGGCGTGGTCTTTTTGGCTTCTTCGATTAGTTTGTCAAGATTGTAGCGGAGGTCGAAGACGACGAGGTTGCCGTTTTTGCCCTCAAAAACAGGTACGCAGACGGTGGTGAAATTATGTGTAGAACCGAAACGACCGGAAGAATAGACGAAAGGAGTGGTTTTTTTGAGATTGACGAGAGTTTTCACTTCCCTTTTGTCACGGAGTTTAAACAGCCATTGCCAAAGTTTCGGCTGCTTGTCGCGGATGAGGCGGGTGACGTCAATGAGGGCATTGACGTCAGAGAGAGCGTCGTGGGCTGACTCGTGAGAGATGCCGTTTGCTTTGGTGATGAGTTCAAGGCGGTTGGTGGGTTTACCGTCTTCGGTGACGGGCCAGTTGATTCCCTCCGGTCTTAAGGCGCGAGTCATACGAACGACATCGAGCATGTCCCAGCGGCTTCTGCCCTCTTTCCATTGCCACTCGTAAGGGTCGTAAAAGTTGCGCCAGAAGAGGTGCTGGATGAATTTGTCGTCGAAGCGGACGGAGTTGAAACCGAGGATGACTGTGTCGGGCGTGAAAACTTCTTCGGTGAGGATTTTGGCGAGTTTACGCTCGGAGATGCCGTCGGTGACGGTTTTTTGAGGGGTGATTTTGGTGGTTAAAATGGCGCCGGGGGACGGGAGAGTGTCGTCATTTAACTGGACGAGGAGATTGACGGGATCGCCAACGGGTTCTAAGTTGTAATTCGTGCGCTGACCGGCGAATTGCATGATACGGTCGTCACTGCCGGAAAGACCGGAAGTTTCGAGGTCATAGAAGAAGAAAGTTGGCGCCGCCACGGTTATTCCCCGGTCGTGGCTTCGGATTCGGAAGTATCGGTGTAAGTTGTGGTGGAGCTGGAGTAGGCTTGAGTGTAGGCGGTGTAGAGGGCGGTTTCGATTTCGGAAAGTTGTTTGTTGAGCTTGGATAGTTCTTCGTCGCGTTCGATTGCCATGATGATGAACTTGAGCGGGGAGTTGGTGCCGCCGCAGATTTCCGTGGTTTCGCCGTAAGCGAGAGAGCCGGGGATGGTGATTTCGCGGACGCCGCCGATTTTCATCCCCTCGGCGCCGAGATACCAGCCGTCAATGAGCGAGACGGAGGAAAGGTCGAGCGGGGTTTTGAGCGATGTCGGTTCGGTGAAATTGTCAAAGGAAGAGTCGAAGACTTCTTCGTCAGAGCACCAGCCGATGTAATAAGCGTCGTAGTTTTTTTCGTTGACGGTGTCGCCATCGCCCTCTTTAAGATCTTTGGATTGGACGCCGTTGCTATTGGCGGTGGTGGAGTTGTAGGCTTTGACGTTGGACTTGTAGGACTTGAATTCTTCAAAGTATTTTTCCGAGAGTTTAGCAGCGGCAGTGTCGACTTCGGCGAGCTTGTCGGAATAGGCAGTTTCGAGCTGCTCCATGGTCATTTTGGAATAGTTGACGGTGCCGTTGCCCATAACGATGAGAACGTAAGCGGCGAGCGACGAGCCAAGTAAAACAGCGGCGACGAGCGCGAAAATTAAGCGCTGTTTATTTGACGGCTTTAAATCTTTTTCTTGCATTTTACCTCCTTAGGCGTTTAGACAACTTCCGCACCGAGCGTCTTTGATTCTTTAACGATTGTCTCTATTATATCAGAAACCTCTGAACTTGCTAGGGTTTTTTCTTCGCTCGCGATTTCTAGGTGAAAAGAGAGATTTTTGGTGCTGGCAGTTCCCTTTTTATAAATAGAAACTGGTTCTAGTTTATAAATTATACCTGAAATTTTGTTTAAAACTTGCGTGATTTGAGCTTCGACGTCGGCATAATTGACTTCGCAAGGAACGCGGAAAGTGAGGTCGCGCGAAACGAATGGGAATTTGGAAAGTTTGATGCCGAATTTTTTGGTCTGTTCGACACCTAAACAGGAGTCAAGCGACAATTGGAGCGCGGAGACGATTTGCGCATTTTCGCTGAGTTTGAAGCGTCTCAGGACGGCGGATTTGACCTCGCCGAGTTCGCCGATTTTCTCGTTGTCAAGGTAAATGGCGGCGGCGTGAAGCGGTTCAAAGAGGGTGGAAGTTTCGAGCGGTTTGAGTTCAAAGTTGAGGTTGAGGGATTTTTCGAGCTCCATCAAGATTTGCTTGGCTCTGTAAAAGTCGCCGAAAGTGGTGAGACCGAGTTCGGTTTGCATCTTCGGGACGTTTTCGAGGTCCAGGCCCCAAGATTTTCGAGAAACTTGGTTAAGTTCGTAGAGCGAGAAATCTTTAAAACCGGCTTTTTCGTTTTCGCGAGTTTTGTCGAGAAGCGAGGGGAGGAGAGACTGGCGGAAACATTCGAGCTCAGGGGAGATGGAGTTAGTGATTTGATAAGAGTCGTCGGGATTTTCGCCGGCTTTTTCTTGGAGAGTTTTGCTGACGAAAGAGTAGGTTAAGACTTCGTTCATGCCGAGGCGGTCGGAGAGGACGGTGCGGAGCTTTGACTTAAACTCAAACATTGGGTCGACGGTCGGGCAGACGAACGGATGTTTCGGGAAAGCGAACGGAACGTTGTCGAAGCCGAGGAGACGACTGATCTCTTCGATGATGTCTTCCTTGATGTGGATGTCGGTGCGCCAAGTCGGCACGGTGATTTCTAAAGTGTCGGCTTCGAGTTCGTCGATTTTGAACTCGACGTTTTCGAGAGTTTTGACAATGAGTTCTGTCGAGTAGTCGGTGCCGAGGAGACGGTTAATTTCTTTCGTGGTGATTTTGACGACGGTCGGGACGTAGCGGTCGTTTTTAACGAGGGCGGGGTCGGTTGCGGTGGCAAGACCGGTGAGTTGACCGCCGAGGTAGACGAACTTTTTCAGGACGGCTTCGCCGGCGAGAGAGAGGTCGGAAGCGGGGCGACCCTTGGTGAAACGAGTGATGGCTTCGGAAAAGATGCCGTGCGCCATTTGGGTTTTGCGGAGGTTGTAGAGGGAGAAACTGGCGATTTCGACGATGATTTTTTTGGTCGAAGCGTCGATGGCGGTGGACTTGCCGCCCATGGCACCAGCGAGGGCGACTGGCGTGTCGCCAGAGCAAATCACGATGTCGGTTTCGACCAGTTCAATTTCTTTGTCGTCGAGGAGGACGAGTTTTTCGCCTTTGCGGGCGAGGCGGATGTTGATTTCGGGGCGATCGCCGCCGGAGAGGGCGACGAATTTGTCGTAGTCAAAAGCGTGGATGGGCTGTCCGGTTTCGAGCATGATGATGTTGGTGCGGTCGACGAGCGGGGAGACTGGGCGCATGCCGGCTTTGTAAAGGAAAATGTCGTCAAGGAGGAGTTCGTCGGGGTGGTCGGAGACACCAGGAATGTCAAAGAGGTAGGCTTCGTAACGTGGGCAGAGAGAGTAGTCGGAGATGTGAATCGAAAGTGCGTCGGGATTGCCATAAGGACGGTAAGTTGAGGTCCAAGGGTCGTAATTTTTGTCGAGCCAAGTGGGGGTGTAAGAGAAAGGTTGACCGAGGATGCCGGCGACTTCGCGAGCAAAGCCAATCAGCCCGAAGCAGTCGGGGCGGTGAGTGAGGGATTTGTTTTCGACTTCGATGATTTTGTCGTTAAGGTCAAATGCCTCGGCAAAAGAATCGCCGGGGTGGACTTTGCGGGCGCGCATTTGGTCGTCAACTAGCATATATTCAGGGCTGATGGAAAGGATACCACCGTGGTCTTCGCCGAGAGCGAGTTCGTCGGCAGCGGCGAGCATGCCGTGGCTCATGAAGCCGCGGAGCGGGCGGGCGGAAATTTCAAAAGGTTCGGTGGTGCCGTAAGTTGCCGGGACAACGGCGCCCGGCGCAATCCAGACGGCGAGCATGCCCTTTTTGACATTGGGGGCGCCGCAGACGACTTGGATATAGCCGTCGTGTTCGGGGTCGATTTCGGCGTTGAGTTTGTCGCCGGCGTCGATTTGACAGAGGTGAAGATGAGTGCCCTCGATTGGTTCGGCGGACTTGACTTTGACGATGTAGATTTTTTTGTATTTCGGCGCGAGGTCTTCGACGTGTTCAATTTCGACGAGGCGGGAGCCGATGAGCCGGAAAAGTTCGTCGTCAGAAATCTTGATGTCGACCATATTTTTGAGTTCGTTGAGCGAAATTAGCATGGTTAAAACTCCTTTAAGAATTCAAGTTTGCCGGATTCAAAGTAGCGGACGTCGTTGATGCCGTATTTAAGCATGACGAGACGGTCGATGCCGCCGCCCCAAGCGAAGCCTTTGTAAACTTCGGGGTCGATGCCAGCGGTTCTTAAAACGTTCGGGTGAATCATGCCGCAGCCGCCCATCTCGAGCCAGCCGTCGCCCTTGCCGCCGAGAGATTTGGGCTTTTCGATTTGGAATTCGAGCGAGGGTTCGGTGAACGGGAAGAAGCCCGGCTGAGTCTTGATGTTGAGTTTTTGACCGTAGTAAGTTTCGAAGAAGTTTTTCCAAGTGGCGAGGAGCTGACCGAGCGTGGCATCCTTGGATACGAAGACGCCCTCGCATTGATAGAAAGTGTGTTCGTGAGTGGCGTCGACATCTTCATTGCGGAAGACGCGTCCGGGGACAACGACGGCGATTTGACCGTATTTGTCAAGGTCGTCGCGGAAGCGAGTGAGCGCGCGGTATTGCATGGTCGAAGTGTGGGCGGGCGGGATGAAACCCTCCTCGGTGCGGAAAGTGTCGTAGCCATCGCGGGCGGGGTGTTCTTTCGGGAAGTTGAGTGAGTCGAACATGTGGAATTCGTCGTCGAGTTGGCGCGCTTCAATGACGTTGAAGCCCATGAGACGGTAAATTTCGGCGACACGTTCGAGTTCCTGCGTCAACGGGTGCTTGGTGCCGGTTGTAAAGTCAAATTTGGCGGCGTTCTCCGCGAAAGGTGCAGTGAGGTCAATTGGTTCGACGTTGGCGGACTCGGCGGCTTCTTCCTCGGCTTTAATTGCGGCGAGGAGAGCGGCTTTTTTAGCGTTGATTTTTTCGCCAAAAGCCTTGCGCTCGGACTCGGCGAGGGTTTTGATTTTAGCATACTCGCGACCGAGATTTTTCAACTCAGTCTTCAATTCTTCTAATTTCGACATATTATATATATTATACACCAAAAGGGGCGCTTTTACGAGAGCGCCCCTAAAGTCGAGAAGATTTTTTATTCTTCGATGAGGGTTTCGGAAACGTCGGAGAGATAGAAGCCGATGACACCGCCGACCATCGGGAAGATGACGTAGGTACAGAGGGCGAGACCGATGCCGCCGAGGAGTTCGCCGACGCCGTTGGCGCTTTGTGGCAGGATTTGATACATCAAAGCGATGGCGGGGTTGAGCATGAAAGTGCCGTCAAGCCCGAAGAAGTTCGCGGTGATGATGTAGATGGTGATGAGGGCGATGATGGTACCGCCGGCAGCGACCAAGCCGAAAGCAGCGGAGTTTTTCTTGAACGCTTGAGAACGAGCATAGAAGAAGCCGATGATGGCGGCGCCGGTGAATTCGAGCATGGAGATGACCCAGAATTTGCCATCGGGAGTGGCGGTCATGCCAGGGAGTTCAGACTCGGAACCGCTAGTATTGAGGAAGACGGAAACGAGAGTGAGACCGAGCCAAGCACCGACAACTTGCGCGAGCAGGTAAAGGACGCCACGGATGGCGGACATCCGGCGAGTTGCCATCATACCGACGGTGATGATGGGGTTGAGATTGGCGCCGGAAAGCTTGCGGATAGCGATGTAAACGACGGTGAGAATTAAGAAGAGATAGAGCAACTGGTAAAGCCCCAAGGTCAAGATGATCATTGTGATGAACAAGGTGCCGAGAACTTCGCCGATAAGAGCGCCGTAGACCTTTTTGTCCTTGAAGATGGTCAAGATGTTTTCTTCGGTGTCGTACTTTTTAGCAAAGAATTTGTGCCAGAAGCCAGTTTTTTCTTTAGACGTGATAGTCTTTTTTTCTTCAACCTTTTCGGTTTTTTCTTCTTTGACTTCTTTTTCGGCTTTAACTTCCTTGGCTTCCTTTGCCTCAGCTTTTACCTTATCAGATTTTTTATTGTCCACCTTTTTGTCTTTTTCGGAAATTTTTTCTTCCTTTACGGACGGGGTCGTCTTGGTTTTTTTACCAGACTTTTTCGATTTAGCCATAAACCTCCTTAAATGATATTTGTGGGTATTATATCACACTTTTTTGAGATATGGTATAATAAGATAATCAAAAATTCCAAAATTGAAGAAGAAAAAGGAGAACCACCCCATGGGCGTAATGGTCACTAAAGACGAAGATGACAACAAAGAGCTGACGAAGAGGATTAATGCTGATTTGCGCGAGAAGATGCAGAGGACGCAGCTTGCGGATGGGGAGGACCCGGATTTTGTGGAGAATTCGGAGTATTTTGAGCAGTATGAGAAGACCGGACGGTTTTCTTGGATTTGGTTTATCCTAGTTGCCCTGGCGCTGGTGTCCCTAGTATTTATTATTTTACTTTAAAATTTAAATTTTAGGACATTTCTGCGTCAACGGATGCGTTGCTCGCTCTCCGTACGTTAAGTACGGTTCGCTCCGCTACTCCCGTTTCCTTGAACTGTCTCTAAAATTTGAAATTTTTTGGTTTTGTTATTGTTTTGGGAATAATGGTTTGGGGATTTGGATTTCGGGATGAGCAGTGAATATGTTTTGTATTTTGTTTGCTGTATCTGGCAAAAATGGTTTTAATAGCTCATTACAACCGAGCAATTTCATAATTAGTTCTATGAGGATTTGTCGGGCTTTTTCGGGGTCGGTTTTGGCGACGGTCCAAGGGGCGAGGTCGTTGATGCTTTTGTTGAGCAGTTGAATTTTATTCCAAGTATAGTCGAAAGCTTTCGTATATTCAAAATTGTCCATCAAGCTGGCGTATTTTTCGTCTTTGGTGGGAGTGTGCTTTGGCAAAACAACGGAGTTTTTAACGCCGAGGACGGCGAGACGCTGGACAAGATTACCGAGATCGTTGGCGAGTTCGCTAGAATAGGCGGCGTCGAATTTTTCCCAAGTAAAATCGGAGTCGGCGAAAGTGTCGATGTGACGGAGGAAGAAGTAGCGGAACGGGTCGAGACCGTATCTATCGAGGATTTCGAGCGGATCGATGACGTTGCCGAGAGATTTGGACATTTTTTGACCGCTGCTGAGGACGTGCCCGTGGGAAAGGATGACTTTCGGTAGCGGGAGGTCAAGGGCGAGCAAGATGGCAGGCCAGATGATGGCATGGAAACGCAAAATGTCTTTACCGACAAATTGGACGTCGGCAGGCCAGAAATCGGAGATGTCGGCTTCGGGGTAGCCGAGGACAGTGAGATAGTTAGCAAGGGCGTCAATCCAGACGTACATGACTTGGTCGTCGTCGCCCGGGACAGGAATGCCCCAGCTTAAATTCTTCTTGGGGCGAGAAATTGAAACGTCGGGCGAAGACTCGAGGAGCTTTAGGACTTCAAGTTTGCGGAATTCGGGGAGAATTTGCATTTCGCCGGATTCGATGGCGGACTTGATTTGTGACTTAAAGTCGGCAATGCGAAGATAATAATTTTTTTCCGAGAGACGTTCATAAGGGATTTGATGGTCGGGGCAGACGCCGCCGGTCTCTTCGTGTTCCTTGTCGGTAATGAAGCGTTCGCAACCGGAGCAGTACCAACCCTTGTATTCGGCGGGGTAAATGTGGTCTTTGATTTTGTCCCAGATGAGCTGGACGCGGTGACAATGGTCGGGGTCGGAAGTGCGGATAAAATCGGTCGGCTCGGCGCCAAGTTTTTTGATGAAATCTTGAAATTTGGCAGAGTTCTCGGCGACGTAATCTTCGACGGGGACGTTGAGACTTTTTGCCTTGTTGAAAATTTTGTTGCCGTGTTCGTCAGTGCCGGCTTGAAAACGAACGGCGATTCCCTGCTCCTTTTGGTAACGAGCATAGACATCAGCAAGAAGATAATCGAGGGCGTGACCGACGTGCGGAGCGCCATTGACGTACGGAATAGCGGTGGTAATATAGACGGATTTTGACATGGGGAAAGGTAAGTTAAGTTGAACTAGACGGCGAAAGCAAGGATGAGGACGAGACCGACGATGATGATGATGCCTCCACCAACGATGAACGGCATTGGGTGTTGTTTGAACTTGTCGGTGAGTTTAGAAAGGTCGATGTCTTTACTGTGCTTAGGGCTGTCTGGCTGAGAAGCGGGGTCGTTGAAAGCGACAGACGGAGTATTTTTCTGAGCTTCTTCGGTGACGACGGCGTTGGGGTCGGCTGGCGCAGTGGCAGCTTCGGGGGAGGAGAAGTCCGCAGCAGGAGCGGCGGTGGTTAACGGGTTGACTTCGGGCGTAGCAGGAGCTTCGGTGCCAAGATTATCAAGCGAAACGGCGGACGGGACGTCGGGAGTGGTCGCGGCGGCTTCGTCTGGAACGTCGTTGATGGCTTGTTGGAGGAGAGAGGGGTCAATCGAGGGGACTTCGGGTACGGCAGGAGCTTCAGGGGTGGGAGCCTCGGGAGCGGGGGTTTCGGGAGCGGCGCCTAGACCCATGTCCATAGCTGGAGCGGCAGCGGCGGCAGGATTAGAAAAATCGGGCGCAGCGGGAGCGGCGGGCATTTCCGGCGCTGGTGCGGCGGGGGTTGGTGCGATGGGGTTGTTTGGGTCTTGGTTCATTTGATCTCTCCGTTAGATTTATTTACATAGAACTTAGTTTTATTTTACCTTGTTTTGAGGGTTTTAGCAAGCGTGGCGTAATCGGCAAGTGTGAGGTCGGCAGGGCGAGCGGCGGGATTAAGAGCTTGATTTTTGAGGATTTGTTCCAGTTCGGTTTTAGAATAATTTGTGAAAGAAGCAAGATTGGCGGAGAGTTTTTTGCGAGGATTGGCGAAAGATTTGTGGATGAAGTCGAGGACGGAGTCGGCGACAAGCGGTTTTTCGCGGGGGACGAGGGTGATGACTTGCGAGTCGACTTTTGGCGGGGGCGTGAAAAAATCTTTCGTGACGATCGGACCAAGTTTAGGTTCGGCAAAATTTTCGACAAAGAGACTGAGTGAAGAATTGTGAAGCTTTGATTCGCGCGGGCAGTTTTTTTCGGCGACTTCTTTTTGGACAAGGAGGACGATGTTTTCTGGCTTATTCTTGGTAGTGAGGAGCTTTTCGATGATGGGGGTGGTGATGTAATAAGGGATGTTGCCGGCGACGACGTAAGGTTCTTTAATTTTCGTAAGGTCAAATTGGAGAAAATCTTGGTTTTTTACCTCGAGATTTTTGCCGGGGAAAGATTTAGGCAGGTTGGTCGCTAAGTTTTCGTCGAACTCGACAGCGAGGACTTTTGCGAAGCGTTTTAACAAGCTTGACGTGAGAGTGCCGAGACCAGGGCCGATTTCGAGACAAAGTTTAACGTCTTTGTCGAGAGATTTTTCTGGTAAGTCGACGGCAAGGTCGGCGATAGCGTCGAGAGTGGGGCGATCCTTGAGCCAGTTTTGTCCGAGAGATTTTTTATTCTTCATATTAAACTCCGTCTCGGCGCGACCAGTCGGTGGCGAGGTCGAATTGTTCGGGATTAGCGGTGGCAAAAGTGCCGGTGTCGTAGACTTTGCCGAGTCCGAGGGAAGTTTCGACGACGGAACAGCGAGGGTAGCGAGAGAGGTTGGCGGCGACGATGACGTAGCCCTCGTCGTCAACTTTGGCGCCGTCTTCGCGGACGGTGTAGTCGGATTTACCGCAGAAAGCCATGACGCCGGACATCGGGAGGTCGTAATAAGTTTCTTGACGCTCGACGTAGTTGCCGTTCAGATCTTTCGCGGTGTAGCGGTTGCGACCCATCGAGGCGGTGAGCGGAGTGGCGTTTTTAATCGCGGTACCGACGGCGACGATGCGGCTGACGGGCTGGCGGAGGATTTCTTCAGAAACGAGTTCGCGAGTAACTTCGCTGCCCTCGATTGACTTAACTTTATAAACTTTTTTAACTTTGCCGAGTTCGCCGAGTTGACGGACTTCTTCCTTGCCGGTTTCGATGTTGTAATCGCGGATGGTCTCGGTGGCAAATTCGATGTCTTCTTCCACAGTGACAGTGTCGCCGCCGCCACGAGTGATTTGATAGACGGAGGAAGCGCCAGTTTCAAGGAAGTTGGAGGCGGGGACAAGAGTGACCGTGTCGTCGTCGTAGACGGTGAAGCCGGCGGCGCGAGCGACGGCGTACGGTTCAAAGCTGGTGACGTTGGCGACGTGAGAATTGATGCCGTCGAAAATGACGACGGGGTGAGAGCGGTAGATGTTGATGAAGTATTGGTCGGCGTCAACGGCGGTTTCTAAGCTCGGCGAGACGGAGTCAGTTGGGTCGAGAGTGATGTTGAGGCGGTCGAGGACTTCGGCGACGGTGGCGGCGTCGGTCTTGACGGTCTTTTTTGATTCGCCGTCATAGACGGTGACGAAGTGATTGGTATCGCTAGAGACATATTCGGCTTCGTCTTCGGATTCGGCAAAGGAAGTTTTGGGCGCAACAATGAAGCCAATCACAAAAAATAATGGTAGCAACAAACAGCCAACAATATATAACAGTTTATTTGGCTTAGCCAACATGTTGTTAATTATACCATAATAATCTAAACTATAAAAGTTCCTCTCTCAACCCCGTTCACTCACTCCCGTCGTCACGGGGTTCGTTCACTGTCGCGCTTTGCGCTCGCAGCGTCCCAAGGGGCTGGGCGAAATTCTCGTAAGAATTTCGGGACACGGTTTCGAGAGGAAGCTTTTATAGTTCTAAAGCCTTATCCATTTGAGGGTCGCGGGAGTGATTGATGTCGTCGTAAGTGTTGACGGCTTCGTAGTCGGGTTCGATGCCGGTTTGGTTGATGGTGTTGCCGTTGGGGGTGTACCAGTGAGCGGAAGTGACTTTGAGGGTGGTGCCGGAGGAGAGGTTGAGCATGCTTTGGACGACGCCTTTGCCGTAAGTGGTTTCGCCGACGATGGTTGCCTTGCCATAATCCTTGAGGGCGCCGGTAACAATTTCTGAGGCAGAGGCGGTGCTGCCGTTGACGAGGACGACGGTCTTAAGGTTGGCGAAGAGCGCCTTGTTTTTAAGGGCGTAAGTGATGTCGTCGACGACGGAGAACTTAGACTTTTGAATCAGGACTTTGTCGCCGTCGAGCCAGAGGCTAAGCAAATCGCGGGCGGCAGAGACGTAACCACCACCGTTGCCGCGGAGGTCGAGGATGAGTTTTTGAGTGCCTTTGTTTAAAATTTCGTTGGCGAAGCTTTGGACGAGCGTGCCGGTGTCGGTATCGAAGCGCGTGACGGTGATGACGGCAGTGTTGTTTTTCTTATAGTCGACGTAAGCAGAGACATTGTTGATGGTTTCGCGAGTGAGGGTGAAAGACTTTTCTTCGCCATCGCGGACGACGGTGAGTTTGACTTCAGTGCCGGCAGCGCCGCGGAGGTTGTTGGCGATGTCTTCGGTTGACCAAGTGTAGACTTCTTCGTCATCGACTTTGTAGATGATATCGCCGGCGAGGACGCCTGCCTTTTTGGCGGGGTTGTCGGGGAGAGTACGGAGGACGCGAGTGTAACCGTCGCGCAAGCCCATTTCGATGCCGACGCCAGCACCGACGTCGCCGTGGAGCATATTGTTGAACTCGGCAGTTTCTTCTTTGTCCATGTAAACGGTGTAAACATCGCCGACGGCTTCCACGAGACCGTGTTTGGCGCCGTCGATAATGGCGGTCTTGTCGATGTCGCCGTCGTAATTGGTGACGAGAGAGTTATAGACTTCGTTGAGTTCGTTCCAAGAAATGTTGGAGTTGCCGGAGATTTTGCCGCCGAGGTAAGGCGCGTAATTATTCCAACTAACGCCAATGACGATGCCGATGACAAGCGTAACGGCGGCGCCAACAATGGCGCTGGCGAGTTTAACCTTTTTTGCCTTCCAATCTATTTTTGCCATTGGTATTATTGTATCACATTTTTACCAAGCGCGTTGGTCAAAATGGATGAAAACGAGACCATAGGTAGAAACGCCAGTGCGATAACCGTAGTCGCCAGGGAGGTGAGAAAGCGAGGAGCCGTAGTTGTTATATTCGGAGAGGTTGATGGTGCCGTCGGCGTTGACGCCCTCAACCCACATGACGTGCCCCCACGCGCCGGCGTTAGAGACGGCGACGGTGAACGGAGCGGGGTTGCGGTCGACGACGTAACCGCGGGCGACAGCGGCTTCGTCCCAAGAGTAGGCATTGCCCCAGTAGGAGATGTCGACGCCCCAGAATTCGTGGGCTTTATAGCCAGCGTAGTGAACACATTGACAGACGTACCCCCAGCGGTCGCTCCACCAGAGGTTTTGGGCGGGGCAGACGGATTGCCAAGGATAAGTGTTGATGCCGAGCGAGGCGACGCCAGAGCTGTTTAAGCGGGCGATTTCTTCGGCGATTTGTTGTTCCTTTTCGCGGCGCGCTTCTTCGGCTTCGGCGGAGAAGTTGGCGGCGTTGTTTTGATATTGAGCGATGAGGCGGTTTTGTTCGGCGCGCTTTTCTTTGATGACTTCTTTCTGGTTTTTCTGATCGACGACGAGACGGTCAACTTCCGCCTTGTCGGACTCGAGTTCTTCCTTGACCGCCTTGATGTTTTTGGCACTGATGTTGATCTGTTGTTTGACGGTTTCGGCGCGAGTTTGCTTTTCGGTCAAGTCGGAGATGCTGGAGGAGCCGGCGAGGATGAGAATTGTGTCGGGTTCGGATTCAAAATAATTGTCGACGAGGAGCGAGGCGAGAGCGTTTTTCTGCAGCTCGAGTTTTTCTTCGTTTGCCTTGATTTTAAGGTCGAGGTCGGCGGCGACGGCTTCGTTGCTCTTAATCTTGGCTTCGAGAGCGTAGATTTCTAGTTCGAGACCCTGGACGACTTCTTCGAGAGATTTGGCGGCAGCAGCGGCGTCGGCGGCTTTTTGGCGAGCTTCGGCTTCGCGAGCGGCGGCGGCTTTACATTCGTCGGAAGTACAGAAGTCGATGGCACTGGCGGTTTTGGGGAGTCTGACAACGACGCTAATGGTAGAAACAACCATAACCAAGATGGCGACCAAAATGATTCTGAGTCTTCTAAGCATTACCATAATCTTATAATACTCTATTTGGAGGGATTGCGCAAGTATTTCTGGATGGCGAGGCGAGCGGAGAGCGTGCCAATCAGCATCCCGACGACAATCATGGCGAGGATGACGAGGATGATTTTGTTGGATTCGAGGATGTTGCTGACGGTGTCGATGTTGA
Organism: uncultured Candidatus Saccharibacteria bacterium; assembly: GCA_964425805.1. Lineage (GTDB taxonomy): Bacteria > Patescibacteriota > Saccharimonadia > Saccharimonadales > Saccharimonadaceae > Nanosyncoccus. Next base: position 16,172 of record CAYRNS010000012.1, read on the forward strand.
TACCGTATTTGGCGAGGCGAGGTTCAAGGAAATGGAACCCGAGGTAGCCGAGACCGGAAGCGAGTAAACCGGAGACAAGTCCAGAGAATTGAGCTTCAACGAGGAACGGTCCGCGGATGAAGTAGCCGTCAGCGCCGACGAGCTTCATCATGTAGATTTCTTCGCGGCGAGAGAAGATTGCCATGCGGATGGTATTGAAGATAACGAGGACGGAGATGATGACGAAGACGGCGGAGAGGACAATGCCGCCAGTGGTGGCGATGTTTGCCCAGCGAGTGATGGTGGCGATTTCGGCTTGGTTGACATCGTAAGTCGGTTCGACGGTTTCGTCGAGGTTTTTGACGAAGTTGATGTCAGAGGCGACGATGTTTTTGATGGAGTCGAGGTTTTCGGTGTCGTAAACCTTGAGGCGCATGGTGGACTGCATCGTGGAAATCATGGTCGAGCGCATATCCATGGTCGGGTCTTCGAGAGTTTCGATTAAGAGTTCGTTATCGGCGTTTTCGACGAGGAAGTTGGCGTATTCTTCTTCGCTCGTGCGGGTTTCGATGCTTTTGACGTTGGGGTCGTTTGCCATGACTTCTTTTAAGACTTCAAGGGTTTCTTTCCCGGTCCCCGGTTTGAAAAAGAGAGTGATGTCGATTTTGTCGCGCATGGTGGCGGCGGTTTCGCTGAGAACGACGGAGGCGACGAGGGTGATGGAAAGAGCAAGGAGGGTGATGGTCATGACGAGAGTGGCGGCGGTGGAGAGCCAGATGTTGCGACCGAAATTGATGGCGCCGTATTTAACGACGCGACGAACCGAACGCGCCTTTTTCGTGCGGCCGTTTTTGGTGAGGGTCTTGAGATTTTTCTTGGTGAGTTGTTTTTCGAGTTTTTTCTTGGTTGTCATTTAGATTGTCTTCTTTCGTGCGTGCGGTTTTTTCGCGACAGGCGTTTTGGCGGGCTTAGTCTTGGGTTTTGGGGTGGAGGCGATAGTGGTGCGTTCCGACTTGAGGGCGAAACCTGGGGCTTTCGGGCGGTCGTCGATCAAGATTTCTGGTTCGCCGTCGAGCTTGTAGATGCCGTGGGTCTTTTGGTCAGCGACGATGCGACCGTTTTTAAGGGTGACGACGCGTTTTTCGAGGTTGTTGACGATGGTTTCGTCGTGGGTGGTGACAAGGACGGTGGTGCCGAAGTCGTTGATTTTCTGAAGAAGGGTGATGATTTCGGTGCGGGTTAATTTGTCGAGGTTGCCGGTTGGCTCGTCGGCGATGAGAATTTTTGGTTGGCGAGCGACGGAGCGCGCGATGGAAACACGTTGCTGTTGACCGCCGGAAAGCTGGGCGGGAAATTTGTTGGCTTGTTCGGTGAGTCCAACGAGCTCGAGGACTTTCGGGACAGTATGCTTAATCTCGCGTGTGGACATGCCAGCAATCTCGAGGGCAAAGGCAACGTTTTCATAGACGGTTCTTCGGGGCAAGAGCTTAAAATCCTGGAAGACGACGCCGAGACGACGGCGATAATGAGGAATATGGCGACGTTTGATATAATCAAGGTCGATGCCGCCGATGATGATTTTGCCCATGTCGGGGTCTTCTTCCTTAGTAATCATTTTCATTAAGGTTGACTTGCCGGCGCCAGACTTACCGACAAGAAAGACGAATTCATTAGGCTCGATATGTAAGGACACGTCATCAAGAGCCGGCTTTTTGTCGCCCGGGTAGATTTTTGTGACGTGGTCGAGCAATATCATATATATTATAATAGCATAATCACTATTATTGTTCAAGAAAACTATCAATGAAGGACATAATGTCGCCATCTAAAACTCGCGCGGCGTCTTTTTCTTCGTGTTTAGTGCGAGTGTCTTTGACGAGTTGGTAGGGTTGGAGGACGTAATTGCGAATTTGTTGGCCCCACTTAGCGGATTCGCCGGCGCGGAGTTTGTCGATTGATTCGGCTTGTTGTTCGAGTTTCATTTGAGCGAGCTTGCCGCGGAGGATTTCCATGGCTTTTTCCTTGTTTTGGAGCTGGGAACGTTCGTTTTGAATCGCGACGACGGTGTTGGTCGGGAGGTGCGTGATGCGGACAGCGGAGTTGGTGGTGTTGACGGACTGCCCGCCGTGACCGCCGGAGTGATAGACGTCGATGCGGAGGTCTTTCTCGTCAATTTTGACGTCAGTGTCGGACTTGATGATGGGGAGGATTTCCACGAGGGCGAAAGAAGTTTGGCGGAGGTTGTCGGCGTTAAACGGAGAGAGACGGACGAGGCGGTGGACGCCGTGTTCGGATTTGAGGGTGCCGTAGGTGTTAATGCCGGTGATTTCATAGACGGCGGTTTTGATGCCGGCTTCTTCACCGGCGATGCGTTCGACTAAACTAGCTTTGAAGTTGTTTTTTTCAAAAAATCGTAAGTACATGCGTTCGAGCATGCTCGCCCAGTCCATGGCTTCGGTGCCGCCAACGCCGGCGGTGATGCGTAAAATCGCATTGTTGCTGTCGAATTCGCCGGTGAAACGGAGAGCTTTTTTGAGATTATCGTAGGATTCTTGCATGGCGACGAGCTGACCGGCGATTTCGTCTCTTAGGTCTTCCCCGCCGAGTTCGATAAGTCCCTCGAGGTCCTCAATTTGGGCTTTGAGAAGCGTCCACGGCTCAACTTCGTCTTTGAGGTGGGCAAATTCTTCGTTTTTTGCCTTGGCGCGTTCGGGATTGTGCCAGAGTTCTGGCTTGGCGATTTCCTGTTCAAGGGACTTGAGATTTGCGAGTTTTTGAGGTATGCCGAGCTTCGCCCAAGATTCGGCGACATTTTCGGCGAGTTGTTTGAGTTGCTTTTTTAAATCGTCCATGTTAAAGCTCGTTTACGATTTTTTTGAATTGGTCGCCACGGTCTTTGTAACTCTTGAACATGTCGAAAGAGGAAGCGCAAGGGCTGAGGAGGACGACGGGGTTTTTGACTTCCGGTTTTTTGTCGACGAGGCAAGTGTCGGAGTTTTCTTCTTCGGTTTCGAGTTTTGCTTCGGCGAGTTTTTGGGCGGTTTTGATGGCGAGTTCGAAGTCGGTACCGCAGTCGACGTACTTTTCCGGGTCTTCGCCGTCTTTTAGCTTGGCGGCGGTTTCGCCGATGAGGACGGCTTTGATTAAGTTATGGTTGTCGAAAATCAGGCGTTTGACATCGTAGAGGTCGAAGCCTTTGTCTTTGCCGCCGGCGACGAGGACGAAAGGAGTGTTGGGAAAAGCGTTGAGGCAGGCGCGGAGGGCGGGCGAGACGGTTGAGAACGAGTCGTCGTAGTATTTGACGCCGTTTAGTTCACGGACGAGTTCGATGTGGTGGGGGAGTGCCTTGAAACCATGGAGGGCAGTTTTAAGTTCGGCTTCGTGCTGGTCGAGGAAGCTTTCGAGAGTGAGGTCGGTTTCACTACGTTTGAAGAAAGCGAAACTGGCGAGCAAGGCGGCTTCGGCGTCTTCGCGGTTGTGGGCGCCGGGGACTTGAAGTTCGTCGAGGATGCTGTCGATTTTGGTGCGAATTTCGGCAAAATTTGCGGAACTTGGCTCCGCGCTCCAATCAGCTTCGGAACAGGGGTAGGTGAGCTTTTTCGCCTTGGAATTGGTTGCGAGAGAAACGGTGTCTTTGTTGTCTTTAAAATAGATGCAAAAGTCGTCTTCGGTTTGGAAATTGACGATGTTTTGTTTAGCGCTTAAATATTCGGCGAAAGATTCGTGGACGTCGAGGTGGTCGGGTTCGAGGCGCAAGACGACGGAGACGGCGGGCGAGATGTCCATGTCCCAGAGCTGGAAGCTGGAGAGTTCGTAGACGACGACGTCGTTTTCGGTCAGATTAGGTAGTTCGTCCATCGATGGTATGCCGATATTCCCAACTAGCACCGCCTTGCGCAAACCTTCGCTTGCGTCGCCGGTGTCCTCGCGCCCGTCGTTACGGGGCTCGGCATCTATTGCTCGGTCGTAACTTCCGCGATGCGCCGCAATCGAAGGATTTGCTCCGGCGATGGCATTGAGTATATCTTTTATCATCGTACAGGTGGTGCCTTTGCCTTTGGTGCCGGTGACGCCGATGATGGGGCAAGGGCAGTGGTGGAAGAAGTATTTGGTGCAGCTGGTGATTTTTTCTTGGGGTGCGTCGATGAATTTGGGCGGGATGGATGGAGTGCGGAAGATGAGGTCGTAGCCAGAGTAGTCCTTGAATAGGAGTTCTTCCTTGTCGAATTTGTCGAGGATGTCGAGAGAGGTGTGTTCGTAGATGGCGGGGTCGTGCTTAAAGTAGTTTTCGACGGATTTGCCCTCCACTCCGTAGCCCAAAATGAGAATATTCATATATCTAGTATATCAGAGATTTGGTTATTTGTTTTGTTGTTTCTTGAATTTCTTGTAGCGACGGGAGGCGAGAGAGATTTGGATTTGGCGGACGACGTAGTAGATAAGGAAGACGGCGAAGATGAGGGCGACGGCTTTTAAGATGTAGCTGATGATGGGGACAAAGTTGCCATAGAGGCGGTCAGAAAAGGCGAGCATAACTGTGCCGATGGTGAAAAAGACGATGCGTCCGAAGAGATTGTCTTCCATCTGGACGGACTTAGCTTCGCGGATGTTTTGTTTGAAAGTTTCGTATTCGGGTGAGCCGTCGATGTTGGCGGAGATAATGCGTTGCTCGTCGGGCTGAGGCGTGGAGGAAGTTTGCAACCGCCCTTGGGTCGCTTCGGGGTAGATGCTGGGCTTAGTGTTGGGGTTTGGCGTTTCGGGAGGGGTTTGTGGTTGCATATATTTAGTTTAACATAATAGTTTTGGCGAAGCTAGAGTTTGAGGCGGGAGGCGAGGTCGAGGATGAGGGATTTTTCGCAAGAGCCGACGGCGACGAGAGAAGAAATGCCGGAGGAGATGAGTTCGCGAGCGAGTTCGATGATTTCGGTTTTGTCGACGGTGCGGACGATGTCAGGGACGAGCTGATAATTTTCGATTTCGTCGGCTTTAAAATATTCTTCGGCGTAAAAGTCGGCGAGTTGACCGACAGTTTGCGCCGCCATTTGGAAACGACCGAGAGTGTAGCTTTTGGCGGCTTCAAGGTCGGCGTCGTCGATTTCGCCGTTGAGGACGCGGGCGAGTTCGGTGCGGATGAGGTCAAAAAGCTCAACGGCGTTTTCTTCGTCGACTTCGCCGTCGAAGTCCCAAGAGGACTTGGATTCGTCGAGGTTGAGCGAACTACCCATGCCATAAACAAGACCGCGGCGACGAGCTTCGCCGAAAATGCGGCTTGACATCGTGCCGGTTAAAATGTGATTAAGACAAGACATGGCAATCGTACAGACGGAATCGAGACGGCGAGGGGTGACGAAAGAGAAACCAAAAGTGATGTTTGAGGCATCTTTGCGACGGATGAGAATTGGTTCGGAGCTATGTAGGTCGTCGAGCGGAACTTCAAGGCGTTCGCCATCTTTCAAGTCCCAGTCGTTGAGCATTTTAATGATTTTGCGACGGCGACGGAAACTGAGGTTGCCGGAGATGACGAAGCGCATATTTTTCGCCGTGTGAGTGCGACGGTAATGTTCACGGATGTCTTTCAGTTCGATGTTACTGAGAGTGCGAACGCGCTCTTGGAGGTTTTGGATGTTTTCGCCGATGGCTTGTTGGAGACGAGGCCAGAGGAGGCGGTTGTAGTCGTTCATATAGCCGGTGAGTTCGGACTTGACGTTGCCTTTTTCGGCGATGAGCTCGGCTTCGTTGAAGCGAGGAGAGGTGAGAGCGAGGCGTTTTAGCTCCAAAATGCGGTCCCATTCGAAGTCGGCGCATTCGGTTTCGTAACAAATTGAGAGGTCGGAAGTCCAGGCGTTGTGGTAAGCACCGTTTTTGGTAAATTCGGATTCGTAGTCGAACTCGGATTTGTACTTGCTGTTGGCGCCGAAGCTGAGATGCTCGACGACGTGGGCGATTTCGTAAAGCTCGGGTTTTCTGGCGTAGCGAAGTCCTCCGCGGAAATGGACGCGGGTGGACATGACGCTGGCGCCGGGGACATTAATGAGGAGCCCCCGCGCGCCATTTTTCAGTTTGACTTCTTCAATAGAATGGCGCACGGACGGGACCTTTAGTGGCGTTTCTTATTTTTACGTTCTTGTTTGCGTTTTTTCTTGTTTTTGTTGCGCTTGGTGTTGGCGTTGGTATTGGCACCGGAAGGTTTCTTTGCGCCAGTAGTTTCTTTGAATTCACTGTCGAGGTTTTTGTCACCAGCGGAGATTTCGTTGACGCCTTTTTCGGTGGCACTTTCTGCCATCTTGGTTAGTTCGGAGTCGTATTCCTCGTCATTGTTCTCGGGTGAGCTGGCGTCTTGTTGTGTGAGGTTCAAGAGGACTTTTAAGACTTCTTCGCGGAGGTTGCGTTCGAGGTTGTCAAAGAGTTTTTGCGACTCGGAGCGGTATTCGACGAGCGGGTCGCGCTGTCCGACGGAACGCCAGTGGATGCCCTCGCGGAGATGTTGCATATTTTCCAAGTGTTGCATCCAGAGAGCGTCGAGAACTTTCAGATAAACTTCGCGTTCGACTTTGCGCATTTGTTCGGTGCCGATTTCCTCTTCCTTGAGAGTGTAAGCTTCTTCGATGGCGATGCGGGCGAGGTGGGCGCGGTCGTTGACTTTGCGCATCTTGCCGATTTCGTCGATTAAATCTTCGTCGAGGGTGTTAAAGACGCCGTGGAATTCTTCGTTGAATTTCTTGTTGATGCGAGCAGAGTCGCGAGTGAGGAACTCGGTTTCATCCTTGATTAGGCGCATAATTTCGGGACGGATGTTGGCGCCGAGGAGAATCTGGCGGCGCATGGAATAGACGACCTTACGGTGGCGGTTAATCACGTTGTCGTATTGGACGACGTTTTTGCGGGAGTCGAAGTTGAAGCCTTCGATTTTCTTTTGGGCGTTTTCGAGAGTTTTGGAAATGGACTTGGTTTGAATCGGGGTGTCTTCGTCGACGCCGAGGCGGGACATGAGCATGGCGACGCGATCGCCTTGGAAAATGCGCATGAGGTCGTCCTCGCAGGAAACGAAGAACTGGGTGGTGCCGGGGTCGCCTTGACGACCACCACGACCGCGGAGCTGGTTGTCGACGCGGCGAGAATCGTGACGAGCGGAGCCGATGACGACGAGACCACCGAGTTCCTTAACGCCCTCGCCGAGCTTGATGTCGGTACCACGACCCGCCATGTTGGTCGCGAGGGTGATGGCGCCTTTTTCGCCGGCTTTTTCGATGATGGCGGCTTCACGTTCGTTGTTTTTGGCGTTCAAGATTTCATATTCGATACCACGCTCGTCGAGGTAGCGGGCGATTTCTTCGTTGTTGGCGATGGAATCGGAGCCGACAAGGACAGGTTGACCCTTGGCGTGGTATTTTTCGATTTCGTTAGCGATGGCGCGGAGCTTGCCGGCTTTAGTACGGAAGATGAGGTCATCTTTATCGACACGTTGGATGGGTTTGTTGGGCGGGATTTGAATAACATCGAGAGCGTAGATTTGCTGGAATTCTTCGGCTTCGGTGAAAGCGGTGCCGGTCATGCCAGAGAGCTTGTTATAGAGGCGGAAGAAGTTCTGGAAAGAGATGGTGGCGAGGGTCATGGACTCTTGTTTGACGGCGACACCCTCTTTGGCTTCGATGGCTTGGTGGAGACCCTCGTT
>CAYRNS010000013.1:0-23428 GCA_964425805.1 uncultured Candidatus Saccharibacteria bacterium
CAAACGCCGCCTCACTCTCTCCGAACGCGAATTTGAGAAATTCCTCAAGGGCGAAAGTCTGACCACACTCGCCGAAAAAGCTCACAAGGGCGACTTCCAACAAAACCAAATCGCCCGCGAACTCGCCTATCTCTTCGACTACTACGACTTAGCACCAAAAGTCCTCATCGCCGCCGACCGCATCGCTTTCAAGGATAAGGACAGCTCCGATTTCCGCCTCACGTTCGATGAAAACCTCCGCTTCCGCGAAAAAGATTTGAGTTTTAAAAAGGGCAGCAAGGGCGAAAAATTCTTCCCCTCGACCGACACCCCGAAAAACTGTATTATAATGGAAGTGAAAACCATGAACGCCATGCCACCATGGTTCGTCGACGAGCTTTCCCGGCTCAAAATTTACCCTGCCAGATTTTCTAAATATGGAAAAATTTATCAGCTAATAAACGAAAGGAATCAAAAAAATGTTTAACAGCGTATTCGACACCGCCAGTTCCGGTCTCAACATCACCACCATCTTACTCTGCTCGGCGGCAGCAATCGCCCTCGGTCTCGTCATCGCTTTCACGCACATGAAAACGAGCAAGACCAGCAAAAACTTCCTCATCACCCTCACCATCCTCCCGCTTCTCGTCGAAGTCGTCATGTTGATGGTTAACGGCTCCCTCGGCACGTCCATCGCTATCCTCGGCGCTTTCGGCCTCATCCGCTTCCGTTCCATCGCCGGCAACTCCAAGGAAATCTCCTCCGTCTTCTTCGCCATGGCGGTCGGTCTCGCCCTCGGCATGGGCCACATCCTCTTCGCCGCCGTCATCACCGCCCTCACCGTCGTCGTCATCCTCGTCCTCTCGAAGACCAACCTCTTCAACCTCTCCGCTCAGCCTCAGACTCTGGAAATCGTCATCCCTGAAGACCTCGACTACACTCACGCTTTCGACACCGAATTTAAAAAATACACTTCCACCCACGAACTCGTCCGCTCGAAGACGACCAACATGGGCAGCTTATACCAACTAACTTACGACGTTTGCCTGAAAAAATCCGCCAACGAGAAAGAATTTCTCGACGCCATCCGCGTCAAAAATTCTAACCTCAAGGTACTTCTCTCGCACGTCTCTAAGGAGCAATTAATTTAATGAACGAAAATTCAGAAAATTTTACAGAAAACAGGGGTGGCGAAGTTATTAGAGCGCGGGAGCAATCTCCGCAAAATCCGCCAGAAAATGCCAAAGAAAAACCAGAAAAACCCGCCAAAAAATGGCTTCCTATCGTCTTAATCGTTGCCCTCCTCGGCGCGGTCACCGCGGTCGCTCTCTTGCTCGGAGGCACCAGCGACAGCAACACCGGCGGCTCAAACCTCAGCAACAACATCAACGACACTGGCGTCAACTGGGACAAATACGAGGGTAGCGAAATCACCCTCTCCGGCTCCGGCAAAAAGACCATCACCGAGGCGGGCGTCTACACCCTCTCCGGCACGCTCGAAGACGGCTACCTAGAAATCAACACTTCCGGCGAAGTCAAGCTCATCCTAAACGGCGTCAAAATCACCAACACCTCCGGTCCCGCCATCTACATCGCCGAGGCAAAGCTCGTCACGATAGAAACCGCCGCCGGCTCAGAAAACACCTTAACCGACGGTTCGACCTACTCCGGCTGGGACGAAGACGTTTGCGCCGCTCTCTTCTCTCATGACGACCTCGTCCTCCAAGGCTCCGGCACCCTGACCATCAATGGCAACTACGAAGACGGCATCGTCGGCAAAGACGACCTCAAAATCGTCTCCGGCGCCTACGTCGTCAACTCTAAGGACGACGGCATCCGCGGTCGCGACTCGGTCTACATCGTCGACGGCACTTTCACCATCACTTCCGGCGGCGACAGTATCAAGTCCAACAACTCCGACGAAGTCGCCAAAGGCTGGATTAAAATCGACGGCGGCACAATTACCGCTTCTGCTGGCGACGATGGCATTCACGCCGAATCCTCGCTAGAAATTAACGGCGGCGCCATCGACATCAAGAAATCTTACGAAGGTCTCGAGGGCGCCTTAATCACCATCAACGGCGGCGACATCTCCGTAGTCGCTTCCGACGACGGCATCAACGCCGCTGGTGGCAACGACAGCTCCTCGCCAAACATGTCCCGCTACCAAGAAAGCTCCTCCAGCTACGCCATCTACATCAACGGCGGCAACCTCTACGTCAACTCTGCCGGCGATGGCATCGACAGTAACGGCGCTTTCTATATGAACGGCGGCACCGCCATCGTTGACGGTCCAACCAACGCCGGCAACGGCGCCCTCGACGCAGAAACTGGCGTCGTCTACAACGGTGGCACCCTCATCGCCGTCGGCGCCAGCGGCATGGCGGTCGCCCCAAGTAGCTCCTCCAGCAAATACTCCCTCTCTGTCTTCTTCAGTCAAACTTACGCCGCCGGCACCGTCCTCGAAGTCAAAGACGCGAGCGGCAACACCCTCCTCTCCCACACCGCGCTCAAATCTTTCCAACACGCCTCGTTGAGCTCCGACCAGTTTGCTGAAAACGGTGAATACACCGTCTATATCAACGGTGAAGAATACACCACTACCAAGCTCGCCGAAAAAACCACCCAGGTCGGCTCTGGCATGATGAACGGTGGCGGTATGATGCCCGGACAAATGAACGGCGGTCAGGGTGCACAGGGTGGCGCGCAACAACGTCGCTGGTAATAGCCACAAACAAAATAAACCCCTCCGGGGTTTATTTTTTAAGCATTTATGTTATAATTATGTATATGAAACGCTTGCCAATCGTCGCGCTCGTCGGTCAAACCAACGCTGGTAAATCCAGCCTGCTCAACCGCTTCGCGCATAAAAACATCGCCATCGTCGCCCGCGAAGAGGGCACAACGCGTGACTCCGTCACCGCCCGCATCGACGACCGCTTTTTGATGATTGACACCGCAGGCTTAAAAGACGCCGTTGACGACTTCGAAGCTTCGATTCAGGACCAAATCATGGACGCCATCGCCAGCGCCGACTTAATCCTCTTGACCCTCGACTCCTCCCTTTACCCCAGCGAAAAAGACAAGCGCATCGCCAAAATGGCTCTCAAATCCCAAAAACCCGTTCTCCTCGTTTTGAACAAATGCGACCTCGGCGGCTCGCTCGACATCTACGAATTCCGCAGCCTCGGCATCAAACCCGACCAGACCTTTAAAGTTTCCGCCACGACCGGCTATGGCGTCAGAGAGTTGAAAGCGGCAATAAATGGCTTGCTTGCGTCGCATTGCGCAGGCTACGGCCGAGCGATAGCTGCCGAGCCTCGTAACGACGGGAGCGAGGACAGCGGCGACGCAAGCAAGCCATTATTGCCTCTCCGGCTCGCTCTTATCGGCCGCCCGAACGTCGGCAAATCAAGCCTCTTCAACAGCTTGGCAAAAAAACAACAAGCTCTCGTCAGCAGTCGCCAAGGCACCACCCGCGACATCAACCGCGTCGAACTAAAGTTCAAAGGTAAAACTCTGGAAATCCTCGACACCGCCGGTCTCAGAAAACCGGGAAAGCGCGAAGTTGGCATCGAAAAATTCTCCGCCCTCCGCACTCTCGCGGCAATCGAAGAATCCGACATCTGCGCCCTCCTCGTCGACGGCACCGAACCCCACAGCAAGCTCGACCAATCTCTCGCCGGTCAAATCGTCGAAGCCGGCAAGGGCATCATCGTTGTCGTCACTAAAACCGACCTCGTCAAAGACACCGACAAAGTCCTCGACGACCTCGAATCCGACTTCAACTTCCTCCCTTTCGCTCCCGTCCTCCTCACGAGTTCAGAAACCGGCACCAACGTCACCAAGCTCTTCGACCTCGCCCTCGACATCGACGAAGCTCGCCACACCGAACTAAAAACCTCTGACCTCAACAAAGTTTTGAACCAAGCCATTTTGGAACACGCTCCCGCCGGTCTTAAAAACACCCGCCCAAAGCCCAAATACATCGTCCAAACCGACACTTGCCCGCCTTGGTTCGTCGTCCACGGTCACGGTCTCTCGACTTTACACTGGTCTTGGAAACGCTTTTTGGAAAACAAGCTCCGCGAAGCTTACCCGTTCCTCGGCACTCCGATTATGTTCTCTTTTCGCGACGACAAAGCCAGCAAATCCGACAAAACCCAATAGCCTAAACTCGCTAAAATTGACTAAACACGCCAAATATGCTACCATATTTGACAACATGGGAAAACGTGTAAACAAAACGAAAATTGATCAAATCGACAAAATCGAAAAATCTTTATCGCGTTCTGTCGCCAGTCGTGAATCCGCCAAATCACGTGCTAAAAATCGGAACAAGTTTAAAGCTGGTAAACCCCAAACAGCACAAAAAGAACATCGCCGCACTCGCCACCCAATCTTCATCGCCGTCTTCCTCTCCGCCGCCGTCACTACGCTCGTCGCTCTCCTCGCCAACTACTACCTCGGCTCCACTTTTGACTTCTTGAAAAACATCTCAAAAGACAAAGACACCGAAACCTCAGAAACTACCACCACCGAACCAGAAGAAGAAAAACCTAACTTCGGCGACCAATCCATCATTGTTTACATCTCCGGCTCCGACTCTCGCTCCTCCGTCTCCGACCCGAACGCTCGCTCCGACGTCAACATCCTCGCTGTCGTCAACCCAACTACCGGCAAAATTCTCCTCGTCTCCATCCCGCGCGATTACTACGTCCAACTTCACGGCACCACTGGTCTCCGCGACAAGCTCACCCACGCCGGCATCTACGGCATCGACATGAGCCGCCAAACTCTCGAAGACCTCTTAGATATTAAAGTGGACTACACCGTCAAGGTCGGCTTCGATGCCCTCGAAACCATCGTCGACGCCATCGGTGGCATCGACATCACTTCCGACCAAGACCTCATCCCGCGCACCAACAAAGCCTGCCACATCATTCTCGGCACTCAGCACGTCAACGGCACTTGCGCTCTCGCTTTCTCTCGCGAACGCTATGCTTACGCCACTGGCGACCGTCACCGTGGTGAAAACCAACAACAAGTCATCTCGAAAATCATCGAAAAAGTCATTAGTCCTGCCTACCTTCTCAAATTCCCAGAAATTCTTCGCGCCGCCGATGGGCTTTTCGAGACCTCTTTTGCCTACTCGGAAATCCTCGACATCCTCAAGTTCCAACTCCTCTCCGGTCCAAACTGGAAAATCGAATCCATCTCGCTTGACGGCACCGGCTCTATGCAACCGACTTACTCCATCCCGGGTCAAAGTCTCTACGTCATGATTCCCAACGACGCCTCCGTCGCCTCGGCTAAAGAAAAAATCACTCAGTCCCTTAAAACTGCCGACCAACTCAAGGCAGAAGCTGAAGAAAAAGCTCGCCAAGAAGAGGAAGCAAAAGCACAACAGGAAGTTGACGAACAAGCCAACTTATGATAAAATAGTCTCAATATGGAAGAGTTAGATCTAAAGGACTTCTTGTCCTATCTTAAAAAATATCTTTGGGCGCTCATCATTGCCCCAATTGTTGTCGCTCTCGGCGTTTTATACTATGACACCAGCGTTAAGACCCCGCTTTACGAGTCTTCTTCTCAAGTCGCCTTGATTCAGTCCGACTCCAGTTCCGCCGCTGCGACCCTGAGCGAAATCAACGCCAACCAAAAATTGACGAGCACCTACTCCGTCATCGCTAAAAGCAAAGTCGTCCTTGAACAAGTCATCAGTGAGCTCGGCTTAAACGTCACTCCTGACGTCCTCGCTAAAAACATCAAGGTCTCGACTATCACCGACACCACAATCCTTAAAATCACGGCAACTTCGAAAAACCCCGAAGAATCCGCCGCTATCGCTAACTCTGTCGCCAACGTCTTCGCCAACAAAACCGACTTAATCAAAACTCTCGACAACGTCGCCATCCTCGAAACCGCCGAAACTCCCGAAAAAGTCGCCAACAACACCACTTTCCGCGACCTCGCCATCGCCATCCTCGTCTCTCTCTTCGCCGTTACCGGCATCGCTTTCGTCATTTACTACTTCGACGACACCGTTAAATACTCGGAAAACCTCGAGGAAAACGTCGGCATGCCAATCGTCGGTAAAATCATCAAGAGCGACATCAAGCTCAAAGATGGCGAGTCAGAAATCTTGATTAAAAAATTCCCGAAATCCGTCGTCTCCGAATCCGTCCGCTCCCTCCGCACCAACCTCCAGTTCACTTCTCTCGACAAAAAGATTCAAACTCTCCACATCACCAGCTCCGTCGCCGGCGAAGGTAAAAGCTTCGTCGCCGCCAACCTCGCCACCGCCTTTGCGCAAGCTGGTCAAAAAGTTCTCCTCGTCGACTGCGACCTCCGCAAAGGACGCCAACACCTCATCTTCCACAAGTCCAACTCAATCGGTCTCACCAACCTCCTCGCTGACTATGTCTCGAAGCGCGACGATTATATTCAAGGCACCAACATCGAGAATCTCTCTCTCTTGACTCGCGGCTCTTCGATTCCTAACCCCTCTGAAGTTCTCGCCTCGGAAAAGAACAAGGACCTTATCAAGAAACTCAAGAAAGACTTTGACCTTATCATCTTCGACTCCGCTCCGGTTGGCGCCGTTGCTGATCCGGTCATCATGTCGAACTTGACTGACGAAACTATCATCGTCGCTCGCGACGGTAAGACTCCGCGCACTGCTCTCGCCGCCACTAAAGATACGCTTAGCAAGACCGACGCCAAAGTTGCCGGCGTCGTCCTCAACGACATCGACCGCAAAATCGGACATTACTACTACGGCGATTACTACGGCGACAAAAAATAACCGCTCCGCAAATGATTGATCTCCACTCCCATCTTCTCCCCGCCATCGACGACGGCGTCGACACCTTTGAAGAAAGCGTGGAGATTTTGCAAGAACTCGCCGCTCATGGCATCACCGAGTTCTTCCTCACCCCTCATTACATCCCCGAAACCATCTACAACTCTCCCCGCGCCGACAATCTGAAGCTCCTGGGTGAGCTTAAAAAAGCCATCAAAGAAGAAACAACTCTCGATATCAAGCTCCACCTCGGTAACGAAATCTACATCACACCAGAAATCTCCAAGCTCCTCAAGAACAAAACCCTCTCACCGCTAAACGACAGCAAATATCTCCTCGTTGAACTGCCGATGTCGGGTATCTTTGACGGCTACGAGGACATCTTCCGCGACCTCTCCGCCGAGGGTTTTAAAGTCATCCTTGCTCACCCCGAGCGTTACATTTCCGTCCAAAAAGACTTCCAAATCCTCGAACGCCTCAAAAATCTCGGCGTCCTCTTCCAGTCAAATCTCGGTAGTATCGTCGGTCAATACGGACACCACGCCGAAAAAACCGTCAAGAAAATGGCAAAAAAGGACTTAATCTTTTGCTTCGGCACCGACACGCACCACATGCGCGACTTCTCAGAAATCGACCTTGCCCTTAAAAAACTCACTAAGATTTATGGCAAGGCAAAGCTCGACGTCCTGCTTACCGACAACCCGCTCAAAATCCATAAATAAAACATAATTTTCGTTCAAAAGATAGCCTTGACGACGGTTTTAAGCTCTAGTACAATATAATTTGTAGAGCTATAGGTTATTTTGGAGGTATAATGGAAAACGAAATCAGGACCCGTCGCGTCCTAAAACCAAAACTAAAAATATTTCTTTTATCAACTCTTTGTTTGGGGCTAATTGTCGGCTCACTTTTTATTTTTAGAAAGTCACCCTCTGTCGCCTCCTACAGCTATTACGAATCACTCAAAATCGCCACGACCTCGCTGAACGGCAACTCCATTTGGGGCGGCGGCGAAACTTTCGAAACAATCGTCTCTGCCGGCGGTCTTGATGACTGGGCGGCTTTTTACTCTGCCACCAACAAGTCCTCTGGCGGCCTCCCTGCTTCCGGCTCACTTTCGCTTGATGGCGTACCATACCAACTCGGCTGGACCGGCGCCTCTGATTACACCGGCAACGATACCATCCGCCTCTACTCTGGTCACGAATCCACCACCATCACTCTTGATACCATCGGCGCTTACGAAAAGCTTTACGTTCTCGGCACCGCCGGCGGTCCGGGCGAGGGTAACTATGCCAATTTCGCCGTCCGTGTCCACTACACCGATGGCACTTCCGACGAAACCAACTACCGCCTCTACGACTGGTACGACTCCACCGCCGTCTCTGGCGTCTACAAATGGCCTAATCTCGCTCGCCGCGTCATCCAAGGCACTACCTCCGGTTATGGCAACAACAAAACCACGACTTACAACTACGAAGGCTCCACTTCCGGCGCTCCTTATCTCCAGTCCGCCACCATCTCCGTCAACTCGAAAAAGCTTGTCTTCTCCATTGATCTCGTCCTGACTGGTCTCAACGGCAAATCTTCGACCGACGGCATCTTCTGCGGCATTTATGCTATCACCGGCATGGTCAACGTCTCTGCGCCGAACCCCGTCGAAGTCATCTATGTCGACGCCGTTTCTGAAACCACCGCTGACATCCGCTGGGAAGCCGTCGCTCGCGCCACCAGCTATCGCCTCGACATCGCTCTTGACCCCGACTTCAAGAACATCTTACCGAGCTACAACAACCTCGCCGTCCAAGACACTTCTCTGACCGCCACTGGTCTCTCCGGCGGTACAACTTATTACGCCCGTGTCCGCGCCGAGAACTCTGAGGGTCAAAGCATCAGTTCCGACGTCGTCAGCTTCACGACCGACCCCGAAACCACCCCTCCAACCATCTCCGTCATCGCCAATCCCGGCTTAATCCAAATCAAGGACGACGCCACCATCATCGCCGTTGACGCTTCCGGCGTCAAAGAAATCGACGAAAGCCTCGACGGTGGCGAAACTTGGGTCAAGCTCATAGACGGCGACCGTGCCGAGCGTGAAATCACCGAAAACGGCACTTACTGTTACCGCGCCATTGACAACTTCGACAATGTCAGCGAAAAAACCTGCATCACCTATTCAAACCTCGACACCGCCAAGCCCGTCATCCGCGTCAATACCAACGGTTACGCTGAGGGCACTTGGACTAACAAACCCGTCACGCTCACTGTCGAAAGCCTCACAATCAACGTCGGCACCACTTCCTATTATTACTCCGAAGACGGCACCAACTGGCAACCATACACCAACGGCGTTGTTGTTGCCGAAGAAACTTCTGCCGACGGCAAAACCTATTACTTCAAGGCGGTCAGTCAAGCCGGCGTCGAAAGCGACATCGTCTCCGCCACCGTCCTCCGTGACGTTACCGCCCCGACTGGCGAAATCTCCAGTTCCGACAACGGCTGGAATCAATTCCTAAACACCATTACTTTCGGTCTCTTCTTTAACCAAACCAAAAACTTCGCCATCTCCGCTACTGACGACCTTTCCGGCGTCGCTACCGTCGAATATTTGACGACCAACACCGCTTTTGACTCCCAGGAATCCGCTCTTGCTGCCACCGGTTGGCAAACTTACAACGACGCCGTCGCTCTTGACCCTGAGGGTGATTACGTCCTCTATTTCAAGATTACCGACCACGCCGGCAACGTCAGCATCATCAACACCGACGGCATTGTCCTCGACGCCACTAGCGCTCTCATCGAGGGCTACGTCGACGCCGACCACACTTACGCTCTCGAAGACGGCAAAACTTATTACCTCGCACAAAAACTCATCGTCACCGACAACCGTGCTCTCGACACCATCACTGTCAACGGCAGCTCCGTCGCCGTCACCGACAATATCATCTCTCTCTCCGCCAACCAAACTTACGCCATCGAAGCACGCGACAAAGCTGGCAACGTCACTAGCCTCACTATCCACACCGGTTCGCTGAGCGACTACACCCTCGACTTAAACAGCGACAATTTCAAGACCAGCGACGACTCCCGTCTCGAAACCGCCAAAGAAAAGCTTGAAGAAATCAAAGCCGCCGAGGGCGACCATGCTTCCGAAACCGAGCTCGACATCATCGACGACCTCATCGCTCGCTACGAAGACCTCCGCCAGCAAATCGCCGATCTTGAAGCAGAAATAAAGGACGAAGCCGACCGCGGCGCCGCCGTCCCCGACATCGACCACATCACTTCCGACGACCGCGAAAACATCGAGCAAATCCTCGCCGACATCAACGCCACTCTCGACGAAGACGGCTCCCATCTCACGGTTGACGAGCTTAACGACCTCTTGATTGAGAAACGCGAACTTGAAGACAAGCTCCGCCGCCTCGACGAAGTCGATGAACAACTTGAAGACCTCGCCATCGTCAATCAAACCAACACCGACATCATCAAAACCAGCGACAAGGAAGAGCTAGAAGACTTAAAACAAGAAGCGGAAAACTTGTTAAACGGCGATAACTTGACCGACGCCGAACGCGAACAAGTCGAAGAAGAAATCGCCAAGATTAACGACTTGCTCGACCGCATCGAAGACGCTGTCGCAGCAGAAAACACTTCCGACATCCACGACGTCGACGCTATCATCCCGACCGGCTACACTGTCGATGATAAAACCGACCTCGAAGAAGCTAAGGATGACCTCGAGACTGCCCTCGCCGACTACGGCAACAACTACACCGACGAAGAAAGGGAAGAACTCCAAGAAAAACTTGACGATATCATCCATGCTCTCGACGACATCGAAAGCCAAATCTGGGATGAAATCGTCCGCACAACTTTCCCGACCCTCACCGTCACCAGTGAAACCACCAAGTGGCTCGCGATGGACATCGCCGGCGTCTCCGCCTCCGACGATTACAGTGTCGCCAGCATCGAAGTCTCTCGCGACGGTGGCGAAACTTGGACTTTGATTACCAATCTCGAATCTGGCACTTACGACGTCGTTCAAAACGGCACTTACATCTTCCGTGCTACTAACGAATTCGGCAACACCAAAGAAGAAACTGTCGTTTACCACAACATTGACCCGACAAAACCTGTTGTTGAAGTCAATGCTCATGGCTACCGTCTCGGCACTTGGACTAATCAGCCCGTCACCCTCAGCGCCAGCAACATCGCCGCCAATATCAGCCCCGTCGCCCTCTATTATCGCGAAGCCGACTCTGAAACTTGGCTCCCTTATACCAGTTCTCTCCTCGTCACTTCCGACACCGACACTAAAGTCTACGAGTTCAAAGCCGTCTCTAGCGCCGGCTTAGAAAGCGACGTCGTCTCCGCCGAAGTAAAGAAAGACGCAGTTGTCCCAACCGGCACCATTTCCACCGGCGAAAACTCCCTCAACGCTTTCCTCCACACCGTCACTTTCGGTCTCCTCTTCAACGAGACTAAGACTTACGAAATGTCCGCCACCGACGATCGTTCCGGTATCGACACGATTGAATACATCGTCTCCGACACCGAACTCTCCGCCGACGAACTCAAAGCTTCGACCGATTGGGCAACCACCGGCGGCGCCGTCTCTGTCGCTCCTGACAAGACAGTCAACATTTACTATCGCCTCACCGACAAAGCCGGCAACGTCGCCGTTTTGAGTCAAAACGGCATCGTCTTCGACCTCCCAGGTCTTAGCAATGTCGACGTCTCGCTAACGAACCAAACCGCTGGCTACGTCACGGTCACTACTGGCTCTGGCACCATTACCGTCGTCTCTGACCTCGAACACACCAATGTCAACGATCTCGACAATCTCAGCGCTTCCGAATCTGAACTCGCCCACTTCTTAGAAAACCACGCCGACGACTCCACGAGCGTCGTCTCTGACCTCCTCGTTGACTATCAAAACGCCATCGCCGCCATCGAAAAAACCGAAGAAAAAGTCGCCATCATTGAAGATTCTTACGCCACCATCCCGCCGCTCGATTCCGTCACTTCTCGTGACGAAGCTGCCGTTGAAGCTCTCATCGCTGCCATCGAAGAAACCGAAGCCAACAACGGCAATCACCTCACTCCGGAAGAAAAACAAGAGCTCGACGCTATGCTCGACGACCTCAATCAAAAACTCGCCATCATCGAAGACATCAAGGAACAACTCGCCGCGGTTGACACTGGCGTCAACAGTTACGACGTTGAGACGGTTACTAAAGACGACCTTGACGAACTCGAAGAGCTAAAGTCTCAGATTGAAGATTTGCTCGACAACTCCCACGTTACCGACGAAGAAAAAGAACACTTGAACGAACTTCTCGACAAAATCGCCGAACTTGAACAACGTATCAAGGATGCCGAAAAAGCTCTCGAAGAAGCTGAACAAAACGATCACGCCGGCAACATTACGCCGAACAACGTCACCCCAGAAGACCAAACCACCCTCGAAGACGCACTTAGCGGCTACACTGACGCTCTCGGTGTTTTCGACAGCAACCTCTCGCTTGCCGACCTCTTCGACGTTAACAATAAAATCTCCATCATCAACTCCGCCCTTGATATTCTCGACCAAGTCGCCGAGTTTGAAGCGATGATTTCTCGCCTCCCGAACCCCGAAGACGTCAACTATAACTCCCGCGCGTTAATCAAAGCCGCCGAGGGTGCGTATAACGCCCTGTCTGAATATGGACGCACGCTTGTCGGTCCGAGCCTCCTCGCCCGCTATCGCGCCGTTCTCGATGCTTACCGCGCCTACCTTGAGGGTTCGCCAATCCTTTACGCTTTCGAAACCCTTGACGTGTTCTGGTGGGGTCTCACCACTTTCACTATCGTCGGCGCTTTCCTCTTCATCCTCCGCCGCACTCGTCACCGCTACATTGAAGCGGTCGAGGACTCAGACGACTTCTAGTCAAATTTGTCGCCTCTGTCAATTTGTGATATAATTTTCTCACCCAATTGTGGATTCTGTTTCCGCACGCTCATTATAAATTCAGAAAATTAGAAGATGGAGGTGTCTTTATGACTCGACAGACGCTCAATACTCAAGCCCTCTGGCTCAACGCCAAAGAAAACCTGTTGATAAATTCGAGATCAATTTCCGCAGTGCAACTTTCCGTCTCTCCTTTCGACCATGAACTGTATTTGGCAATCACTGCCCAGAACAACTACGTCAGCTATGACACCCCGTCATTTAGCTACGACCCGGACGAAGCGCAGTTTAAGGCGCTCATGAAAGCCGTCGCTTTCCGTGCTTGCCTGACCCGCCCTGACCGCCAGATTGTCGAACGTGCCGACCGGTTAACCTGTGAGTACCTCAGTCCACTTATCTACACGCCTCTCGACGAGAAGCGACTCAGCGAACGTTGTCTTAAACCGTTCCGTACTAACCGTCGCGTCCACTGGACTCTCGGTACTACTTTCGACGGACACCCGGTCTACGTTCCGGAAGACCTGGTTTACCGTGGACGGTCAAAAGATTTCCTTTACTGTGCCAACGATTCCGGCGTCGCCGCTCATCCTGACCAGCTCACAGCAATCGAAGACGCCGTCATGAGCCGCATCCGCGCCGATGCTTGTATGCGCACATGGTACAAACGCCTTGAGCCATACATCATTGACCCTGCGTTCCTCAGTAAAGAGATTCAATCTCGCATCGAGTACTGGCACACTAACGGTCGCGAACTCATCATCGCGCAGCTCGACAACAACTACGGCGAAGTTTACCTCGCAATTCTTCGCGGACCGAATCGTCCGTGCTTCGTCTCGGGTGTCGGCGCTACTATCACCGGGAAAACCGAGCACGCCATCTTGGAAGCCGTCGCTGCAGTCGAAACGAATTTTGGTCTGCTCTCGGGCGTCAGTTGCGAGACGCCGTCTCCCATTTCGAACAACCTCACCTCTGCGCTTGACCACGCTATTTATTATTGCGACCCCAAGCACAGCCAAGAAGTCGAATTCTTGACCGCACGCAAAAATCTCAGCCCGCCTTTCAGGCGCCCGCCGATGGATTTCCTTGAACTGGTAAAGAAACTTGACCTCGTCGTCTGCTGGCTGACCAAGCCGCATGCGACCTATCACGTTGCCCGTGTCTTCAGCCGTCATCTTGTTCCGATTTCCTACGGTTTCGGACTCGAACATTCGACTCACGAGGCACTCGGACATGGTTTAATCCCCATCAGCGAGACCAATCGGTGTCTGCCTCACTGTTTCTATCGTCCCTAATTTTCTCTCAATGCCCGTGCAAACGGGCATTTTTTACTGCATTTTACATATATAATATATATGTTCTAATAACCGAACAAACCGAACAGGGAAGAATTATAATTAAGACATAAAGATTTTTGAAAATCAATGTTGACAGAAATTCTGCTTGTGATAAAATTAAGACAAGAAATTCGAACGGATCTAACGTTGAGAGGCGTTCGAGTTTCGGGGAGGTGGGTGTGTGTAGAAGTTATTTTAGCTAAAATGTTTGCACAAACAACCGCCTAGAAATTCCAAAAAGAAAACAAACCAAAAATGCGTCTTCGCCGGGCGCATTTTTACTAAATCTATGCTATAATAGATGAATAAGGCGCTGTGGCGGAGTGGTTACGCAGAGGTCTGCAAAACCTTGTACACCGGTTCAATTCCGGTCGGCGCCTCCAAGCAAATCGCGAGCGAGCTTGCATTTACTTGTTTGGCACCTTGACTGCTTCGCAGAACGGCGCCTCCACGTCCCCGAGTGGCGGAATTGGTATACGCGGCGGACTTAAAATCCGCTCCCTTTACCGGGTTATGGGTCCGAGTCCCATCTCGGGGACCACAACAAAACTTAGCCCTTACGGGCTATTTTTCTTGCTTTTCAAAGCATAACCATATATAATAGACAAGATAAAGGAGAGAGTGTGTTAGAGTTAAAACATATCACTAAGGTCTACAAGACCGGTAGTTTCCATCAAAAAGCATTAGACAATGTCTCGCTAACGTTCCGCGACAGTGAATTCGCCAGCATTTTAGGTCCCTCTGGTTCCGGCAAAACCACTTTGCTCAACATCATCGGCGGTCTCGACGGCTACGACAAAGGCGACCTTATCATCGACGGCGTCTCGACTAAAGACTTCAAAGATTCCAACTGGGACGCTTACCGCAACCATCGCATCGGCTTCGTTTTCCAGAGCTACAACCTCATCTCTCACCAAACCATCTTAAACAACGTTCGTCTCGCCCTCACTCTCTCGGGCATCTCCAAAAGGGAAGGCACGACCCGCGCCCGCGCCGCTCTCAAGGCTGTCGGACTCGGCGACCATATGATGAAGCGCCCCGCCGAACTTTCCGGCGGTCAAATGCAACGCGTCGCCATCGCCCGCGCTCTCGTCAACGACCCTGACATCCTCCTCGCCGACGAACCGACCGGCGCCCTTGACTCCGAGACCAGCGAACAAATCATGCGGATTTTAAAGAAAATCTCTAAGACTAAGCTCGTCATCATGGTCACGCACAACCCTGATCTCGCCCGCGAATACTCCACTCGCATCATCCGCCTCAAGGACGGTCAAATCACTTCCGATTCCCATGTCCACACTTCTCACGGCGTTCGCATGGACGACGAGCAAAATCAAAAGAAGTCTAAGAAAACTCACATGTCTTTCAAAACCGCTCTCGGACTATCTTTTAACAACCTCCTCACTAAAAAGGCACGCACGCTTCTCGTCGCTTTCGCTGGATCAATCGGCATCATCGGCATCGCCCTCATCCTCGCCGTCTCCACTGGCTTCCAAAACTACGTGGACAGCATAGAAAACGACGTCCTCGTCTCCTACCCTTTGATGATTACCGAGGAATCTTTCTCAATGGCGGGTCTCATGACCGCCAATGCTACTGACGAAGCAAAATCTTATAGCGACCTCCGCACTGAAGCCGGCAAGCAACTCGCCGAATACCCCGTCCTCACCAATATGCTCAAAACCGTCGCCGAAAACGACCTCAAGAGCTTCAAAAAATACTACGACGACCACGCCGACGAACTTAAAAACGACGTCAAATCCCTCACCGTCGGCTATGGTATCGAACCAACCATCTACACCGTCGACGCCACCGACACTCTCGCCAAGCTTAACCCCATGGATACTTTCACGAGTATGTTCAGCGGCGGCGCCAGTATGATTTCCAACCTGACCGGCAGCTCCATGTCGCTCTACACTCCGCTCACCAACGACCGAGAAACCCTAGACGGTCAATACAAGATTCTCGCCGGTCGCTGGGCGGAAAACTACGACGAATTAGTCATCAACCTCGGCAACGAGGGCATAATAAGCGACCTCCTTGCCTACGAACTCGGACTAAAAGACACCAAAGAACTCGACAGCCTTGTCGCGAAACTCATGTCTGGTGAATCTTCCGATGCCGAAGCGACCAACCCGCTCCTCTTGAATTATGAAGACTTGTTAAACCTCGACCTCCGCGCCATCGTTCCGAGCGACCTCTACAAATACAACGACAAATACAGCGTCTACGAAGATATGTCCACCGACAAAGATTACCTAAAAGACATCTACGATAACAAGTCAATCAAGCTCAAAATCGTCGGCATCGTCACGCTCAAGGACGGTCAAACCGCCGAAGCCCTTGAACAAGGCATCAATTACCGCCCCGACCTCGTCATAGAAATCATCAAACGCGCAGAAAAGTCCGCAGTCGTCCAAAAACAACGTGAAGAGAAAGACATCGACGTCTTCTCTGGCGCTCGCTTCGACCAAGAAGAGGGCAAGCTCAACTATAACTTCTCCGACCTCATCTCCATCGACCAAGCCAAACTTCAGCAGCAAATGTTGACCGGCGGCGACGTCTCTGAAGCTTTCTCGCTCAACTTCACCGAGGAGGAACTTACCCGCGTCGTCTCCGCCATCTCTTCAAACACCGAACGCAGCCAAAAATCCAACCTCACCGCGCTCGGCTACCAAGATCTCGACGACCCCTCTTCGCTCTGGTTCTACTTCTCTAGCTTCGAGGGCAAGGAAAACTTCAAAAACTTCATCAAGAGTTACAACGAATCCCACGACAAAGACCAAGAAATCAACTACTCCGACATGACCGGTCTCCTCATGGACTCCGTCCGCGTCATTGTCGACGCAGTTTCCTACGTTCTCATCGCTTTCGTCTCTATCTCCCTCGTCGTCTCTAGCTTTATGATTGGCATCATCACCTACATCTCCGTCTACGAACGCAAGAAAGAAATCGGCATCCTCCGCGCCATCGGTGCCAGTAAGCACAACATCAGCAGCATCTTTAACGCGGAAACTTTCATCATCGGCTTCCTCGCTGGCGCCATTGGCATCGGCATTTCCTATCTCTTCATCCCGCTCATTAACGCCATCCTCGCCCACTTCACCGATGGCGTCAACATCCGTGCCGCCTTGAATCCGACTTCTGCACTCATCCTCGTCGCTCTCAGCGTCATCTTGACGCTCATCGGTGGTCTCATCCCGGCAAAATCCGCCGCGAAAAAAGACCCCGTCGAGGCGCTCCGAACAGAGTAAAAACCGTCAAATTATTGCCGAAAAACCATTGACTTTATCATCCCGCTTGCGTATAATAATAAGTAAGCAAAAAATAAAAAGAGGTAGTTAGAGAATGCTAAAGTCGTCAAGACTTGTCGCCATCACTGGATGTCTGCTCGGGCTTTCTGTCACCTTGCTCCCGCTCGGCACGCACGCCGTTACCATCACGCAGAGCGTCGATACCGTCAGCGCTACAATCGACGGCTACATCTCTTTCCTCGCCGTCGACCACACCGCGACTGCCGGCACCTCTACTTATGATTCGACCAACAATAAATACGTCGGCACTTTTAACGTTGGTGACCACACTGAAGCTTTCGGCACCACCCGCTATCAAGTCTCCTGCAACTTCCTCGCCGACAATGATTTCACTCCGAACACTTGCCAACACGGCTGGAACGTTACCGCCACTTCAACTTACTATAACGCGACCACTTACGAAGCCGAGATGCGCCCCACCCTCGCCGCCAACTCGTACACGATTAAAAGCATCAAAAGCAACGGTCTCACCGGCGCCAATTCCAACTGGCTCATGAAAGTCGCCGGCGTCTCACGCACTTTCAACGGCAACACCACCGCCCCCGCCGGTGCCAACTACACCGATTCCATCAACAACATCGCCCGCAACTACAATAACCAGTTTGAAGCCATCCCTTATTCCAACGCCACCGACAAAAGAGTCGCCACCGGCAACACGTTCACTGACAACGGTGACTCAACCTACTCTTACAACGGTTATCAAGAATTTGACGTTACCTACGGCTTTTCTGCCGGTCACGCCACCGCCGACACTTACACCGGTATCATAACCTACACCCTCTCAATCAATGCCAGCTAATTCTTCCTCCCCCCTCGCCGTTTCGCCTGGGCTTATTGAGGTTGCCCTGACTCCAGGGGAAGTTTACGAGGGAGACTTTTTCGTACTTAACCCCGCCACTGCCGACGTCGTCTCGCGCTATTCCATCTCCGTTGCTCCGCTCAACTTTTTCGACGAATCCTACACTCCAACTTTTTCCGACCCCAGCGACTATAATCAAATCGTTGACTGGATCGAAATCGAATCCCCTAAGGGTGAACTCGCTCCGCAAGAACGACGTCAAGTCCATTACAAAATCACCGTCCCCGAAGACGCTCCTGCCGGCGGTCAGTATGCTAGTTTTCTTGTCGCTGCTGACGACCCGGAAACTTCGGATCAAACCGAATCCATCGCCGTCTCCGCTAAGTCCCAAATCGCCGTATTGCTATATAGTACCGTCGCGGGCGAAACCCGCGAAGAGGGAACCGTCATCGAAAACAACGTCGGTGCCTTTTTCTTCGACCAGCCCATCAAGACCAGCTCTCTCGTCATCAACTCCGGCAACGTCCACATCCCCGCGAAATACACCCTCCGTATCTACCCCCTCTTCTCCGACGAAGAAATTTACACCAACGAAGAATCGCCAAAAATCTCTTCTGTCATCCCCGACACTACCCTCTATAATGAAAAGGTCTGGAACGACACCCCTCTCCTCGGCATTTTTCGAGTCCAGCAGGAAATCGACTTCGCCGACAAATATAACGTCAAGGAATCTCTCGTCCTCGTCGCCCCTGGTTGGTTCCTGGTTCTCGCGGGGCTGTTTCTCGCCTCGCTCATCTATGCTTTTATTGACCGTACCAAAAAACGCAAACAGGAAAAACAAACCTAAAATTATCATTAAAAAGTCCTTGACATTTTTAAGCGCAAGCGTATAATAAGAGTTACAAAAAGGTCATAAATACAAAAACTAAAAACAAAAGGAATATAACAATGGTTAAATCCAAAAATATTATTGCCGGACTTGGTGTTGTGGCTGGTCTCGGTATGGCACTCTTACCTCTCGGCGCTTTCGCTACTGATGGTCAAATCGGTGGTGTCACGACCGACCCGACCGCTTCCCGCACTGTCCGTGGCGTCGTCGGCGATGTTATCTCTATCGAACTCACGAACGATAACAAAGAAGCTACTTTGAGCGACAACTCAAAAATCTCTAAAGTCGATTTGACTCCTGGCAAGCTCAATGCTACGCTCATCCATCAAGTTAAGGTTACTACCAACGCTCGTGGTGGCTATGACTTAAAGATGGCTGCAAAAGACGGCAAAACTGCTCTCCGCTATATTACCGCATATGCCACTGGTACTACGGATATCGCCGATGGATACAGCGAATCGATTATCATCCCAACCATTACCGCCGCTAGCGGCGTGGCTCTCGCCGATAAGGCAGCCAGTGATACTTCTGATGGCGCTTGGGGCTATCGTATCGCCGATGGTGCTAAAACCGCCGCTACTGACTTTTCCGGCAACTTCTTAGGCATCCCTGCTGAAGCGACCCGCATCAGCGGTAAAAGCAAAACCGACGTTGCAAGTGAAACTGGTCTTTATAACAACACATACAGCGTCAACTTCGGTATCGTGCCTTCCAACAACCAGCTCTCTGGTGCTTACGAAGCTACTATCGTTTATTCTGCAACGACTCTCGCGCTCTAATTTCAATTAAGCACGAATAAAAAACAACCGCCAAAAAGGCGGTTGTTTTTTATCTTCGGTTCATATATAATATATGATAGTAAATTCAGGAGGTAATTTTGAGAAAGTTTAGAATCACAAAAATCGCCGCGCTCGTTCTTGGAGCTTTAGTTTCTTTTGGCTGTGCTAATGCCGCTTTTGCGGAAGACTCAAAGATTGGTATTCAGCTCTCTCCGACTATTCAGCGCGTCACCCTTGACCCCGGCGCTAATTATGACGGCAACATAACACTCGTGAACACTGGGCAATCCGATCTTGAATATTCCATGACCGCAAAACCATACCAAGTATCCGGCGAAGATTATGAAGCTATTTATGATATACAAAACGGCTATACCCAAATTACCAGTTGGATTTCCTTTTCAGAAAGCAGTGGGACAATTGCGCCAGGGGAAGTAAAAAACGTACCTTATACTATTAATGTCCCATACGACGCCCCGGGTGGCGGTCAATTCGCCGCCCTCTTCGCCGAGACCAACGAGGCTGGTCAGTCCGTTAGATATAACGCCAACGTCGGCATGGTTCTTCTTGCTCATATTAACGGCGAAACTCGCGAAGAGGGGAAGATCATTTCGACCGACATCCCAAGCTTCCTGCTTAACCCGCCCATCACCGCCACTATCCGCCTCGAAAACCAAGGCAACATCGACGAAGAAGTTAAAAACTCCCTAGAAATCAAAAACTTCTTCTCCAACGAAGTCGTCTATGAAGACGCTGCTCCTCAAACCAACACTATGCTCCCGGGTACTTCCCGCACCCTCACTCTCGTTGTCAACGATGTTCCTCGCCTCGGCGTTTTCAAGGCAACCTTAACAACCGAATATCTCAACGACGCTGAAATCACCACCCGCACCATCTTCATCTGCCCCATCTGGTTCATTGCCATCATCGCCCTGATTATCCTCACCATCGTCGCCCGCGTCATTGCGAAGCGTCGCGACGACCGCCGCACGCGGGCAAACTCGCGTAACTCCGCCGGGAGCGCAGATAAATTTAACATCTAAGGAGCATAACTATGAAAAAACTGCTGTCACTACTCGTAGTCTGCCTGAGCCTGGTGGGAGTCACGCTTTCGAGTTCTGATGTTTTCGCCGAAGCGGCAGCCGTAAAAATCTCGCCGGTCGCTAACGCCATCCAAATCAAAGCCGGTCAATCTCAGAACTACCAATTCACCCTTGAAAACCTCAGCCCGAAAGACTACAAATTCAAGCTTTACACCGCGCCTTACTCCGTCACCAACGAAGATTACGACGCCGACTTCACCAGCGAAACCAACTATAATCAAGTTATGCGCTGGATTACTTTCGAAGACGACTCCGGCTCTTTCGTTAAAGATCCAGTCTATACAATCAAGGCTGGAGAAAAACGCTCAATTATCTACCGCGTTTCCGTTCCTGACGATATCCCCGAGGGCGGACAATATTGCGTTATCTTCGCCGAGTCGATCGACACCGACGACTTCTCCGGCTCCGGCACTTCCGCCGGCATTGGTTCCGTCTCGCGCGTCTCGCTCATCCTCCTCGGTCACGGCGACGGCGACACTCGCGACATCGCAGAAATCACCGACTTCTCTCTCACGGGTATGTTCTCCGCCAAAAATATCGACGCCATGACGAAAGTTAAGAACACTGGCAACACCGACTTTCTCGCCGTCTACGATTTGACCGTCAAGTCCATCTTCGGCACCCCCATTTACGCAAATTCCGACAACTTCATTGTTCTCCCCGGCACCGAACGCAAGTTTACGACCTCTTGGGCGGAAGCACCACTCTTCGGCATCTTCAACGTCAACTTCACCGTCAACGCCCTCGACCAAACTCGCACCGATTCCCACGTGATTCTGATTTTGCCGGCATTTATGGTCGTGATTGCGCTTTTGCTATTGACAAGCATTGTCGTTTGGACTATAATCTTGCTTAGGAAACGTAAAGAACGTTCGTCTAGGCTCGTTGTGTAGAGTAGCCGCGAACGAACTGCGAGTCCAAACAAACACTAAAAATAAAAAAGCGAGTGTAGAGTTATGCAAAAAAGCAAGAAAAACTTTCTTGGGCTTCTCGGTCTAGCCTTTGTTGCTGCGATGACCGTTTTTGCCTACCTTCTGCCTGCGAACGGCGCCTATGCTGAGGGCGTGTCCGATTCGCATACAGATGTAATTCGGGTTACGGTTTATGACCGCTACCCAGCCATCAAAATTGACGACCCCGAGACGGATTATATCTCGACGTCGCCAGAATTAACCGTCACGTTCACCTATGAAAACTCTCAGTACGTTGACTTCACGCTAAGCTATTATGAACTAGACGAAGAGGGGAACATCAAAGTCGACGACGAGGGTAACCCAATCGTCGTTGAAGTAGCCCTGCCAAGGTTTAACCCGGATCCGGAGAGACTCGACCCGACTTTCAACTACGATTCTGACACCAACCAAGTGACGATTAACCTCGACGATTACAACCTCGGCTACGGTCGCTATGTCTTGACTGCCTCCGCCGACAGCCCCATCGGCAAGCCCGCCGACGACTACATCGAGTTTGAATATGTACCGGTGCAACTTGTCCAAACCGGCTCTGCCGCCAGCACCAACGACCCCATTGCTGACGTAATTTACGACGACGGCGTCGCCATGATTGAACTTATGCCCGTCGACGGCAACGGCAATCCACTTTTCGACGAACCAATCGTAGTTACTATTGAACCTGACGAAAACGGTAACTATGTCGCTGGTTCTCAAAGCGTCGTCTTGCCGTTCACTAGCTACGGTTTCACCACTGGCGACTACAGCATCCTCGTCACGGCGTATAGCGCCACAGTCACTCCGGGGACAATCGACCCAGATACCGGCGAACAAGGCGAAGACACAATCGACTATGCCGTGATCAGCTCCCCCCATACCGTTTACGCTTTGAGCTACGTCCAACCGCCCGCTCCCGATGTCCCGAACACTGGTCGCTTCCTCGGCAATCTTAACCTTGCCAGCTCCGACATCATCATTACTTCCGTAATTGCGTTCGCTGGCTGCGCGGGTGTCGCGTTCATCCTCATCAGCCGCAAAAAGAAAGATTACCGCAAAAACATCCGCGGTAGAAAATAAAGCATAACTCTCTAAAATCGGGCGCTCAAAACTGCGAGGGCGCCCGATTTCGCATTTTAGGGTTTATTTTTTTATAAATGAGTGTTATAATAATAAAAGATTTGGGCCGGTAGCTCAGTTGGTTAGAGCACGGGCCTTTTAAGCCCGGTGTCGAGAGTTCGAGCCTCTCCCGGCTCACCAAAATCGTTTAACAAATTGGTTTGATGGAGCCTTAGCTCAGCTGGCTAGAGCGTTTCTTTGACGTAGAAAAGGTCAGAGGTTCAAATCCTCTAGGCTCCACCAGGAAGTCTCAAAAAAGCCCCTTGCGGGTCTTTTTTATTTCAAAATCACTTCTGTTACTTCCGCCGCTTTCAGCCAGTTAAGATATTGCAACGGCTTCGGCGCCGACTCTTGCATCGCCACCATCCCCGAGTTCACGATATAACTCGCCCCGCCTTTCATCACCT
>CAYRNS010000014.1:0-18913 GCA_964425805.1 uncultured Candidatus Saccharibacteria bacterium
TCGTCTCATCCTTGGGAAGGATACATAATAGCCGTTATACGATACCCGCGACTTTTTATAGTATAACACAAAAAATCCCCTTGTGGGGGATTTTTGTGATAATCTTGAAGATTATTTCTTGGCTTCGACTTTGTGGTATTTGGAGTTGCCGAAAGCGAGGATGAGCAAGAAGATGTTGGTGAGAAGAACGAGACCAACCTTGAAGCCGGTGCCTTTCTTGAAAGCGTCACCGAGCTTGATGGCTTCGTAGATGGCAAGGAAAATAGCGTAGCCAAGGCTAAGGAAAGAGAGGATGACGACAAGAGTGGAAGGATTAGAAGTGTCGACTTGTCCGCCAGCGGCGATGGAAGTTATGATGGAGAGAGCGACAGGGATACCGAAAGCATAAATCCAGAAGTTGATGCCAATGATGCGGCAGTAGACGTAGATGTTGTAGATTGGGATGATGGACTTCCAACCCTTTTCGCCAGCTTTAGTGAAAATCTTCCACCAAGCGATGATGAAGAGGATGTAGATGGCAAGACCAAAGATACCAATCGTAGCAAGGGAGGCGCCAACAATACCGCCAGCAGCGATAGCTTGGTTTGTGGTTAATGAATTCATAATAACTCCTTATGTTAATTAATTTAATTTTAACACGCGGGAGATTTTAATGCAAGGTTAAGCCTATTCGACGTTGACGCCTTTAGCGAAAGTCTTTTTGCCGAGGAAGTAGAGGATGAGGTTCGCGATGGTATAGAAGATGGCGGAAGTGATGAGAGTGGGGCGGATGCTTGAGAGGTTGTCAAAGGCAGTGGCATCGGAGCTGAAGTTGGCGGCGAGAGAGGGGAAGAGGAAGCCGAGGAGATAAAGGGTGAGGAAGAAGAGAATCATGGAGCCGAAGTAGAGACCGAGGATATAGAGGGCGGAGCGGAGCTTTTTGCCGGAGGCGGCGCGGTGACCGAGGAGGATGCCGGTGAAAGAGCAGAGGTAGATAAAGGCGAATTCGAGGAAAACAGTGAAGATGGCGAGGATGGAGGCGAGGGGAGTGGCTTTTAGGAAGTCAAAGTAGGAGGTGAGGATGTGAGTGAACTCAAGGTTTTCTGCGCAGATGGCGAAGAAGATGACAAGGAGGGCGACGGGGACAGTGGTGAGGGCGACGAGGATTTTAGAGTGGAAGAGAGTGGATTTTTCTACGGGGAGGGTGTGGGTGAGGTAGGATTCGTCACCATAGAAGTTGACGGCGAAGCGGATGATGGTGCGGATGAGGAGGTTGATGAGGCCGGAGATGGTGAGGGCGGTGATAAGGCTGGGCGCGATATAGGTGAGAATGAAAGAGGTGATGGGAGTCTTGGGGAGGTGGAAGCAGACGAGATTCAAGAGGAAAGCGAAGAGGAGACCGAGAAGATAGTAAGGGAGGACTTGATAGACCCATTTGAAATCGAGTTTGAAAAGTTTGACTAACATTTGAATTTACTCCTAAAGATTTGGTCAATAGATTTGTTGTATTGGTCGCGGAGGTTGTCCGCGGGAGCGTCGAGGACGATTTGTCCTTGGTCGAGGAAGAAGACGTGGTCGAGGATGTGCTCGAGGTCAGAGATGAGGTGGGTGGAGATGAGGAGAGAAGAGCCGTCTTCGAAGTTCGTCAGGATGGTGTCGAGGATGTGGTCGCGGGCGGCTGGGTCGACACCGCCAAGAGGTTCGTCCAAAATATAGAGGTTGGCTTTGCGCGACATGACGAGGGCGAGCTGGAGTTTTTCCTGCATACCCTTGGACATTTCTTTGAGTTTCATGTCCTCGGAGAGGTCGAAGTCTTTGAGGAGCTGATGAGCTTTGTTGAGGCTGAAGTCTGTGTAAAAGTCGGCGAAGAGGTCGAGATTTTGTTTGATGGTGGTGTGTTTATCGAGGTAGGTGCGCTCGGGGAGGTAGGAGATGTGGGCCTTAGAGACGGGACCGAGAGGTTTGTTTTTGAATTTGATGGTGCCCTCGGTTGGGACGAGGAGGTCGTTCATGAGCTTTAGGAGGGTGGATTTGCCGGCGCCGTTACGACCGAGGAGACCGTAGATTTGACCGGGTTTTAGTTCTAAGTTGATGCTTTTCAGGACAGTTTTGTCGCCGTAGGTTTTCGAGAGGTGTTTAACCTCAAGAAGGGAGGGACGGGAGGTTGATTTCTTCATTAGAGGTTCCTTTAAGATTAGCGTTAGTGGTTTTAAGGAGGTGCTCGACTTCTTGTTTAGAGAAGCCGATGTCGCTCATTTTAATCAGAAAAGAAGCGGTGTATTTATGAGCGAGTGCGAGTTTGGCGGCGCTTAAGAGGTCTTGGTCCGTCGTGATGAATTTGCCGTTGGTGCGCTCGGTCGAGATAAGGCCTTTTTGCTCAAGGAGAGTAAGGGCTTTTTGAACCGTGTTAGGGTTGACTTTGGCATCAAGGGCAAGCTCGCGGACAGAGGGGAGTTTATCCCCCGGGCGGTAGGTGCCGGCGACAATCGAAAGTTCCAGCTTTTCAGCTAGCTGGAGGTAGATAGACTTTCCACTGCTGAAATTAAAGTGGAGAGCTTCTTCTTTTGACTGTGCTACTTGCATAATACAATGATACAATGAGGACTTTGAAAATGTCAATAGAAAAAATTACTTGAAAAAATAGAGATTATAATATATAATACCCTGTAGTTGGACCCGTAGCTCAGTTGGTTAGAGCGCTGCCCTGTCACGGCAGAGGTCGCGAGTTCGAGTCTCGTCGAGTCCGCCACAGAAATTGAAAACAAGTTTTCATTTCTGTGTTCGGACCCTTGAATGCTTCGCATAACGAGTCCGCCACAAATAGGACTGCATGGTCTTATTTTTTTGTTTATGTTATAATGAGGAATATGAAAGAGATTCGTGCGGGGGTGAAGAAGATTTTTAGGGAAGATAAGGGGATTTTGGTGGCGATGTTGGTGCTGTTTGGGCTTGGGTTGCTTTTGATTTTGCATACTTTGATTCATTTTAAGGCAGGGGGAACAACGATGTATATTGGTTATTCGGACATCGGTGGGTTCACGGGAGGAGATCCGTTGTCGCTTTGGAATTCGGGTGGATACCGAACGGGGGGATGGGCGGAGATGGCGGTGTTCCCGATTTTGGGTTTGATTTTGGGGGTGTTGCATAATTTGTTTGCGATTCAAGCGTATGAGCGGAGGGGAAAGGGTTTTGCCGTGACGATGATTCTACTGTCGATTCTAGTGGCGGTGGGTGCGTTTGTGTTGCTTTTGAGGTTGCTTGGGGAGATTTAAGTGAGACGGAGTCTTGAGATACCGCTTGGGAGGCGGACGCGAAAATATCGTTTCTTTGAGATTTTGCCTGGGGCAATTTCTTATATAGGGGTGATTTTGTTGTTTGTGTTGTCGTATTTTAGTCCGATTGCGGGGGCGGTATATTTGATTGCGATTATTTCGACGACACTGGTAAAAGCGGTGGGGATTGCGTACCGGACGTATGGCGGGTTCAATACGATGAAAGCGGCGGAGAAAGTGGATTGGCGACAGAGGTGTGAAGATTTGGAGAATCCGCACGAAGCGTACGAGAGGTTGCACGCGAAGAGTTCGGGGGGATATGACTATGCGATGCACGTGGCGAACCTGAAGCGGATTTCTAGCGATTCGGAGGCGAGACAGAAGTTTTTGAGACCGAGCGAGGTGTATCAGGCAGTGATTATGGCGGCATATAATGAGGGGATTGAGACGATGCGACCGAGTATTGAAGCGGTGAAGAACTCGACGTTCTCGAGTAAACGGATTATTTTTGTTTTGGGTTATGAGGAGAGAGGCGGAGAGGAGATAGAGAAGACGGCGAAAGAGTTAAAAAAATTGTTCAAGGACGATTTTAAGGATTTTTTGCTGGTGAAGCATCCGGACGGGTTGAAAGGAGAGATAAAAGGGAAAGGTCCGAACCTCTGTTATGCGGGAGAAGCTTTGAGTAAATATATTGTTCAAAAGCATATTAACAGAGAGAGGGTGATAGTGACGACGATTGATAGTGATAATCAGATGAGTCCGAAGTATTTGGATGCGTTGGCGTATGAGTTTTGCGTTAGAGACAATGTGGAGAGGCAACATAGAAGTTATCAGCCGATTTGCGTTTTTACGAACAATATTTGGGATGCGGCGGCGCCGATGCGGGTGATTGCAGTGAGTAATTCATTTTTTAACGTGATTCAGACGATGCGTCCGCATGCACTTCGGAATTTTGCGTCGCATTCGCAACCGTTGGCGGCGCTTGAAGATATGAATTATTGGAGTAAGCGGACGATTGTGGAAGATGGGCACCAGTATTGGCGGAGTTATTTCTTCTTTAGGGGAGAGTATGACGTGGTGCCGATTAGGGTGCCGATTGGGCAGGATGCAGTGCTGAACGATACGGTGTTGGAGACTTTGAAAGCGCAGTTTATTCAGCTTCGGCGGTGGGATTATGGGGCGAGCGACGTGGCGTATGTGGGGAATTTGCTGTTTGATAGAAACAGGGAAGTGCCATTTTTTAAGACATTTCCGAAGTTTATGCGGTTGCTGGATTCACACGTAACAGGGGCGATGATTGCACCAATTGTGGCGTTTGGCGGGTGGGTGCCGATGATTATGAACCTTTCCGACAGGGGGATGACGGTGTTTAACTTACCGATGGTGGTGGGGACGGTGCAGACGATAGCGAGTATTGGGATTTTGGTGACGATATTTGCGAGTCTCCGGATGTTGCCAGAGAGACCGGCGAGATATCGAAAGACGAAGAAGATTTCGATGGTGTTGCAGTGGGTACTGGCGCCGGTGATTGCGCTGGTGTATTCGAGTGCGGCGGCGTTTTATTCGCAGACGAGGTTGTTAGTTGGGCGTTATATGGAGAATTTTGATGTCACCAAAAAGGTCGTTAGGAAATAGCGAACTTCTAGACTCCCTGCTTAACATTATGGGTTTACTTTTTTCGGGATTTGTGGTATAATAAGAGTATAACTAGCTTTGGAGGCTGGTTTGTTGTTTCTCAAATTTATATAATGGGAGGGATTATCTTGAAACTGTTTCACTTGGTACTTCGGAGGGACGAAAAGAGTGACTGGATGAGGATTGACGTCTTGGGGGAGGACGGAAAACCTCTTGAAGAGACAGAGAAGCTGATAGCTTGCTATGAATTAGGAAAAATCATGATGGGAGAAGCAAAAGGACCGAATGGAAAGATGTATCAGCTGCCAGCCGGAGAGGCTCATGCGGGATATTTCCGCGAGCATTTAGCCGGGTTATCCTATCGAAAGCTCTATGAAATCAGGATGGAGAAAGATATGGTGCCGAAGCTGGTATTCAGGGAGAAATCTGGTTATTATGACGACAAGATGACTTTGTCCTTTGTGCCGGATCGCATTGAGATGATCATGGTCAGAGATGACCGCACCGAAATTATCATCAGAATTTGAGACAAGAACCTTTACTTGCGCCCCTACGGGGGCGTTTTTCTTGTTTTATGGTATAATGGGGGTATTATGAGATTATCGAAGACTTTTGTGAAAACTTTAAGAGATGCGCCGAAAGACGAGGCGGCGAAAAATGCGCAGCTTCTGATTCGGGCGGGATATATTCATAAAGAGATGGCTGGGGTGTATGATTATTTGCCGCTGGGGCTTCGCGTGATTGAGAATATTAAAAAAGTTATACGGGAAGAGTTGAATAAGATTGGGGCGGAAGAAATGCAGTTGACAGCGTTGCAGAATCCGGAACCATGGAAGAAGACGGACAGGTGGGATGCGAAGAAGATGGACGTATGGTTCAAGACAGAGCTGGCGGCGGGGGGAGAACTAGGGTTGGCACCGACGCATGAGGAGCCGTTGACGAATTTGCTCAGGGATTATATTTCTAGTTATCGGGATTTGCCGGCGTTGGTGTATCAGTTTCAGACGAAGTTTAGGAATGAGTTGCGTGCGAAGTCGGGGATTATGCGGACGCGCGAATTCTTGATGAAAGATTTGTACAGTTTTGCGCCGGATGAAGAGACACACAGGAAGATTTATGCGGAAGTTGAGGGGGCATATAAGCGGATTTATGACCGGCTGGGAATTGGCGCTGAGACGTTTGAGACGTTTGCGAGCGGGGGTGTGTTCTCGAAGTATTCACATGAGTACCAGACATTGTTGCCGGTGGGGGAAGATACGGTTTATTATAATAAAGATAAGAGCGTGGTTTTGAACAAGGAAGTGCTTGAGGATGAGGTTTTGAGAGATTTGGGTGTGACGCGCGAGGAACTTGCGGAGGGGACGGGGGCGGAAGTGGGAAATATCTTTACGCTCAAATATAAGTATAGTGAGCCGTTGGGGTTGAAGTTCCAGAGCAAAGAGGGGACTTCGGAGACGGTGTTTATGGGGTGCTATGGAATTGGTGTGAGCCGCGTGATGGGGGTGATTGTGGAGAAGTTTGCGGACGAGAAAGGGCTGGTTTGGTCGGAAGAAGTGGCGCCGTTTAAATATCACGTGGTGACGATGGGAGAGAAAGGGCTCGAGAAAGCGCTGGAGATTTATAAGGGGCGTGAGGAAGAGATTTTGTTGGACGATAGAGACGCGAGGTTTGGGGAGAAGATGAAAGATTCGGAGCTGATGGGGGTGCCAGTGCGAGTGATAATTTCAGATCGAACTTTGGAAAATAATGAAGTCGAGATAACTGAGAGAATGAGTGGAAAAACTTGGCGTGAGAGTATTGACAAATTCGTGGCGAGTTTGTAAACTCTAGTGAGTATTATTGAAATGTTTATACTTCCAAAAGGAGGTTTATGAAGAAGACAGTTGAAATTACTAAAGAGGGAAAGAAAGAGCTTGAAGACGAGCTGAAAAGCCGCATCGCGGAGCGTGAGGTGATTATTGAGAAAATTGCGACGGCAAGAGCGTTTGGTGATTTGTCGGAGAACGAAGATTATTCGGCGGCGCGGGCGGAGCAGAAGATTAATGAACATCGGATTGCGGAGATTGAGGGGATTTTGAAGAGTGCAAAAGTGATTGCGAACCGTGGGCATGAAAAAGTTGGTCTTGGGGCGACGGTGACGGTTTCTCTCGCAGGAAAGGAATATACTTATTCGATTGTGGGGCCGGTGGAGGCGAATCCGTTGGAGGGGAAAATTTCTAACCAAAGCCCAATAGGGCAAGCCCTATTGGGCTTGAAGACCGGAGACAACTACGTATTGCCTAACGGCAATACTGGTAAAGTTGTCTCCGTGAAATAGAAACGTAAATTTTAGCGAGCTACTGCGTCAGCAAATGCGTTACTCATTCGCCGTACCATTAAGTACGGCTCATTCCGTTACTCTTGCTTCCTTGTATCTCATCTAAAATTAACGTTTGTGCGAGCATTAGTTTTTATGGTAAAATGAGGTTATGGATAATCGATTGCAGCGGATTTATCGTGCGAGCTGGGTGGGGATTGCGTTAAACTTGTTTTTGGTGGGGCTGAAGACGGCGGTGGGGCTGGTTTCTGGTTCGGTGTCGGTGCTGACTGATGCGATAAATAATGCGACGGATGTGTTCAGCTCGTTAGTAACGCTGGTGGGGACGAAGCTGGCGCAGAGGAAACCGGATAAGGAGCATCCACACGGACACGGGCGGATTGAGTATTTGGCGCAGGTGATTGTGGGGGTGATTATTCTGGCGGTGGGGGTGATGGCAATTGTACAGAGCGTGCCGAGAGTGGAGCATCCGGTGGTGGCGAGTTATTCGCCGTTGACGATTGTGGTGATTTGCCTTTCGATTTTATTGAAGTTTATTATCTCTAGGTACTTTAAGCGCGTAGGGAGGGAAACGCAGTCGGGAAGCTTGGAGGCATCGGGGGTGGACGCGATGTTTGATATGTTGTTGACACTAGGAACACTGGTCGGGGCGGCGATTAGCCTGATTTTTGGGATTTCTATTGATGGGTGGATTGGGCTGGTGATTTCGGCGTTTATTATTAAGACGGCGATAGAAATTATTACGGATGGGATGACAGATGTGATTGGCGGGAGGGTGGATGAGAAACTAGTGCGGAGAATTCGCGAAAAGATTCATGAGCACGAGGAAGTGAGGAAGATTAATCGGTTGGTTTTGCATGAATATGGACCCGGGAAGACGATTGGGGCGGTGAGGATTGAAGTGAAAGCGGGGATGGAGATGAAAGAGTTTAAGAAGTTAAGCGAGAAGATTCAAGAGGAAATGAGAGAAGAGTTTGGGGTCGATTTGACGGTGGGGGTGTAGGTCACGTTGATAAGGTGTATAATGAAGATATGATTAAGACTAGCTGGCGCGAAGAAATGGGGAACAGCGAGAGATTAGTGCGAGCGAAGAGAGGGGGGTGGAGACGAGTAATGTTGGTGGGGGTGTTTTTGTTGTCGGTGGTGGTGACGGTAGTGGGGATTTGGTTCTTGACGCGACAACCTAAGGAGGAAGTGGGGAGCGTGGCGGTGGTAGATGCGCGAGGCGGAAAGCAAAGCGAGCCGGTTGAGCGGAGAGAAAAGAAGTTTAAGCGGAACATTATTTGCGAGGTGCGTGATGTGGAGGCGCCGGAGTTGACTTTGAACGGGCTGGAGAGGCGGACGTTGATTTTGGGGAGTGAATATGCGGAAGAGGGGGCGGTGGCGGAGGATAATTGTGATGGGTTTGTGAATGTGGCGACAGAGGGAGCGGTGGATGTGAAAGTTTCTGGAGCGTATGAGGTGAAATATTCGGCTCAAGACAGGGCAGGGAATAAAAATGTGAAAGTGCGGGAGGTGAGAGTGGTGAACCCGAGTGCAGGGGAGAGGGTGGTATATTTGACGTTCGATGATGGACCGAGCGAGCATACTGCTCGGCTGCTGGATGTTTTGAAAAAATATGGAGTCAAAGTGACGTTTTTTGTGACGGGGTATGGGGACGATGCATTGATTAAACGGGAGTTTGAAGAGGGACATACGGTGGCGTTGCATACAAATACGCATAATTATGCGTATGTTTATTCGAGCGACGCGGCGTATTTTGAGGATTTGTATGCGGTGCGCGACAGAGTGTTGAAGATTACGGGTGTAGCGCCGAATTTGATTAGGTTTCCTGGAGGGAGTTCGAATACGATTAGTGCGGTGTATAGCAAAGGGATTATGAGTCGGTTGGTGACGGAGGTGGGAGCGAGAGGGTTTTCTTATGCGGACTGGAATGTGTCGTCGGGGGATGCAGGCGGAGCTTCGACGGCGGATGAGGTGTTTAACAATGTGGTGTCGAGGTTTGGCGATGGGCAGTATGTGGTTTTGCAGCACGATACGAAAGGGTTTTCCGTGGACGCGGTGGAGCGGATTATTCAGTATGGGATGGAAAACGGGTATGCGTTCTTGCCGATGGACGCGAACTCCTATCTTGCTCATCACGGCGTGAACAATTAGTTGGGTTAGGCTGATTCGCTTGAATTTTTTGATGAAATGTGATATAATATAAGGAGCTATTCGTTGGTGTAAATTAAAAATAAGGGGGAATTACAATGCGGAATTGGAAGATTTTGGTTGTCTTGGTGTTGGCCATGACAATGCTGGCGCCGGTGGCGTTGGCGAGCGGAATCGACGATGTGGAACTGAACCCAGGTCTGGACTATCTGATTTTGGTGAACGACAATAATCCGTATGAATTCGGCGGAGAATATGACAGAGTTTTGACGGAAACAGTGGAAGTGGATGGCAGAACAGAGTATGTCGCGATGCAGTGGGTGCCGGATGCTTATGGGCAAGCGTCGTTGGTGGAAAAAGCGACCTATGCGGCGTTCGTGCGGCTCCAGAGTGAGCTGGCGAAGCGCGGGCTGCTGGTGCAGCTGTATGCCGGATATTGGTCGAAAGAAGACCAGCAAGGGATAGCGGACTACTATGCTGACAAAGATGCGCCGATTTGGAAGGTTGCTGATGTCGGTTGTACCGGACACCACACGGGGTTACAGCTCTGGATTTATATCTGGGACACCTATGGTGGTGATCAGTATCTCTGGGGTGCAGAAACTCAGGAAAGACAGGAAAGCATGCCACAGTTTAAGATTCTGCACGAGCTGATGCCGGATTATGGTTTTATTGACCGCTATCCGGTAGGGAAAGAAGATTGGACTACGACGCAGGCGGAGCCGTATGAGATTCGCTTTGTCGGATCGGCAGAGGTGGCACACGAAATCATGGATGGCGGGCTGTGCCTGGAAGAGTATTTGGAGCTGAATAAATAATTTGTACATTACTGATGACGAATAGCGAAATGGAGCCGAGAGGCTCCTTTTTTCATGCAATTGCGTTTAGCAGAGAGTTTGCTATACTTAATAAGTAAGACATTGGAGGAGTAAATGAGAGAGTTAAAAGTGCATGGGGTGTACCGACATTTTAAGGGGAAGTGCTATATTGTGGAGGGGGTGGCGAAACATTCGGAAGATCTTTCTGAATATGTGGTGTATCGACAGTTGTATGGGGATGGCGGGTTGTATATCCGACCACTGGAGATGTTTTTGAGCGAGGTAGATTATGAAAAATATCCCGAAGTAAAGCAGAAGTGGAGGTTTGAGGAGGTTACGGAGTTATGAAGTTGTATTTGGTGAGGCACGGGGAGACGGAGTGGAATCGAGAGGGGAGGATGCAGGGGAGGCGGGGAGTCGGTCTAAACGAGACGGGAGTTTTTCAAGTTGAGAAGCTTCGGGACGAGATTCGGAAGAGGGGGATTGAGTTTGATGTCTGTTTTGCGTCGCCTTTAAAGCGGGCGGTGGAGACGGCGGAGATTTTGGTCGGAGGAAAGTGTGAGATTTTGTATGACGAGAGGTTGGTCGAGAGAGGATTTGGCGAGTTTGAGGGGAAGAGCATGGAAGAGTTTTGGGCGAGTGTGGGGGAGAACGATATTTTGGATAGGAAATTGAACTATAGCGAGAGGGGGCTGGAGCCGATTCGAGAAGTTCTTCGGCGGGCGGAGGAGTTTTTGACGGATTTGAAGAAGAATTATGGTGGTGAGGACCAAGTTTTGGTCGTTGCGCACGGGGCGTTGCTGAGGGCGCTCAATTTTGCGATTTTGGGATATACGCAAGAGACGAATTTTCACGGGGTGCATTTTGAAAATGCGGAGATGAAAGAATATGAGATTGCGATAAAGTGAAAATTAGAGTATAATTTTTAGAGTATTATGGGTTGTTAGCTCAGTTGGCTAGAGCGCTTCCTTTACACGGAAGAGGTCGAGGGTTCGAATCCCCCACGACCCACCAAATTTGCCATTAGAAAGCGCCAGCTTAGCAGTTTTCCTCACTTACTCGATGATAAATCGCGTTTCGTTCGGAGAAACTACTAATCTGACGCTTTCTAAAAGACGAATTATAAATAAGAAAGGATAAAGTATGAGCAAAGAAAATGAAGTAGAAAAAATGCGACATACGCTGAGCCATGTTTTGGCGGCGGCGGTGCTGGAGCTTTATCCGACAACAAAGTTTGGCATTGGACCGGCGATTGAAGATGGATTTTATTATGATATGGATTTTGGAACGGAGAAGATCACGGAAGCAGATTTAGCGAAGATTGAGAAGAAGATGCGGGGACTGATTAAGCGTGGATTTACGATGGAACGGAGTGAGAAATCGCGGAACGATGCGCTTGATTGGGCGGTTGAGGGGAAGCAAGAGTTGAAGAAAGAGTTGATTGAGGAACTGCCAGAGAGCGAGACGATTAGTTTTTATACGATGATGGACCCGCAAGAGAAAGTTGTGTTTGAGGACCTTTGTAAGGGGCCGCACATTGAGAAAGCGAAAGAGATTGGGGCGTTCAAGCTCATGAAAGTGGCGGGGGCGTATTGGCGAGGGGATGAGAAGCGCCAGATGCTGACGCGCGTGTATGGTGTGGCGTTTGCAACGCAAGAGGA
This sequence comes from uncultured Candidatus Saccharibacteria bacterium, assembly GCA_964425805.1. Classification (GTDB taxonomy): domain Bacteria; phylum Patescibacteriota; class Saccharimonadia; order Saccharimonadales; family Saccharimonadaceae; genus Nanosyncoccus. The sequence continues at coordinate 11,837 of CAYRNS010000014.1, forward strand.
GCTTGATGAGTATTTGAAGCGACAGGAAGAGGCGAAAGCGCGTGACCATAGGAAGTTAGGGAAAGAGCTAGATTTGTATACGTTTTCCGACTTAGTCGGGGCGGGGTTGCCGATGTTTACGCCGAGAGGGACCTTGATTCGGGATTTGCTCGCGGAGTATTCGCTTTCTTTGCGCAAGCGCGCAGGGTTTGAGCGAGTTTGGACACCGCATATTACGAAAGTTGACCTCTATAAAACTTCGGGGCATTATGCGAAGTTTGGGGACGAGTTGTTTATGGTGCATTCGCAAGTGAACGGGGAAGAGTTCGCGTTGAAGCCAATGAACTGCCCACACCACACGCAGATTTTTGCCAGCCGACCGCGCACGTATAGAGATATGCCGGTCAGGTATATGGAGCCGACGACGGACTATCGTGATGAGAAAACGGGAGAGCTGGGCGGGTTGTCGCGCGTGCGGTCGCTGACGCAAGATGATAGTCATGTGTTTTGCCGCACGTCGCAGATTAAGGAAGAAATTGCAAACCTTGTTTCTATCGTGAAAGAGTTTTATACGAAGATGGGGATGGAGAAGTTGCGCGCGAGGTTGTCGTATCGGTCGGATGAAGATAAATATCTTGGCGATAAAAAGCTTTGGGCGATGGCGCAGAAGCAGATTAAGCAGGCGGCGATTGACAATAAGCTGGATTTCTTTGAGATGGAGGGCGAGGCCGCGTTTTATGGACCGAAGATTGACTTTATGGCGGAGGACGCAATTGGAAGAGAACACCAGGTAGCGACGATTCAGCTCGACTTTGTGCAGCCGGAGCGGTTTGGTCTGGAGTTTGTGAACGAGAAAGGCGAGAAAGAGCGACCAGTGATGATTCATCATGCGACACTCGGTTCGATTGAGCGGTTTATGAGTGTGTTTATTGAGCATACGGCGGGGTGGTTTCCGCTGTGGGTGGCGCCGGAGCAGGTGCGAGTTTTGACCGTGAACGATAAGGTTGCTGAATATGTGGATGAGGTGAGTGAAGTTCTGAGAGGGGTGGTGTTGAACGAGCCGGTGGAGAATAATAAGCTTCGCTATACTGTTGATGATTCGGACGATTCGTTAGGGAAGAAGATACGCAGAGCTGTTGCTATGAAATTGCCAGTGATTTTGATTGTGGGCGAGAAAGACAAAGAGGGGAAGACAGTGTCCATGAGATTGAAAGATAAAGAAGAAACTATTAAATTGAAAGATTTGAAAAAATATCTAGAGAAAATGTAGTACCAGTGATAGTGGGCGCGACTGGCTCCGGGAAAACCGGAGTCAGCATTGTCATAGCGAAGAAGATTGGCGGGGAGGTGATTTCTGCGGATTCGCGGACGATTTATCGAGGGATGAATGTGGGGACAGCGAAGCCCTCGATTGAAGAGCGAGAGGGGGTGGCGCATTTCGGGTTTGATTTGGTGGAGCCGGGGGAGAGGTTTACAGTGAGAGATTGGAAAGAATACGCTGAACAAGTTATTTTTGATATAGAACAGAGGGGGAAAGTGCCGATGGTGGTCGGAGGGACGGGGCTGTATATTGATTCGTTAATTTTTGATTACAAGTTTGAGGTGGCGGGGAAGAGTTATGACAAGAGGCGGGGTGAGTGTATAAAAAATTTGAACGGAAAAAATGGCAGCTTGGAACAAGACGATTTGGCGAAATATCCGGACCGACAAAAAATGTGTTCAAAGTATAAAGTATTCGGGATTTTTTGGGAGCCGGAAGAGCTGAAGAAACGGCTGTTGCTTAGGGCGGGTAAAATGTTTAACGACGAGCTTTACGCGGAGACGGAGCGACTGGTTAAAAAATTTGGTGCGGAGGGGGCGGCGCGGTTGGGGGATGTATACGAATTTGCGTGGAAGTATATGCAAGGGGAGTTGAGTCGGGAAGAAGCGGTGAAGTTAAATGCGATGGACGACTGGCATTTGGCGAAACGGCAGATGACGTGGTTTAAGCGGAATAAAAATATTGTATGGGTTCCGCTTGAAAAAGTTGAAGAGACTGTGATAAAATGTATACAGAATGAGCAAGGAAAATAGCACACCGGTAGAAAAATTGTTCGGCTCGAAAACACGAGCGAAACTGTTGAATTTATTGTTTGAGAATCCTGATAAGTCTTACTATGTTCGCGAGATTACGCGAGTGATTGATGAGCAGATTAATTCGGTGCGGAGGGAATTGTTGAATCTTGAAAGTGTGGGGGTGGTGAAAAACGAAACGTTTGATAACAAGGTTTATTATTCGGCGAATATGAAACATCCGTATGCGCATGCTTTGAACGAGATTTTTTCTAAGAAAGTGAATCTTTCTAAAGATAGAGATGTGAAAGAGAGCGGTTGGGAAGAATATGTGAAGCCAGTGAAGAAGTATTTGGCGGCGATGCTGTTGACTAACCGAATGCCTGGGCAGGAGGGAGTTGACCTTTTGATTGTGGGGGATGACAAGACGAAGAAATTGACGCATTGGGCAGAGTTGGTGGAAAAGAAAGTGGGGAAGCCGCTTAATTATGTGATATTCACGATTGAAGATTTTTTGTACAGAAAGAGTGTGAGAGACAGGTTTGTGCTTGATATTTTGGAGATGGACGTGAGTGAGTTAATTGATCCTGATAAAATAATTAAGGAGTAGGTAAAAAAATATGTTCGAAATTGAAAGCAAAAATCCGGATAGCGTGACGATTGTGACGAAGAAGACGAGCGTGACGTTTAATGTGGCGGAGGGAACTATTCTCGCGAATTTGTCGGTGGGAGCGATTCACGGACCGGGGGAGTTTGAGGTGGGGGATGTGACGATTCGGGGAATTGCGGTTGCTGAGGGTAAAGTGATTTATGATGCGGAAGTAGGGGGAGTGCATGTTGGAGTGATTGGGGGAATTGAAGAGGGATTGGATGACCTCGGAGTGGCAAACGTGCTTTGTACTTCGAGCGTGCGAGCGATTCGGGAGATTGACCCGAAAGTCGTGATTGCGATGGGGAACGTGGATGGGATGGTGAGTGAACTAAAAGTTTCTGCGAAAGCGGAGAAAAAGTATAAGGTGAAGAGTCTTGATGCATTGCCAGTGGCGTTGGAAGTGGTAGCGTTGAACTAAAAAAGTAGGTGGCGTGATGAATATTGTTGGTGTGGTTTCTGTACTGGTGGTGATTGTTTTTTCGATGATGCTGCATGAGCTGGCGCACGGAGGGGTGGCATATCTTTTAGGGGATACGACAGCAAAAGAGGACGGGAGGCTGACGCTTAATCCGATTAAACACCTTGACCCGTTTATGTCGGTGTTGTTGCCGCTGTTGACGTTTTTGATGGGAGGGGTGGTGTTTGGTGGGGCAAAGCCGGTGCCGGTGAACACACATCGACTCAAAGGCGGGGTTTGGGGGATGGCGGCGGTAGCGGCGGCGGGACCGCTGACAAATTTTGTACTCGCGTTTGTGGGGTTTTTGATTTGGGAGGGGACGGGAACTGTGGATGCGAGTACATTTTTAGGCGCAACGGTGGTGAATTTAGTGTTCGTTAATCTTGGATTTGGTGTGTTCAACTTGATTCCGATTCCGCCGCTTGATGGGTCGCGAATTTTGTATGCGCTTGCGCCGGACGGAGTGAGGGAGTTTATGGACAAGATGGAGAAAGTAGGGATATTTATAGTATATATATTAATATTGGTGGGAGGAAATGTATTTTCTTCGGTGATGACGGGGGTGATGAACGGGATTTTGGACGGATTTTACTGGATTATTGGTAAGTAACCTGATATAATAGAATTGTACCTTTACTGGTAGCATAATTTTCTCTGTATAGTTATGTTTACGGGATTTCGTGGCAAGCCTCCGTGGAGACTGCGCATAAGATTTTACCCACCTTGCAAATCAGCAGGGAAAATAGGCCGGTAAGGGTATACCTTATATTAATATATATAATATATATGTAAGATATTGGAAGTGGTGGGATGAAGCAACGAATTAGAGTCGTTGGAATTTTAAGGAGGGAGGGGGAAGTTCTTTTGATGAAACGCAGAACAGGTCGGAGTACCGAGCCTGTTTTTTGGGAGTTGCCGACGGGGAAGATTAAGTTTGGTGAGCAGCCGGAAGAGGCGATGTCGCGAACGGCGCTTGAGTATCTCGGTGTGGAAGTCAAAGAAGTGAAGCTGAGGGACGTGGTGACGTTTTTGGCGTTTGAGGGGGCGAGTCAGATGGCGAATCTTTGCATTGTGTATGAGATTAAGATTGCGGACATGACGAAGCTGAAGCCGAATGAAAGGTATTCGGCGTATAAGTTTTTGAGGCGAAATGAGTTTTCTAAAGTGAGGATTAACGAGGCAACGGCGGCGGTTTTGGCGCTTGAGGAAGAAATAAAAGTTGAAACGACGGGTGACGGAGTGAGAGAAGCGGTGAACGGGGCGACGGTGTATGTTGACGGGAGTAGCCGAGGAAATCCAGGACCGGCAGGAATTGGGTATTATGTGGTGGGGGAGAACGGGGAGACGTTGGCGAGAGGAGGGGAGTTTGTGGGGTTTGCAACGAGTAGAGTGGCGGAGTATTATGCGCTCAGAGAGGGGGTAGCGAAAGCGGCGGAACTGGGGTTGAAGCGAGTGCGGTTTGTGGGGGACAACTTGATGATGATTAATCAGATGAACGGAATTTATAAAATTAAGAATCGGGATCTTTTGCCGATTTATGCGGATATTCGGAAGAAAGTGGCAGAGAGTTTTGAGGCGGTGTCGTTTGTGCACGTGAAGAGAGAGCTGAACGGGGAGGCGGACAGGGAAGCGAATCTGGCGGTAGATAGACATTTTGATTCGGATATGGTAAAATAACGGGGAGCTTGAAAGGCAATCGCTTGAGGCTGGGCAACTGGTTTTAAGAGGAAAGTCCGGACAGCAAAGGGCAGAGCAGTCGCTAACGGCGACCGAGCGTAAGCTTAGGGAAAGTACCACAGAGACTTATACTGCCAGATTTGTCGGTATTCCGGCGAGACTGGTAAAGGTGAAAAGAGTGAGGCAAGAGCTCACAGCGGTATATGGTGACATATGCCGGAGGCAAACCCTGCTCGCTGCAAGGAGTGCTAGATACCTTGGTCCGAGGATGCACGATTACCGCGCGAGCATTATAGCAATATAATGCCTAGATAGATGATTGCCGACCTGTTCGCGGGTTACAAAATCCGGCTTAAAGATAGCTCAACAAAAAACTTCCCTTAGGGAAGTTTTTTGTTTGGTTAAGCTTTTTTAGCTTTGGGGGAATCGATGAGACCTTTTTTCTTCAAGGTGCGAAGTGCGGAGGTCGAGACGTTAGCTTTGACCTTTTGACCGTTGATGATAAGGGTGCGCTTCGAGACATTGGGCTTGAAGACTTTGCGAGTCTTTCTTTGAGAGAAAGAGACGTTGTGGCCGTACATTTTACCTTTGCCGGTGATTTCGCAAATAGCCATGTTATTTCTCCTTCACGGTGTTAACGATTGCTTTGAAAGCTTCCGGTTGGTTGACGGCGAGGTCAGCGAGGACCTTACGGTCGAGGTTGATACCTTTTTTCTTCATGCCGGCGATGAGCTGGGAGTAGGAAAGACCGAGTTCACGGGAGGCATTGTTGATGCGGGTAATCCAAAGGGAACGGAAGTCGCGCTTTTTATTGCGGCGGTCGCGATAAGCGTAGCGAAGGGATTTGATTACGCCTTGTTTGGCGAGGCGGTAGCTACGGGTGCGATAGTGTTGCATGCCTTTGGCGGCTTGCAGAGTTTTCTTGTGTTTAGCATGGGCAGGAACGCCACGTTTGACTCTCATGACTTAAACTCCTAGTGCGGTCTTAACGTTTTTCTTGATTTTGCCGTTGATGGCGGCAGCGGTTTTCATGTTGCGTTTCCTAGCCTTCGACTTTTTGGCGAGGATGTGGTTGCCGAAAGCGCGCTCGCGGATGATTTTGCCAGAGCCGGAGATTTTGACGCGTTTGGCGGTGCCTTTATGCGTTTTTAGTTTGGGCATAAATATTCCTTTAGGTTAGATTTGGTATTGGTTCCGCAAAGTTGAATTTGCGGGGCGTCGGTTGATGGCGCCAAGGTGCGAACGGGGAACCGTGGAAGTAGGAAATTACTTCTTCCGAATTCCAACCGAGAGATTGCGTCCGTTGAATTGGGGCTTGCCTTCGGTGACGGCGTCTTCGGCGAGAAGACTGAGAACCTTGTTCAAGAGGTTTTGACCGACTTCCTTGTGCGCCATTTCGCGACCGCGGAAGACAATCATGATTTTGACGTGGTCGCCATCTTCGAGGAAACCTTTAATTTTGCGGACTTTGATGTTAAGGTCGTTGTCGCTGATTTTGAGACCGATTTTCATCTGCTTAAGCTCGGACTGTTTTTCGCGAGCCTTTTTGCGATTTTTAGCCTCTTCTTTCATCTTTTGGTATTGGTATTTGCCCCAATCGATGATTTTGACGACAGGCGGGTTGGCGTTAGCGGCAATCTCGACGAGGTCGACGCCAGCGTCACGGGCGAGAAACTGGGCTTCACGGCTCGACATGATGCCGAGTTGCTCTCCATTAGTTCCAATTACGCGTACTTCAGGATAACGAATTTCTCCGTTGAGTTTGGTGCGTGAGTTGTGTTTACTAATGGGGGTGATCCTTTCTCTTTAACCTTATCTTTACATTATAGCAAAAATTTTATGATTTTGCAAGGGGTGGACTAGCGTTTGCGGTAGGTGAGTGCTTCGGTGAGATGGGGTGCGTCGATGACGTCGGAGCCGTCAAGGTCGGCAATGGTTTGGGCGACCTTGATGACTTTAAAGTAGGAGCGGGCGGAGAGGTTGAGCTTTTCCGAGGCGTTTTGGAGGACGTGTTCGGCGGCGTCGGTGAGGCGGAGAAGAGTGGAGACTTGGTGAGAGGAGAGGGAAGAGTTAAAGACGTCGGGGTGACCGTAGCGGGCGCGTTGGCGGTCTAGTGCCTCTGTAATTTTATTTTTTACAACACTGTGTTCGGTGGGTTCGGTCGGGTCGAGGGCAGTCTTCTGACGGAGGTCGGAGTTTTCGACTTTAGCGACCGTGATGTTCATGTCGATGCGGTCGAAGAGGGGACCGGAGAGCTTCT
>CAYRNS010000015.1:0-18446 GCA_964425805.1 uncultured Candidatus Saccharibacteria bacterium
TCAAGCGCACTACTGGCGGCGACCCTGCCGAAGCTGGCAACACTCTCGCTTATCCCGCAGAAATCGTCAACTACACCCCCTCTACTTACCTTTGGGGCGACGCCGAAGCCAACAAAGAAAGCAATCCGAGGACGGTGTATCTACGCAATCTCCCCGTGCGCTACTAAGCTCTGGAAAAATCCGCTAAACTGTGCTATAATTCTTTAGTTTAAGAGCGAGAAAAACATGGAAGAGAATTATATTAAAATCCGCGGCGCGCGGCAACACAACCTCAAAGACATTGACGTTGACATCCCGCGTGACAAACTCGTCGTGATTACCGGTCTCTCCGGCTCGGGCAAGTCGAGCTTGGCTTTCGATACAATTTACGCCGAGGGTCAACGCCGCTACGTCGAATCTCTCTCTTCCTACGCTCGTATGTTCCTCGGTGTCATGGACAAACCCGACGTCGACTCCATCACCGGTCTCAGCCCCGCCATCTCCATCGACCAAAAATCAACTTCCCGCAACCCCCGCTCCACCGTCGCCACTGTCACTGAAGTTTATGATTACCTCCGTTTATTATTCGCTCGCGTCGGCGTCCCTCACTGCCCGATTTGCCACCGCGAAGTCTCTCGCCGCTCTGTCGAAGATATCGTTAATGAAGTCATGAAGCTCCCTCTCGGCGCCAAACTTATGCTCCTCGCCCCGATCGTCCAGGCTAAAAAAGGCGAATTCGCCCACATCCCTGAACAATACACTCAAAAAGGCTTCTCTCGCGTCCGTGTCGACGGCATCGTTTACGCGCTCGACGAATTCCCCGAGCTAGAAAAACAAGAACGCCACGACATCGAACTCGTCGTCGACCGTTTCATCCTCTCTCCCGACCTCCAGACTCGCATTGCCGGCTCCATCGAACAAGCCCTCGAACTCGGGCAAGGCATCATCAAACTCCTCAAAATTAACGACAATTCCACCTCCGTCGACGGCAAAAACATTAAAGAGAACGAAGTCATCACCTTTTCTCAGCGCTATGCCTGCCCGCTCCACCCCGACGAGCTCATCCCCGAACTTGAGCCGCGCCTCTTTTCTTTCAACGCCCCTGAGGGCGCCTGCCCCACCTGTACCGGTCTCGGCATCCGCATGGAAATCGACCCGAATCTCGTCCTCAATCCCAACTTAACCATCGCCGAGGGCGGCATTCGCCCGTTCAACCGTATCAGCTATGACTCTTACTGGCTCAAACGCCTCGCTTCCGTCGGCGAAAAACACGGCTTCTCCATCCACGTCCCCATCCGCGACCTCAAGTCTGAGGACATCGAAAAAATCCTCTATGGCACCGGCGCCGACAAATATAAAGTCACCGTCTCCGGCTCTGGCAAGTTCTCCGCCGGCACCGTCTACGAAACCACTTACGAGGGCGTCATCCCCAACCTCGAGCGCCGTTATAATAACCCCGACGTCTCCGAATTCGTCAAACACGACATCGAACGCTTCATGCGCGTCCGCCAGTGCCAGACCTGCCATGGTGCCCGCCTCAAACCCGCCGTCCTCGCCGTCACAATTCACGACCTCAACATCGTCGACATGTGCAGCCTCGACGTCGACCAAACCTTAAAAGTCTTGAACCAAGACCTCGAATTCACCCCCGCCGAACACCAAATCGCCGACCCCATCCTGAAAGAAATTCGCGAACGCGTCCAGTTCATGCAAGACGTCGGCCTCGGCTACCTTGAACTCGGCCGCGCCGCTAACACTCTCTCCGGCGGCGAAGCTCAGCGTATCCGCCTCGCCACCCAAATCGGCTCCGGTCTCCAAGGCGTCCTCTATGTCCTCGACGAACCCTCCATCGGTCTCCATCAATGCGACAACGATAAGCTCATCGCCACCTTGAAACATCTCCGCGACCTCAAAAACACCGTCCTCGTCGTCGAACACGATGAAGATACGATGCTCCAAAGCGACTACATCATCGACATCGGCCCCGAAGCTGGCTCAAAAGGCGGTCGCCTCGTCGCCGCCGGCTCGCCCGAGGAAATCATCAAAAACAAAGACTCCATCACCGGCAAATATTTAAGCGGCGAACTCAAAATCGACACCCCGACCAAGCGCCGCAAACCCAAAAAAGACCAATATCTCACCATCGTCGGCGCCCGGGAAAACAACCTTAAGAACCTCACGGCGAAGTTCCCGCTCGGCGTCATGACCGTCGTCTCCGGCGTCTCCGGCTCCGGCAAATCCACTCTTGTCAACGAAATCCTCGCCAAAGAACTCCAAGCCCGCCTCAACCACGCCCAAACCGTCCCCGGTCTCCACGACCGCATCGACGGCATCGAACACCTCGACAAAGTCGTCATCGTCGACCAATCGCCAATCGGCAGAACTCCGCGCAGCAACCCCGCCACTTACACCGGCGTCTTCACCGCCATCCGCGACCTCTTCGCCGCCCAACCCGAGGCGGAAGTTCGCGGCTACAAATCCGGCAGATTCTCTTTCAACGTCAAAGGCGGCCGCTGCGAAGCCTGCCAAGGCGACGGCGTCAACAAAATCGAAATGCACTTCCTCCCCGACGTCTACGTCACCTGCCCCGCCTGCCACGGTAAACGCTACAATCGCGAAGCCCTGGAAATCAAATACAAGGGCAAAGACATCTCCGACGTCCTCAACATGACCATCGACGAAGCTTGCGACTTTTTCAAAAACCTCCCCGCCATCTTCAACAAACTCAAAACCCTCCAAGAAGTCGGTCTCGGTTATATCAAACTCGGTCAGCCCGCCACCACTTTCTCCGGCGGCGAAGCCCAGCGCATTAAACTCGCCACCGAACTTTCGCGCAGAAGCACCGGCAAGACCCTCTACATCCTCGACGAGCCGACCACCGGTCTCCACACCCACGACGTCAAACGTCTCCTTAGCATCTTAAACAAGCTTGTCTCCGGCGGCAACTCCATGATTATCATCGAACACAACCTCCACGTAATTAAATCTGCCGACTGGATTATCGACATGGGACCCGAGGGCGGTCAAGGCGGCGGTACCATCGTCGCCGAGGGCACTCCGGAAGCCCTTGCTCGCGAAGCTAAGACCCCCACCGGTAAGTATCTTGCCAAATACTTATAAATCAGGTATAATATCTATAATCACTTTAAGGAGTAACTATGTCCGATTATAATTTAAGCTTAACTGTCCGCACCGAAACCGGCAAGAAAGCCCTCGCCCTCCGCGATGAGGGACTTGTCCCCTCTGTGATTTACGGCGGTAAGTCCGAAATCCTCGCCAAATCCCCCTACAACGACACCGAAAAGGTCCTCAAGCTCGCTGGCTACCACAGCCCAATCGACCTCGTCGTCGACGACAAAAAGACCATGGCTATCGTCAAGAACGTCCAGCTCGACCCCGTCTCTCGCCGCATCATCGCTGTCTCGTTCCAAGCCGTCTCCGCGAACAAGCTCGTCGAAGCCACCACGCCAATCATCCTGACCGGCTTCGAGGGTTCCGACGCCTCCAAGGCGCACCTCACCCTCGATCAGGTCCTCGAAGAAATCGACGTCAAAGCTAAGCCCGCCGACCTCCCGAAAGAACTCAACATCGACGCCTCGAAACTTGCCACGGTCGAAGACAAGCTCTTCGTCAAAGACCTTGTCCTCCCTGCTGGCGTCGAACTCGCCGATAAAGAACTCGACCCCGACACCGTCATCGCCAACGTCTACGACGCCGTCGCCGAAGCCGAAGCTCGCGAAGCTGCCGATAAAGCCGCCGCTGAAGCCGGCGAAGTCAACGCTGCCGACGTTCCGTCCGACAACGGTGAAAAACCTGCCGAAGCTGCCGAAGAAAAATCCGAATAAACCCAAAAGAGCCGCTTCAAGTGGCTCTTTTTTGTGCTATAATTTAACCATGAGCAAGATTCTCATTGTTGGCAATATCTTAAAAGACATCTACCTCCGTCTTAATGAACACCACGAATCCCTAGAAACCGACCAAAACGGCGTCAAATGGCTCAACCTCGGCTTCAACGACAGCGGTCACGAATTTTTCGGGCGCGAAAGCATCTTCTCCGGCGCCGCCGTCACCAAAGAAGTCCTCGAAAACTTCGGCCTCTCCGCCACTATCTCCTCCGATGATGACCCCCGCACCACTTTCCGTTACATCCTCGCCGCTGGTGACCAAATCACCTATCTCGTCCCCACAGAGCGCCACCTTACCTCTTTCTCTAATGATGCTAGTGGCTTCGACTGGCTCTACGTGGATAGGTCGGCGGTTTTATCAAAAGACCTCACTGAGCGCATTTTAAAGACATTAGACGCTAAACCCTCCCTAAAACTTGCCTTTTACGCCCCCAAAAGGCTCAACGAAACCGCCCTCCCTCTCTTAAAACGCGCCGACATTATTTTTACCGACACGTCCCTAAAAGGCGTCACCCCTAAAGGCGAAATCTACGAACTCTCTGAAACCGGCATCAAATGCGGCAAAACCTCCATCAAATTCCGCCACCTCGAAAAAACCGCCCTCTTCACCCACCTCACCACATACTCCATCGTCGCCGCTTCACTTCTCGCGAGCAAAATTATTGGCAAATCTAAACAGGAACAACTCCTCATGAGCAAATTATCAATCGAAAACTGCAAACTCGACAAAACCCCCACTCTCGACACTCTCGAAGACCTCGCCGAAGAAGCCCGCGCCAACCAAATCGACCTCCGCCAAATGGCAAAGCAGCTGGTCGCCCCCGGCAAAGGCATCCTCGCCGCCGACGAATCTGGCGGTTCCATCCATAAAAAATTCGAGTCCATGCACATCCCTGACGATTTCCAACACCGCCGCGACTACCGCAACCTCTTCTTCACCACACCAGATTTAGCAAAATATGTCAACGGCGTCATCCTCTTCGACGAAACCGCCCGCCAAACCGCCGACGACGGTCGCGACTTTGTCCAATTCTTGACTTCAAAGGGCATCATCCCCGGAATTAAAGTCGACAAAGGTCTCGCCAATATGCCCAACAGCCAAGAAAAATACACCCTCGGTCTCGCCGGTCTCGACGAACGACTCGAAGAATATTTCGACATGGGTCTCCGCTTCGCTAAGTGGCGCGCCGCTTTCGAAATCACCCCCACCACCCCGACCAAAAACGCCGTCTATAAAAACGTGGAAATTCTCGCTTCCTACGCCAAAAAATGTCAAAACGCTCAAATCGTCCCCATCGTCGAACCTGAAGTCGTCTTCGACGGCGACTACCCCGTCGAGCACTCCGCCGCCATCACTGGCATCATCCTTAAAGAACTCTTCGCCGAGCTAAACCGCCAAGAAGTCGACCTCAAAGCCACCATCCTCAAGGTCAACATGGTTCTCGCCGGCAAACAATACCAAACCCAATCCACCTCTAAAGAAGTCGGCGACTGGACCGCCAAAGTCCTCCGAAAATATGTCCCCGAAGGCCTCGCCGGCGTCGTCTTCCTATCTGGCGGACAGACCCCAGAACAAGCCACAGAAAACCTCCAAGAAGTCACCAACCAAGGTCCTTTCCCTTGGCAAGTTACTTTCTCCTACGCCCGCGCCCTCCAAGGTCCCGCCCTCGAAGCTTGGCAAGGTGACAACCAGAACTACCCCGCCGCTCAAACCGCTTTCCTCGAGCGGCTCAAGGCAAACTGCGCCGCCCTTAAAAAGTCCGCCTAACCTAAAACTTAAAACCCGAAGTCCCAAGCTCCACTCAGAATTGCTTTTTTCGACAACTTATGATATAATAGTACAGTCTAACGACGCACATTTCATCATAGAAAGGAAGTTGGTAAAATGTTCTGTGCTGTGCACTCGGACCCCATGGCTCTTGAGATTAATCGTCTCACTGTCTGGCCGGAAAATGTCGAGGGTGACCGCTACGCCGTAGAACTCACTCTCGATTGTGGCAGAGGCGAGCAGAAGCTCATCCCTGTCATCAAAGACATCATCAACACCGCCTGTCCGTTCATCGATACGACGAAGTTCAAGTCCGAACATCTCTGTTGCATCAACCTCAGCTACGACCAGATTATCCTCTCCTACTGCAAGCCCAACGACGATTTCAATGGCGAAGCCACGATTGACCTCTCCGTTTCCATCGCCGCCCTCATGACCGCGCTTGACACCGAGCGTCTGGATCTCGGCGTCTATTTCCTCCGCCCCACCGACAACGGGGAAGAACCCGAACTCTGTGAAGCCTACAACGTCTCCTTTGACGAAGACGACGGCAGTATTGCCAAACTCAACATCGCCACCGACGACCACGAGCTTGCTGCTTTCCTGGTCGAAGAAAACGCTTACTTCCACACCAGCCTCGACGACGAAGAAAACGAAGAGTACGAGGAGGAAGAAGAAGAGGAAGAAGAGGAAGAAGAGGAAGATTGACATGACTAAAAAATCTCTATCTCTTGAACATTGCCAGCGCACTATCAGGTTCCTCAACGGCAAGACCGCCGATTCGTTCTCCCGAATGAACCAGCTCCTGTCTACCGTCCCAGGGATTCAGAGCACCGTCACGCTCGACGACGAAAACGGCATCCTGACCGTGCTTGCCACTCTGTTCGACACCAGCGAACTGATTGACGCCTCGCTCGACCTGCCCCGCCAGACTCCCGCCCAGAGCATCACTCTGGAAACACACCTGTTTCCCGACAAGCTCTGCCTGCGCAAGACTGGCACTGTCGACTACTCCGTCGGCTTCCGCCTCGGCAACAAGTACGCCGAAGTCGCCTACGGCAACTTCAACGACATGGTTCGCGCCCCCGCCTAACCATTTATATCCCTTTCTAAACTTCGCCCCGCCTCAAGCGGGGCGTTTCTTATGCTTTTAAAATCCCACTAAAAATGTTATGATTTAGCTATGAAATATCTTGCCGTTTTAGGTCGCCAACCAAAACTCTCCCTCGCTGAACTGGAAAGCCTTTTTACAGAGGTCGAACCGCATTTTAACGCCTCATTGGAGCGCGAAGCAAATCTCCGCAATTTTGACCCAAATACTGCCCCCAAAACTCCCGCTCTCGCCACCTTTACAAGCGATACTACTCCTGATATCAACCGCCTCGGTGGCACCCAAAAAATCGCCGTCGAACTACCCGACGGTTTCAACTATCTCATCGACTCTCTCGCCGACCTCCCCACCGGCAAAATTACTCTCGGTGTCTCCGACTTCCGCCGCCACGCCAACGCCTTTAAAGCCCAAGGTGAAGCTTTGAAGCTCAAAAAAATCCTCCAGAGAAACGGTCGTTCTGTTCGTGTATTAGAAAACAAATCCGCCGTCTTGTCCACCGCCACTTCGCACCATCACCAACTTGCAGAAAAGCCAAATCATGTTGAAATTATCATGACGGATTTCGGGAATTTCAACTTGACAGGCGTCCAAAACATTACCAAATACGCCAAGCGTGACCAAGCCCGCCCCGCACGAGACGCCAAAGTCGGCATGCTTCCGCCTAAGCTCGCCCAAATCCTCATCAACCTCTGTGGTCCTCTCCCAAAAAATGCCACCCTCCTCGACCCATTTTGTGGCACCGGCGTCATCCTTCAGGAGGCGTTTATTATGGGCTACACCCCCTACGGCACCGACCTCGAGCCGCGCATGGTCGAATATTCAAAGAAAAATATGCAGTGGCTCGTGGAACAACTAGCAAAAACTGACGTAAAATACTTTTTCGACAAATCTTATATCATCGAGGGCGATGCAACCAACTACTGTTGGGACCGTTTATTCGACGCCGTCGCCTGCGAGGCATTTTTAGGGCAACCAATGTCTCAGCCCCCCGCCGACATCAAACTAAAACAAGAAAAAGAACGTTGCCGCACCATTATTCTCGGCTTCCTCAAAAATTTGAGTAGCCAAGCCAAAAAAGACACGCCCGTCGTCATCGCCGTCCCCGCTTGGCTCCGTCCTGATGGCACCTACTCCCGCCTAAATCTCCTTGACGAAGTGGAGAAACTGGGGTATAATGTTAAAAAGTTCAAAAACTTGGAGCAGAGCGACCTCCTTTACTATCGGGAGGGTCAGATCGTCGCCCGAGATATAATAGCATTAAGGAAGAAATAATATGTCACACGTTAAAGCGGGCGGTACCGCAAAGAACGTCCACAACAACGCTGGTCAACGCCTCGGCGTCAAGCGCTTTGGTGGTCAAAAAGTTAAAGCTGGCGAAGTTCTCGTCCGCCAAACTGGCAGCACCAAGCTCGCCGGCGAGGGCACTTATATGTCCCGCAACTTCACCATCCACGCCAAAAAAGACGGCGTTGTCACTTTCGTTAAAACAAAAAAGTCCCACTTCTCTGGCAAATCCGTCCCCCGCGTCCGCGTCGAAGTCCGTTAGTTTGTTAAAAAGCTCCTAAACAGGAGCTTTTTTGTTATAATAAACCCATGACTCCTCATTTCACCGTCTCCGAATTTATCGCCATCACCAATCAAACCCTCGACTACGCTTTTCCCCTCATCGAACTTGAGGGCGAAGTCAGCAACTTCAAGACCAGCAAGGGCAAATGGGGCTTCTTCGACCTCAAGGATGAACAGGGAACCGTCAGTTGTTTCATCCCCCTCTTCAACCTCCACGTCCCCCTTGAAGACGGCACCAAACTCGTCGCCCTCGGCAAGCCCAAACTCACCGACTTCGGTCGCTTCTCTTTCACCGTCCAAAAAATCATGCTAAAAGGCGAGGGCAACATCAAAAAAGCTTTCGACCTCTTAAAGGCTAAGCTCGAAAAAGAAGGTCTCTTCGACCCCACCAGAAAACGCCCCCTCCCCGAAAACTTAACCACCATTGGCGTCATCTCCAGTACTACCGCCGCCGGCTACGCCGACTTTTGCAAAATCCTCAATAACCGCTGGGGCGGACTCACGCTCAAAGTCGCCAACTGCGGCGTCCAAGGTCTCGCCGCCAGTAACGAAATCATCCGCGCCCTCGAATACTTCAACGAACAAGAACCCGTCGACGTCATCGCCGTCGTCCGTGGCGGCGGCTCAAAAGACGACCTCGCCGTCTTTAACGACGAAGACCTCGCCCGCAAAATCGCCAGCTCCAAAATCCCTGTCATCACCGGCATCGGTCACGAAATCGACGTTAGCTTAGCCGATCTCGCCGCTGACCTCCGTGCCAGCACCCCGACCAACGCCGCCGAACTTTTGACCCGAGACAAGACCGCCGAACGCGAAAAGCTCCGCAGCGACCTCTTCGGCATCGCCAAATATTTATCACACTATCTTGATACCCTCAAATCCACCAACTCCGCCTCGCTCACCTCTGTTAACGGTATTATTAGAGCGCGCATCGAATCTGCGCAAAAAGACCTCAAAAACACAGAAAAAGTCCTCGCCTCTCTCAACCCCGAAACCGTCTTGAGACAAGGTTACAGCATCGTCACCGGCAACTTCTCCCCCGGAAACGTTGTAAAAATTACAACATACGATAAAATAATAAATGCAAAGGTAGAAAATGTCCATCAACGAGAAAATCACTAAACTCAACACCCAAGTCCAATGGTTCTACTCCGACGACTTCAACCTCGACCAAGCCGAGGCGAAGTATAAAGAAGCCTCTGAATTAGCAAAAGAAATAGAAAAAGATTTGGATAATCTTAAAAACAAAATAGAGATAATCGCAAAAGACTTCAGCAAGTAGCTCTTGTTCGGTTCTTGTTCTATTGCGCACAAGACCCAATAATTTTGACGACATTTTCCTCATCCGAGCAAATCGACGACCGGTGTTGCCCGAGGCGCATTTGCGAGGATTGAGTGAAACCCCGAGGAGTTGAGAGAAAGCCAGAGCTCGCTCTGTGCCTTCCGAAACGACGAGCGGGTCAAGGTCGAAGACCGAGAATATGTGTCAAAATTATAGGGTTCGCGGAGCACCTGAACAAAACCGAACTAAAGCTACTTGCCTGTCTGTTCTGTTTATGCTAATATTAAATTATGTTTAATCAACCCCCCTCTATGCCTCCCGTCACGAGTGCGCCCGCTCCCTCTATCGCCCCCTCCGGCTCCGCCAAACTCGCCCGACAAGGCAACAGCTCTCTTATCAAAACCGTCATCATTATCCTCCTCAGCCTCCTCCTCATCGGCGGCTTACTCCTCGCTTATTACTTCTACAACGAATACCAGCTCGCCTCCGCCGACGTCGACTCCAAGGTCAACGCCGCCGTCGTCTCCCGCGAAAAGGAAATCACCGACAAACTCGAAGCCGAGTTCGCCGAGCGCGAAAAACTCGACTATAAAACTTTCACCGGTCCCGACGACTACGGCACTTTCTCCTTTAAATACCCGAAAACTTGGAGTGTCTACGTCGCCAAAGACGCCTCAAAAGGCGGCGACTTCGAAGCCTACCTCCACCCCGCTGAAGTCCCCCCAATCACCAACGAAACCATCCTTGCCCTCCGCGTCGTCATCCGCAGTGAATCTTTCGAAACCGCCGCTGACCGCTACAAAGGTCTCGTCTCCGCTGGCAAACTCGCCACTTCCGTCATCTCCGTCAACGGCGCCGACGCCAACCGCTACGACGGCACCCTCCCGAACAATCTCGTCGGTTCCATCGCCATCGTCAAAATCCGCGACAAAGTCGTCACCCTAGAAACCGACGCCGAAATCTACCGTGCCGACTTCGACAAAATATTAACCACCATCACATTTAACCAATAAGGAGAAAATATGGCTCACATCAATCGTAAATACATCGACTCGCACTGGCTTCTCTTCGTCCTCAAGGGACTCGTCGCCCTCGGCTTCGGTGTTTTTGCCATCTTCAGTATGAAACGCGACTTCTCCACCCTCGTCATGACCGTCGGCATCTTCCTCCTCTCCCTCTCCATTCTCGAATTCATCAACGCTCTCTATCGCGCCCGCCAGAAAACCGGCTGGGCTGTCTCCGTCGTCCTTGCCGTCATCGACGCCGTTGTCGCCCTCGCCCTCCTCTTTACCCTCACTCAAAGCCCTGTCTGGCACCTCTACATCATCGCCGGCTATACTTTCTGCCGCGGCTTCGCGGAAATCGTCTCTGGCTTCCGCGCCACCGTCGACCCGACTGACCGCTTCACTTGGGTTTTCGGCGGCATGTGTGGCGCCATCATGGGCATCGTCATTTTCAACTCCGGCGAATTCTTCACTCGCTTCTTCGGCGTCTACCTCTTAATCCTCGGCATCTGCTCTCTCTTCTACGGCGTTCATAACCGCGCCCAAAAACAAGAAGACCGCATCGCCCGTCGCGAATCCGCTGCTCTCGCCGCCAAGACCCGCAAGCGCAACACCCGCAAATCCGCCAAAAAAACCCGGAAATAGTTGCGCAAAACTACAGAAAATGATATATTGAAGTCTCAAGGAGAACTTATTTCATGAATTACAAAGCCCCTAAAAAAGCTGTTATTACCGATGCTGGTTTTGCCAGCCGCTTCCTGCCCATCACTAAGACCATCCCTAAAGGCATGCTTCCAATCGGCAATCGCCCCGTCATCCAACTCGTCATCGAAGAATGTTTGACCGCCGGCATCGAAGAAATCATCCTCGTTGTCACCCCTGACGGCAAGGCAATTTACGACGATTACTTCAACAACCCCGCCGAAAAAGCCAAAAAACAGCTTTACTCTCAGGGCAAACAAGACCGCTTCGCCTCTGTCGAAAAAGTCCTCAACTTCCCTAAAATCACCATCATCACCCAAGACCCGTCCCTCCCTTACGGTAACGGCTCCCCAATCGCCTCTGCGAAAGGGTTAATCGACCCCGACGAAGCTTTCATCGCCATCTACTCCGACGACGTCGTCTACGGTCAATCCGCCGTCCGCGACCTCATGGACGCCTTTGCAAAGCACCCTGACGCCCGCGCCATCATCGGCTGCCAACTCGTCCCTCACGAAGAAATCAAAAAATACGCCGCCGTCGACTATAACCCCGACACCGACGTTCTCAACGGTCTTGTCGAAAAACCCGCCCCTGAAGAAGCCGCTTCCGACCTCGCTTCCTACGGTCGCTACCTCTTGACTCCAGAAATCTTCACCCACCTCGTCCCAGAAAACACCGGCAAGGACGACGAACTCTGGCTCGCTGAAGCCATTGCCAAGCTCATCCCGACCGGTCAAGTCTACGCCAAACAAACCAACGGCCTCTGGATGACCACTGGCGACCCCGCCAACTACGCCCTCGCCCAGCTCAAATACACTCTCGACAACGAACCTTACGCCGCCGACGTGCGCGAATTCATCAAAAACAACTAACTTTACCAAGGAGGTAACCTATGAACACTGCAGAATGGATCATCGTCGCCATTTTGTCATTAACACTTTTTGTTTTCTTAATCTTCGGTATCCTCCTCTTAACCAAACTCCTCGACCTCTCGCGCGACGCCAAACACCTCATGAAACAGCTTAATCGCATCGCCAACAAGGGCAACACCATCATGGACGACGCCAAAGACACCGTCGCCGGCGTCAAGACCGCCGCTACCTCCACGACTAAAACCGTCAAAAAAGACGTCACCGCCACCACCGGCGCCATCAAAGATGCCGTCGTCTCTGCGGTAGAAAAGAAATTCAGTGAAAAAACTCAAAAATAACCTCGGCAAGTTCCTCGGCACCATCTGTGGTTTCTTCGCTGGCGTCTTCCGCGCCCCGCGAGCGGGGAGATAGTCTCGTCTCGCGAGACCTAAGACTTGGGCAAGCGCCCCGGAGCGGTCTCGCGAGCGAGCTATCGACCACAAGCGAGCGGTATTGACTTTTTTAAGCATATGTGGTATAATTAGGTCATAATCTAGCCAAAAAGCTAGATATACGCACCTTAACTTGTTAAGGTAGCAAGATTTGGGAGGGGAATCATGTATAACTTTCAGAACGACAATTACCCGGAAAAGCCCGCGATGACTTTCTTAAGCATCGCCCTGAGCGCGTTAATCGTCCTTGCGACAATTCTCGTGCTGGTCATCACCTGCCTCTTCTTCTTTGGCTCCTCAGCGAACGCCGAAGAAGCAATCATCTCCGTCTCGGAAGAGGAAATCACCCTTTCCGTCACGGAAGTCGAAGAACTGCTTAGCGACCATGACGATTACGACCCTGAATTCATCAAAACAATTCAGCGAGCGCTAAATCGCAAGGGCGCCAAGCTCAGCGTCGACGGCAAATTTGGACCCGCCATGGGTAACGCCGTCAAACGTTTCCAGCGCAAGAAAGGTCTCGAAATCGACGGCATCGTCGGTCCGAAAACCCTGAAAGCGCTCGGAATCGAGGACGCTGGCGTTTATCCCTACTGGCATCCGTGTTTAGCCACCTGCTTCGCCAACAGCACCAACGGTCGCGCTGTCCACCTCAACATCCGCTCGCACCTCATCGAGGATTACGAGCTGAGAGAAGATGGTTGGCACCTCGTCCGCGTCATGCTTTGCGCCACAGGCAACACTAAAAACGGCTGCTACACCGACCTCTGCAACGTCGTCTTAAACCGCAATCCAAGCGGCAACATCGGCGGCGGCAAAGGCAAAAACGCTTGGCGCGGCAATTACGCCGTACCAATCACCAACGGCGACTACTTCCACTCCGTCTTACTGCATAAAAACAGTAAAGGCGAATGGACGTACGGCAACGACCCGAACTCCGTCCTCGGCAAGAACGTAACTCACGGTTGCGTCCGCATGTCGAAAGACGACGCCAAATGGCATCAGGAGTTCTGCACCAAAGGCACGGTCATCGTTGTCGACGACCGCAACTGGGATCTTAGGTAACACAATATAATTAGGGAGGGAATTATCATGTTAAAAACCAAGAAACAACTCACTGGAGAATTCGTCGGTCTGGCAGTTGCAATCACTGTTATCGTCCTCATCATTGTCGCCATCTGTTCCATCACCGTCCCCGCCAAGGCAGAGGAAAATGACTTCCCGAGCTATTGGCAGCACGACTCCCGACTCGTCAAAGCGGTCCAGGAAACCCTCAACTCATACGGCGAAGAAGTCAAAATCGACGGCAAGTTTGGCGCCAAAACCGCTCAAGCGGTCAAAAACGTCCAAAAACGCTATGGCTACACCCCAACCGGGGTCGTCGATGACGATTTCGCCTACAATTTCCACGTCAACAACTGGCCTTACGGCAAGGGTTACACCCTTTACTACATGGCAGACCTCGAATCAATCTACGCGGCGAGCGACTACGAAGACTTGATTTACATCAGCCTCGGCGGTCGCGCCCGCACCAGTCACCTCTGCCTCTTCCGCGATGGCGAGCTCATCGCGGAAACCGCCTGTATCACCGGCAACGAAGACAAAGGCTATTTCACCCCTATCGGCGTTCGCCATATCACCGGTCGCAAAGAGTCCGCCTCTGGTCGCTACTCGACTTATTATTGGCTAGTCCACCTGAACGAGAAAATCTACATCCACTCGCTCCTCGACTACTTCGATAAATCCCGCGATCACCAAGCTCTCGGCGCTCATCAGAGTGACGGCAGCATCCGGATTCCCAAGGACTTCGCCACTTGGCTTTATCACAACGAGCCAAAAGGCGTCACCGTGGTCATCGACGACCGCAACTTCCAGCCTGCCAGCATCGGTTATCAAGACCTCATCGAGGACACCGACTACACCGACTGGGAAGACGAATACTACGACGCCGAAGCTTTCGGCTAAACTCTACCTTAACAACTTTCACCCCTGCAAAGGGGTGATTTTTATTTCACTTTAATTCCGTCTTCCCCGACGATTTTCTTCATCTCCCCCATAAACTCTTCGCACACCTCCACCCTAAACGGCATTTTCAGCGCCTTTTTCTCCTCTTTCTCTTGCAAAACCAGCACCACCTCGTTAAACCCACTGTTTCGGTCACAAACCCGCTTGATATTCATCAACTGTTCCACATCATTCGGATTCTTTACTAAGACATACACCCGCTCTCGCCGCGTATCTTTCGGAGCCGACACCACACGTACCCGCTCCGGCTCTGGAGCAGCCCCAGAACCACCCGAACCCCCAAAGCTGGCTCCTCCGGCTCTATAACCTCCGCGCCCCCCAGAAACGCCCTCAGAAGCCCCCCGAGAACGTCGTCTAAACCCTTGCGCCTCTTTTGGGGGCGCTAACCGCGTCCCCGTCTCTTGATAATTCGCCAAAACCTCATCAGAAATCACCTCACAAGAATCCATCAGGACTTTCACCTCTGGCGTCGGGTTCCCGTTCTTATCTTTCGCGTTCACTCTCCCAGTAATTTTCACCACATTATCTTGCACCAATTTCCCACCATATTCCTCAAACACGCTCGGGAACACAATCACCTCTTGCTCGCTGGTCTTATTTTCAATCTTCACAAACGCCATCTTCGTATTACTCTTAGTCAAAATCGTCCGCACCGCCGTAATAATTCCGCCCACCACCACAGTCTTCCCGTCGTTCTCTTGCGACACTGCCGTAAACGGATGTGTCTGCTCCTCAAAGAACTTATCATACTTGTCCAGCGGATGCGCAGAAATATACAGCCCCATCAGGTCGCGCTCCCAGAGTAGCTGCTCTTTCTCCGAGAACTGTGCCGGCGCCGGTTTAATCTCAACTTCCGGAATCGCCGCCGCTGCCCCAAACGCCCCGAACAAATCGGTTTGCCCGCTCGCGGCGTCTTTTTGCATCTTCGCCCCGTACGCCTGAATCGCCTCAAGATTATACAAAATATCGCTCCGCGACCCAAACCGGTCAAACCCCCCGGTTTTAATCGTCGATTCCCAAGCTTTCTTGTTAAACTTCGTCGAGTCAACTCGCTTCGCAAAGTCACATACACTCTTAAACGGACCATTTAAGTTTCGCTCCGGAATCACTTTCTCCTCAACTAGCGCTTTCCCAACCCCTTTAATCCCCGACAATCCAAAGCGAATCGTTTTCTCACCTTTCACAATGCCAAAGTCCCCGAAGCTCTCGTTCACGTCCGGTCCCAAAACTTTCAGCCCCATCCGCTTACATTCGGCAATTTCAATCGCTAACCGGTCTGTCCACCGCATATCTGAAGTCATCAGCGCCGCCATATACGCATCCGGATAGTGCGCTTTCAAATACGCCGTCCAATACGACACCAAACCATAGCACGCAGCGTGGCTCTTGTTAAAGCAATAGTTCGCAAAATCCAGCAGCTCCCGCCAAAACTCCTCCGCAATCTCCTCTGTCGCCCCGCCAACTTTCACTGCCCCCTCAATAAACTGTGGCTTAACCTTGTTCATCAAATCCACTTTCTTCTTACCGACCGCCTTGCGCAGCGTATCTGCCTGCCCACCGGTAAACCCACACCACTCGCGAGAAATCTGCATGAACTGCTCTTGATAAATCATAATTCCATACGTCGACTTCAGCGAATTTTCCAGCCCCGGGTGAAGATAGGTAATCGGCTCCTCCCCGTGCTTTCGCCGAATAAACGAATCAATAAACTGCATCGGTCCCGGGCGATACAGCGCCACCATAGCGATAATATCCTCAAAATGGTCCGCTTTCAGATCTTTCAAATACCGTTTCATCCCCGCTGATTCTAGCTGGAACACCCCCGTCGTTTCGGCATTTTGCAACAACTTATAGGTTAATGGGTCATCCAGCGGCACCGAATACATATCAATATCTTCGCCATACACTTTTCTAACCATCCTTAGCGCATTGTTAATCACGGAAAGGTTCGACAGCCCCAAAAAGTCCATCTTGAGAAGCCCCAGCTCCTCAATCGTCCCCATCGGAAACTGTGCCGCAATCGGCCCCTTAGCCGACACTTCGAGCGGCACAAACTTCACGAGGTCATCCGGCGCAATCACCACGCCACAAGCGTGCACGCCATGCCCGCGAATCGTCCCCTCCAGCTTCGAGGCAAAATCCAGCACCTCTTTCGACGTCGGATTCGTCTCATACTCATTCTTGAGGTCCGGCACATCCCGAATCGCATCCGGCAAATGTACGTGGTGCCCCATCACCGGGTCTGGCACCATCTTCGCCAGTCGGTCTGCCTCGGCATAAGGAACTTCCAGCACCCGCGCGACGTCTCGCACGGCGTTTTTTGCCATCATCTTACCGAACGTCGCAATGTTCGACACCCGCCCCTTACCATATTTCTCCGTACAATACTCAATCACCTCGTCCCGCCGCGTGTCTTGAATATCCGTATCAATATCTGGCATGGAAATACGGTCAGGGTTCAAAAACCGCTCGAACAGCAAGTCATATTTCATCGGGTCTAGCTCGGTAATACGCATTGCGTACGCCAACAGCGCCCCCGCCGCACTCCCACGCCCCGGTCCATAAATAATCCCTTTCCGCTTTCCCCAGTTAATAAAGTCCCAGACAATCAAGAAATACCCGTTATAACCCATCTTGTCCACAACGGACAACTCATAATCAATCCTAGGTAATAGCTTATGCAGTTCATCTCTGTCTTTATCAACTTCCGTCAGAATCTCCCGGCACTGCTCAACCGAAAGCTCAGCCGCTTCCTCTTCTGTCTTCCCGCCATATCTAAACACTAGCCCCCTAAACACTAATTTATCAAGATATGTCTTATCAGTCTCGCCCTCTGGCACCGGAAACTTCGGAATCAAAATCCGCCCGAGTTGCAGCTCGACATTACATCGCTCCGCAATCCGCCGCGTGTTCAACACCGCCTCTGGGCAAGTCTTCTGCCACCGTGCAATAATTTCCTCCGGCGGAATCACGTGCAGCTGGAACTCCTTGAGCGACATCCGGTTCGTATCTGACAAATTCGACCCCGTCCCCACACAAAGCAAAACTTCGTGCGTGTCTTGATCTTCATGCTTCAAATAGTGCGCATCGCACGTCACCACCAGCGGCACACCGAGTTCTTTTGCGTGCGCCATATGCCACTCATTGATTTTTTGCTGTTCTTTCCAATGCGTCGGTGAATCTGGATGCCCGTGGTCCTGCATTTCCAAATAAAAGCGGTCACCATAAACTTTTTTATACCATTCAATCAGCTCAAGCGCCCTCTCATCATCGTCCGCCCGAATCGCTTCGCTAATCTCCGAACCCGCACATCCCGACAAACAGATAATCCCCTCGCTATATTTCTCCATATCTTTATGGTCAGTCCGTGGCTTATAGTATTTACCATTAATCTCAGCATTACTCATTAACCGGCACAAATTTTCAAACCCCTTATCATTCATCGCGAGCAGCGTAATATGGAACCTCTGCTTATCATGCGCCGGGTCGCGGTCTTCCAAATTCCGCGCCGCCACATATGCCTCCAAGCCGAGAATCGGCTTAATCCCCGCGTCCTTGCAGGTCTTATATAGCTCCACTAGTCCCGACATCGTGCCGTGGTCCGTCACCGCCACCGCCTCCATCCCTTTCTCTTTCACAAAATCAACCAGCTCTGGAATCTTCGTCAAGCCATCCAAAAGGGAATAATGCGTATGATTATGCAGATGCACAAAATCACTCGGCTTTAAAACAATCTCGTTTTTATCTTCCTCCACATTTTCCATGAAATAATTGTACCACAATCAAACCTTTTATGTTAAA
>CAYRNS010000016.1:0-17303 GCA_964425805.1 uncultured Candidatus Saccharibacteria bacterium
TTATCGATAATAACTCTCTCGCCGCCATCACGCTCCTCATCGCCGAATCCAACCCCAAGGAAAAGTCGACCATGATCGACCTCGTCAAAAATTTCATTGGGTGAAACGAAAATACCGAACAAAATGTCCGGATAATACCTTGCATTTTGTTCGGGTTTTGATATGATGTAATTATCGACATTGCCGGCGGTGCTCTTGGCAGAAGTCTCGACGGGAAAACAATACAAAAAATTAAGCTCAACGAAGGAGTGTCTTATGAAGAAAGAACATTATTACGGAACGCTAAAAATAGTCGACCGCGCGTTTAATACGGAGGTGGAAGGTAGCGGTTTATTCTTCCCCGACGATGGCAAAGTATATGTTAGACTCCAAAAAAGCGACAACTGGAGAGACAACATTAAAAGAGTACAGTATGGAAGTAGGATTATATTTGAGACGGAACAAGGCAAAACATTTGTTTCGCTAGGTACTTTATTGGGATATGATGATGTCACGGATTGGTTCAATGGAACAGAACGAGTAGTGACTCTCGACGAGTATGCCGAATGCGCAAGTATTAAGGCTGCCAGGCAAATTACAACTGAAGGTATCAAAAACCTGGACATAACGATTAGAGCTGCCAGTAGTACAATCTCCAATATGGGCACACCTACGCAGATACAAGCAAAACGCGCGGCAATCATGGTTTCAAACCACCAAGCATATGATGGGAGCAGCGGGTCTCAAAAAGATTTTATCGCAATAAATATCACTTCTGAAGAACACATACCGCTAGACGGATACCGCAGATTTGTTCGTCCCATAGAAATCTATTGGCGGTTGTACACTTCAAATCTGAAGCTCGAAATAGATGGGATTTTCGGCTCTGTAAAAACAGATGACCAAAAAATGGAAACTTTCAAAATTAAAAGTCAAGAGACCTTTTACAGTGCCGATAAGAATTACGCGAGCTATCTAAATATTCAAAGAGATAAGATAGACATCGAAAAGCTCTATGCATTAATTAACGAATATTTTGATAGGGCATCAGAAAACGCGTTCCCGAAAATACCTTATGCTATAGAATCTTATCACAAAGTCATGGTCGGGGCAAAAATAACCGACGCAGTCACTTATCTAGCGACAGCATTTGATAGCTTTGCAAATGGCTCCGCTAATAGCAAAAAAAGAGCGAAGCTTGCAAAGGAAAAAATTATTCAAGATATAAAAAAGGTGCAGTCGACTATCGAAAATGACACTACTCTGAACCAAGAAGTAATAGACTTCTATTGTAGGAAAAAACCGGAGGATATTTATGAAAACATCTCATCCAGGACATTTTTCCAAAATATAGATTTACTTTGTAAGGAAATCGATTATGTCCTCAAGGACGATGAAAAAGAATCTCTGCGTCGTTTATTTAATGCGCGCAAACAAATAATTCACGGACAAGACTATAAACAGGATAATATATTGAACAGGTCCCTCAGCAGGACAAAAGTATGTATTCACGAAAGCGGAGACGGTTATAGCGTTGGCCAGGAAGATGGCTATATCTTCACATGCTCAATGCTATTCGAGAAAATGCTCAAAGCATACTTAGAAAAGCAAAAAAGTAAACATTAACGCTCGCCCCGTCAAGGGCTGACGTTCTCGCGACCCCTCTTACCATTTTCTATTGACGAAGGTCACCCCAGCTTTCTTCATATCTTTCCATTCGTGAGCTAAATCGGCTTCATCTAAAATCTCGTAAGCGAACAACCAAAGTTTGTCAAATTCACTTGATTTTCCAGCAGGGAGACCTTTTGCAAAATTATACAATGTTAATAACCCAGTCTTGTCGTGACATTTTTCGCAATAAAGATATGACATCAATAAAAATAAGCAATCATTACTATTTATAGCAGACTCGGTTCTGAGGTTATTAATTCCGACATTGCACAGCAAAGCATAGTAGACGGCAAATGCTAATAGTTCATAGTCGTCGGTTTCCAAGCCTTTGTCATAGAGCAAATTTATAAAATCGATAAGCTCGACCTTTGTAAATTTAAAGCATTTAAGAAAAAATTCGCCCAAAAATGGGACAAGATAGGGTAACAGTAGCGCAACCGTAAAGACAGCTTTCTTATAATAACTCAAGGCATTATGTGACATTCGAACTTTAGAAAGCATTTTTATAGCATAAGCAAAAACAGACGCATTTTTGTCACTTTGATAATATAGCTCTATAACCTTACTCCAAAATGACTCCATGGTTTTGTAATTCATAGTTAAAGAGTTAAGGACGGAAAAAGCCATATTAAGTTCTCGCACCCATTCTTCATTCGACGGTTGTGGCAGATTGGTGATAGAAGTCTTTTTTGTATTAAGATACAAGCCATATTCGCGTAAATATTTTTCCAAATCACGTATGAAAAATTGCGCATCTGCGTAAGATTTTGCGTAACACGTATAATCATCTATATGTCTCACGTAATTCCATTTCGGAATCATTTTTGCATCTATACTGCATAGAACAATCTCTGAAAGCACATTGGACGCATGCGGTCCAATCAAAATGCCGTGTGTCTGTCCATCCTTCATTACCGATGCTCTACTATCTATTTTGTTGAACCATTTTCTTCTGCTCGATCTCGACTCGTCTTTCCCAACAAGAGCCCACGGGATTGTATGTGTATATATGCTAGAAAAACACTGCGATATATCAACGTGGACCTTAAAATTTGCCCCAACAGTTAATGAATCTTCTGGCGAATCTCCATGCGTCCACAATGGATAGTTCATTTCAAATAAAGATTTCTTATGCTTAATCTTTCTTATGTGGATTCTGCTCACCTCATGTTGCTGACCAGATGTAGCATTAGCGAAATACGATTGAAGCCTAGGCCAATTGGCCGATAATACTTTACAAAGGTTACAATACGACATTGGGGTTGGAATACCTAATAATCTGCAATTTCCATCGTTCTTATTAGCTAAATAAATGGCATATTGATGCCAAGTATTATTGGGAAACGCTGGTTTATTTTTAACATAATAATTATAAAAAATTTCAGAAGTCAAACAATTCGGCAATTTGTCGGAGAAAAGCCCATAACCAAGAAGCCCCTCAAATAACTCATCGGGCGAAATAGCATTCATATAATCGGCATAGGACCTAGCCATAATCTCATATTATAACACAAAATATCGAAAAAGCAAAATAAGCCAAATTAAAATAACCATAAAAAGCTTGACAAGCGAAAAGCATGAGCGTAAAATAAGAATCACAAAGGTCAATATTAACATATAAACAAAGGACTATTAAACTATGTCTAAAAAATTAATTGCCGGCGCTGGCGTCGTCGCTTCTTTAGCGGTAGCTCTTGCTCCAATGGCTAGCTTCGCCCTTACTTACACAGAAGGCGACTATCTCTATCCTAACACCCATCGAGACACTTTGAGTGTTACTTTGGAGAAGGTTTGCTCCTTTGGCTACGAATATACCGACGGCACAGAAGTCATCCCAGGCTACCATACCGACGGCACGGCCATCACTACCGTCACCGAAGATCCGTCATATAAAACCCTAAATAGTAAGACCCAAGGTCTCTCTTACGGCATCTGGGACATCACAGCTACCAATAACGTCAAGGAAGCCACCGCTTACGATACTCAAATTACTACTACCGCTCCGTTTAGTACCACTGCTACCGGTACGGCTCCGACCGCTCAAGACACCACTGCTGTAACCGACACCGCTTACGGTATCATGGAAAATGCTACATACAACCTCACTTTCGCTAAGACCGCTCTCAACGTCATTTGCAACAACGTCGACGGTTATCATATCTCCGCCGTTTCCACCCCCCTCTATCTAGGTGGTGATTCTAGTGCTGCTCACTATATCGACCAGACAAATGCCACTCCTGCCGCTTCGGCTTCCACTTATAGCCTAAAGGCTGCTGCTGTCGCTAATGCCGACAGTGAGACTGCTGCTACAGATACCAACCGTACCGTTACCGTCTCTACCAACTGGGGTGCTTACACGACCGCTACTGATGTCGTCTCTGTCGCTCCTTTGGCTAATAAATCTGCCGCTTCCTTCAAGAAAGGCGATGTTTATGAAATCACCTACGGCGTAGGTATCGCTCCGGATCTTCCAGCTGGTACTTACACCGGTACCGTCACTTACACTCTCGCTCAACTCTAATCTAGGCAAAGCGTCTGTTGTAAGACTCGAAATCCCCCGAGGAATCGGGGGATTTTGCTGTTTTAATTTACGTTCATATAGTGTATAATATAAACATTACAGGAGGTATTTTGGAAGAAAAACTGTATTTTTCACCCGCCAATTATGGCAAGGGTGCTAAAAGAAAACAAGAAAAACCGGCAAAAGACCACCGTGCTCGTAAGTTGGTTATCTTTTTGCTATTCTTAATTATCATTATCTTAATTATCCTTTGGCTACTTCGCGGAAGGACCACTATCTCTGGGCAATACCCAGAGAACGTCAAAAACGAATCGCTCGTTTGTTCATCGAACAGTCTCATCCCGCCCAAGATGACTTATCTAGATTCGTCAGAAAAAGAAGTCAAAATCAGCGCTATCTTTCGTGGCGGAACGGAACTGAAGTCTCTTTTCTTAGTCTATTCTCTCGCTTTCGAATCTGGCGATGCTGCCTACGCCGCCGAAGCCAAGTCCCATGCTAAGTTTAACGAATCCCTCTACACACTGAATTACAAAGTCGACAAATTTGACAATAAATTTGCTCGTTACGAAAATAACCTGAGCATCACTCTCAATATCTCGAAAAGCGAACTCGACGAAGCCTCTGCTCCATTCTTCATGCTCACGCCCGACGACCACCTCAAAATCACCCAAGAAACCCTCTCTGATTTTAAACAAAACTACGAAGCGCAAGGCTTCAAATGCGAATCAACTATCTAAAGGAGTATTATGAAAAAACTATCCATCAAACCCATTTTATTAGCCTTCTCTTTTTTGCTATCTACGGCGCTAACTCCGTCGTCCGTATTCGCCGAAGAATCTGAAACAGGTAAAGAAGATACCTCCTTCTCCGCTCAAGTCGCCTTCCAAATCTCCCCCATGAATCAAAAAATCACTCTTGTTCCCGGAGAGCGTTACTATGGTACATTCAAGGTTACTAATCCCGCCACGGCTCAATACTCCTTTGCCTACAAGGCGACCGCCGGACCATTTACTGTTGACGCAGACTATAACCCCGTCTACGAGAACAATGGGGACTATAACCAAATCGTCGACTGGACTACTATCGTTAATGACAGCGGCGTCATTGCTCCGAACGACACCGCTATTATTGAATTTTATGTCGATGTCCCCGAAGACGCTCCTGCCGGCGGGCAGTATGTTGCCATCACTGTCGCTTCTGATCCTGATTATGACCCAACCGCAGAAACTGGCGGCATCGCCCTCCACGCAAAATATGCTATCGCACACCTAGTTTATGGCGAAGTTGCCGGCGAGACAGTCCGTGGCGGCGAAGTGAATAATATATCCGTCCCCAGCTTTCTCTTCTCGGGCGACATTACCGGCACTGCCACCATTAAAAATACCGGAAACGTCCATTCTGACGCAATCTATACGCTGAAAGTCCTTCCGCTTTTCTCCGATGAAGAATTCTACACTAACGAAGAAGATCCCTATACGAACACTATTCTTCCTAGCGCCACGCGTTCGACCACGCTAACTTGGGACGGAACACCGTTTGCGGGTATTTTTCATGTCATCTATAACGTCGAATATGAGGGTGTCGAAAGCAAGGTCGACAAATACGTCATCGTCTGCCCCCTCTGGCTTCTCTTCCTCATCCTCCTTGCCCTCTTCCTCATCATCTTCAAGATTATATGGGGCAAGAAAAAGGAAAAGAAATAATTCTAGAAGAAGACTCTCGCTTCATCCGGTCGCTATTCCGCACAAGGTTGAATATCTTAAGCCAGAGAGGTAATATGACTACATGAGTTGTACTAATTATAATTCTTATGTTATAATAAAAGAAAAGAAAAATACAGGAAAAACAAACATGACAAAAACAGAAGCGTGGAACTA
The DNA here is from genome assembly GCA_964425805.1 of uncultured Candidatus Saccharibacteria bacterium. Classification (GTDB taxonomy): domain Bacteria; phylum Patescibacteriota; class Saccharimonadia; order Saccharimonadales; family Saccharimonadaceae; genus Nanosyncoccus. The sequence goes on from CAYRNS010000016.1 coordinate 6,049, forward strand.
CGCCCTAGGAATGATAAAAATAGACGGGCTTCGTCCGACGAAAGATTTTAAAAAATATATAAAGTTGGAAAAATCCGGCAAAGCTACAACTAAGGATATAAAAAGATACCTAGACAAAAGATATATGGCGAAATAGATGAAAACCATTGATCCATATTTACTGAATGATAAAATCCTTAAGAATAAACTGGGCTTGACGTCTCAAGAAGACCTAGAATCTGCCGAAGCAGATTATGCAACGCTGAGATTACGCGAATTAGCCGAACAGCCTCTAAAAGGCAACTTTAATGCGGTGCATTATTTAAAAGTCCATAAATACATTTTTCAAGATTTATACGATTGGGCCGGAAAGATTAGGATTGTAGATATTTATAAGGAGGAGCCAGTTCTCGGCGGGCTTTCTATAGAATATGAAAAACATGACAAAATCCTAGAATCGCTTAGTCGAGAGCTGAGCTTTCTAAATAAAATCAAATGGTCAGCATTATCAAACGAAGAAATCGCAAAAATGTTCTCTCATAGCTTGGCAAGGATATGGCAGATTCATTGCTTCAGAGAAGGAAACACTCGAACGACGGTAACTTTCATGTGCCAATTTGCCGACGAGCGAATCAAACGAATAGATAGAAAAATATTTGAGAATAATGCAGCATTCTTGAGAACTGCATTGGTTGCATACTGTGCAAACTTCGGAAAAGGCAGAAATTACTCTAAAAAGGAATACTTAGAGAAAATTGTCTCGGACGTATTTCGCCAACGATAATTATCAACTTGGCGTTTTTTCTACGCACGGTGCGCTCAGCGCAGCTATTTTTTATGTTAAAGAAAAATTATTATACTGTGAAAGTATGCTATAATAAACGCGTAAGGAGAAAAATATGGATAACTTTCAGCTATTTGACAATCAAAATACTATAAGAGTAGTAGACAAAATAACAATAACAAAAAATTACTTAATAAATTTTCCATCTGCATTCTGCACAATAAACAAACTGGAGAATAAAAAATCAGTTCTTATTTATTATGACAAGGAAGCTATGAGAATCGGGCTAGAATTTATGGATGAACCGGACAGCAGAGGATTCAAAATCACGAAAGCCGTCGGTGAAAACAAAGGCGGATATATCACCGCAAAAAGCTTCTTTGCCATCAACGGGCTTATCGGGCAAATCCGCACCGGAAGATACGAGTATCAAACTAAGGAAATAAAAAAAGAGGAAAATGGGGGTTGCACTTTGAAGCTATTTGTGATAACATTAGAAAGTAAAAATTAACAGCTCGAGCGGGTGGTCGCAACGAGCGGAAGGAGGTCAAGACAATGATTAAAACATGTAAAAAATAGGGATTATCTTCGCTGCAACGATGATAATCCCGAGGAAGATTTCTGCTAATCCAAAAACCTTACATTTTTGATTCTAGCAGAAATCTCCTTAAAAATCAAATCTTAATAAAAAATTTAATTTTTAAAGGAGAAAGCCAATGGCTTACTTTAACAAAAATAAGACCGAATACCGTATCTACGCGATTGAGAAAGACGATGGATACAAAGGAGATCCAGATGCAGCGATAGACAAATACTATTTCAGAGAAATCTCCGCCGCCGGCGCCGATTTAGGCTGTTATAATGCCACGAGACAATATGTGGTCAATAAAGTCAAAGCGGGCGAAGTCGAAGCATGGACTTGGCCGAGCGGACGTAGAGGGGGCTTGTGCGAAGTGAAGTATTCCGAACGGCGAAATGTCGAATACTTAAAAACCGTGCCGAACGGTGACCCAAGCGATAATCTGTCCAATCTACCAAACAAGGCAGACTAAGGATACTCCTCGCACGACAATAAACCACTCCTCTGCGCGGAGTGGTTTATAAAATCTTGAAAGAGAATATTATCAAAACGGCTTTGCGAGCCCGAGTCTCGAATTTGCCTCGGCGATGCGAATCAGCTCGTTATACTTTGCCATCCGTTCAGATCGCGATAGGGAACCAGTCTTAATTTGCCCCGCGCCAAGGCCGACGGCGATATGTGCAATTGATACATCTTCCGTCTCGCCCGAGCGGTGCGAGATAATCGTCTTGAACCCGGCTTTCTTAGCCATCTTCACGGCATTTATCGTCTCTGACAAAGACCCGATTTGGTTCGGCTTCACCAAAATCGCGTTGCCGGCTTTTTCCTCAATTCCGCGTTTCAAGAGCCGCGTATTCGTCACGAACAAATCATCACCCACGAGCTGCGCGCGACCACCTAGCCGCTCGGTCATCATCTGCCACCCCGCCCAGTCACTCTCGGACAACCCGTCCTCAATCGACACGACCGGATAATTATCCAAAATCCATGTGTACCAGTTTGTCAAATCATCAGCGCTCTTCCAATCTCCGTTCGTCTTCAAAACATAATGGTCTTTATCATAAAATTCCGACGAAGCAATATCCATCGCCATCGCGACGTCTTCGCCAAGTTTATACCCAGCGCGTTCAATCGCGAGTTTAATACACTCAAGTGGCTCGTTATTGCCGTCGCGAACTTTTGGCGCGTAGCCACCTTCGTCGCCCACGGTTACGGGATACCCCCGCTCCTTTAGGACCGACTTCAGAGCATGAAAGACCTCCGCGCCCATCCGCACGGCGTCGGCGATATTCTCGGCACCCTTAGGGATAATCATGTATTCCTGAAAATCCGTTGCCCAATCCGCATGCTCACCGCCGTTCATTACGTTCATCATCGGCATCGGCAACGACATCTCATCCATCGTTCCGGCAAGTTCCGCAATATAAGCATAAAACGGTAACTTTTTCGCTCGCGCTACGGCTTTCGCCGTCGCCAAGGAAACCGCCAAAATAGCGTTCGCGCCCAGTTGCGACTTGTTCGGCGTTCCGTCGAGGTCGAGCATAATTTGGTCCACGACCGCCTGCTCGGCGCTATTTCCGACCAAAACATCTTTAATCTTTGAATTAACGTTCCAAACGGCTTTCAGAACACTCTTTCCGCCGTAAAACTTCGAGTCGTTATCGCGCAGTTCCAACGCTTCGCCCGACCCTGTCGACGCGCCCGACGGCACCGCCGCCCTGCCCGCCTGACCAGATTCCAAAAACACATCCGCCTCCACGGTCGGATTTCCGCGTGAATCTAAAATCTGCCTCGCTTTGATATTAGAAATTACAAAATTATCCATAAGCTTTATTATAGCAGAAAATCCTTAAACTTTGTATAGCCAAAATCTATGATAAAATAGCTTCAATGACCAAACCGCTCAATCCCGAAAAATCTAAGCAGCTCAGACCCCTCCGAATCGTCCTTGCGGTGCTCGTCGCTGTTCTCATCGTCCTTGTTCTCGACCGCCTCCCGACCTCTGTTAAAAACCGCGATTCCACTCAAAACCAAGCCCAAAATCAAAATTATCAGAGCGCGGAGCAAAGTTCCGCAAATTCCGACGCCAAAACCGGCGTTGACTACTATTATTTCAACGGTTTTTTGGACATTCTTGAGTCTCAAACCGAGGAAAAATTGCAGGCTCTCGGCGTCCCCGAGGAAGAGTACAAAAACGCCGCCGAATATTTCTCAAAACAAGAGATTTTTGAACTAGAAACCAAAGCAACTCTCGCGGCAAACCTTGAGGAAGTTTATGTTGAAACCACCGACGATGGCGTCGCCGAACTCAAAAAAATCTTCAACCTAAGTGACAATTATTCTTTTGAAAAATTCCAAAAACTCTCCGCCGCCCCCGCCGAATATAAAATCCTCGCCGACTTATTAAACGATTATCATAAAACTCTCAACACGACCGAAGATTACGACGCTCCCGCCGAGTAGCCTTGGCTAAGCCGAATAAACCTAGCATTTTCAATCTGCTTATGATAAACTTAAACTAAGTTTATTTTTGTAAAAGAAAGGAAGAGATGGAAGACAATCCAAATCCAACTCCAACCCCAGCTCCGGAGCCAGCAACACCCGCCCCGGAACCGGCACCACAACCAGAACCAACCCCAGAACTAACCCCAGAACCAACCGGCGAGCAGCCTCAATCCGCCGAGACTCCGGCGCCCGAAGCACCAGAAGCGCCCGAAACAGCGGAACCCGCTCCGGAACCCGAGCCAACACCAACGTCCGAACCGACACCGGCTCCTGTATCCGAAGTGCCCGAACCAGCAGTGGCACCAGAAGCTCCGGTAATTAACCCGTTTAATCCTGCCGCTCCAGTCGATGACGCAGCCACAATTCCCGTCGCAAACCCCGCCGACCCGAATGGAAAGCCCAAGAAAAAACTCTCTAAAGGTGTCCTCGCCGCCATCATCGTCGGCGCCGTCGTTTTGCTCGGCGGTCTCGGCTTTCTACTCTTCACAATGCTTGGCAAAAATCCGACCGACCTCGCCAACACCGCATTCCAAAACATCTTTACCGAAAAAACTCTCTCTTATAAAATGACCGCCGAGGGAACTTCCGCCGAACAAACCATGACCTACTCGACCGAAATGATCGCCCTTGAAAACGGCGAAGCTTATTTCCGTATTGAGGGACTCGGACAACTCTTTGGCGCCCTGTTCTCGGCTTTCGGTAGCAGCTCCGCGCTCAGTTCTGACTCGCTCGATGCCGCTTTTAAGCAAGTCGAAGCCACTTGGTGGAAGATAGAACCGGGCGAAGAAGCGTCTGACGTCAGCATGCTCAACATCGACGCCAGTGGTCTCTCTCTTGAAAAACGCCAAAAAATCGCCGCCGCGCTCAAGGCTAATCCGTTTCTTATCGCCGAAAAAGTCGCGCAAAAAGGCTATTCAACCTCTGGCGACACCTACAAAATCACAATCGACAAAGACAAACTTACCGCCTACAAAAACGCCCTCGGCGACAACGAAAACGACTCCGCCATCTCTGGTCTTAACTTTGATAGCGAATCGGAAACCCCGCTTTATATCACGATGACCACTCCTCTCTTCGGCGCTCCCGTCCTGACCGGCATTTATTCCGAAACAACCACCGAAAGCTCGACCGGCAAGATTTCGATTGACTTCGAGCACAGCCAAAAAACCGCTCCAGCGGAATTCAAGAAAATCTCCGAAATGGCGACCATGCTTCAAGAAGCTTTTAGCGGAATAACCCCATCCGCCGATGACGACGAAAACGGTGCAACCAGCATAGATTCTGCTACGCGCGACACCACTCGTCGCAATGACTATGCTGCTCTCGCTGCCAACATCACAAGCTACATGACTAACAACAATGGTCAACTACCTGCGGTTGGCATTCTCGACGCGACCAAATACGTCAACGCTACCGGCACCGACCCCAGCGGTCACCCTTACCATCTCGAAGTAGTTGACTACGCCGAAGAATACGAAATGGGCTGGGGTGTCAACGAGGGCGAAGACACGAACGTTTATGTTGTCCTCCACGCCACTTGCGATGCCGACTATAAGCTCGCCGAAACCGACTCCGCTCGCGCTTTCGCAATCGCTGGCTCTTTGGAAAGCGATACTTACTACTGCCTCGCCAGTATGTAATTTTGCGATAATTCGCTAAATATTGTAAAATATACTCCATGAACGACGCGCTAAAAGCAAAATTAAAAACCTTGCCCTCGTCACCAGGAGTATATTTTCATAAGAATAAAGCTGGCGAGATTATTTATGTTGGCAAGGCAGCCGTTCTCAAAAACCGCGTCCGCCAATATTTCCAAAACACCGAAAAAGACCCCAAGACCGAAGCACTCATCGCGGAAATCGCCATGACTGACTGGATTGTTGTCGACACGGAAATGGACGCTCTCTTCCTCGAGTCGGAGATGATTAAGCGCTACATGCCAAAATGGAACATCCTCCTCCGCGACGACAAAACCGTTTCTTATGTCCGCATTGACCTCAAGTCCGAAGCCCCAACCGTCTCCATGACCCGCCAACCTCTTGGCGATGACGCTCGGTACATCGGTCCTTTTTACGCCAAGACGACCATCGCGACCGCTCTCCGCATTTTGAGAAAAATCTTCCCCTATTACGACAAGCCATACACTGGCAAAAAAACGCTCGACACTGACCTCGGTCTTACCCCGGGAATCGAAATCGGCAAAATGACCCCGAAAGATTATCATAAAATCCTCCAGAACCTCATCCGTTATCTCGAGGGCGATCGCCAAAAACTCTTAAGAGACCTTGAAAAAGAAATGAAAGACGAATCTGCCAAGGGGAATTACGAGCACGCCGCCGAACTTCGCAACGAACTCTTTGGTCTCAAAGGTCTCAAAAAGAAAATTGTCTTTTCCGACAAGGAATTTCTTGACATCTCTTCCGACCAAGCTCTCTCGCAGCTGCAGAGGCTTCTTAATCTTCCGAACCCGCCCCGTCGCATTGAGGGTTACGATATCTCTCACCAGTCCGGTCAGGACGTCGTCGCTAGCATGGTCGTTTTCACTAACGGCGCCTCTGACCGCTCCGAATATCGCAAATTCAAGCTCAAAAAACAACAAAACAACGACACGGCGAGCCTCGTCGAGGTCATCGAGCGCCGTCTTAAGCACAAAAACTGGGACTTCCCCGACCTCGTTATTCTCGACGGCGGCACGGCGCAAGTTTCCGCAGTTTTGCCACTTCTCAAAGAGGCTAACATCCCTGTCATCGGTCGCGATAAATCTGGCGACCACAGCAAATCCGCCCCCGTTAAAATCGTTATACCCGAACAGAACCCGAACTTGATTGGAGCGCCGGAGCAATCTCCGCAAAAATCGCTTATTAAACTGATGTTTAGAACCGTCGAACTTGCCCACGACTCCCACATCTCTCGGCTCATCGCCCGCATCGACGAAGAAGCACATCGCTTCGCCGTCACTTACCACACCCTCCTCAAACGCAAGCGCCAGCTCGGCAAATAAAAACCTTGTAAACTCCGCCCGAATAATCTATAATAGAACTATTATGAATCTGATTTCTGTTTTCCAAACCGCAATTATCATCTCCGCCGTTCTCGTCATCCTCCTCGTCCTGCTTCAGCAGCGCGGCGCGTCACTTGGTGCCGGTCTCGGTGGTACGGGTGAACTTTATACCACTCGCCGCGGTCTCGACAAGTCCCTCTTTAACGCCACGATCATCTTCGCCGTCATCTTTGTCTTATCTATTCTGGGGCTATTATTAATTCCAGCATAACATGAAACCAATTTTCAAAAAGCGTGGGCAAAAAGCAATCAAGAAATTTTCTCGACTCTCTGAAGACGCCGTAATTTCTGGCGAACAACACATCAAGAAAAACTTCATCCGTCGCCTCTCACACATCAGTGACGTCCGCCTCTTCATCCTCGAATGGGGCTTGCTCGTCTTCGCCCTGTTTATGCTCGCCTTAACGCAATCTTTCTGGTTTAACGATTCTTACTCCGTCACCGGCTACGTCGACGGCGGCACTTACACCGAAGCAACGCTCGGCAAAGTTAGCTCCCTTAACCCTCTCTTCGCCACCACCAACAGCGAGAAAACTCTCGCTAAGCTCATGTTCTCGAGCCTTACCGCCTCGGACGCTTCCGGCCACGTCGGCAACGTCCTTGCCAAGTCCGTCAAGTCCGACGCCAGCGCCAAGGTCTGGACGGTCACGCTTAAAGACGGGTTAAAATGGTCCGACGGCGAGCCAATCACGCCCGAAGACGTCACTTTCACCGCCAACTTAGTCTCCGGTCTCGGGCAAGTTTCCAGTTATTACTCCAGTCTCAACAACGTCAAAGTCTCCGTTGACGACAAACAAAACATCATTTTTGAACTCCCCGCGGTTTATTCCGAGTTCGCCTCCGCCCTCGACTTTCCCATCCTCCCTAAGCACGTCCTCGAAAATGCCGACTCAATGAACTTGCTCGAATCAAGCTTTAGCAACAACCCAATTTCCTCCGGTCCGTTCAGTTTCAACGCCCAACAAGCCATCGGTACGACTGGCGAGTCCATCATCTATCTCACCAGCAACAAAAATTATTACAAAGGCGCACCTAAAATCGACAGCTTCGTCGTCCACACTTACAACTCCATCGACAACATCAAAACCGCTATCAAGTCCGGCGCCGTCTCCGCCACCGCCGAACTCATGCCGACCGACGCCGAAGAAGTCACTTCCAACAAAGTTTACGAAAAACAAACTGCCATCAACTCCGGCGTCTTCCTCTTCATGAACACTAAATCCGGCGCCTTCAAAAACCGCGACGTTCGCAAAGCCGTTCAAACCGGTCTCGACCTTTCCGAAATCCGCACGCTCGTTGGCGACGAACTCCCGCTCGACTACCCGATTCTCAAAAGTCAGCTCGACCTAGAAAACTGGCCGGCTCTCCCCACTAGGGATTTCGAAGCGGCGCAAAAAACTATCGCCCCCCTTGAAAACAAGCAAATTCGCCTCGTCACGGTTAACTCCGGCTACCTCCCGACCGTTCTCGAAGACGTCGCCGAACAACTCGAAGCCCTTGGCTTCTCGGTCGTGCGCAGCGTCGAAGAGCCGGGACAAGATTTCCTCGTCAACGTCATCGCCAATCGCAACTACGACATTCTTCTTTACGAAGTTGAACTCGGCGCCAACCCCGACCTCCTCGTCTACTATCACTCTTCCCAAGCCACCCAAACCGGTCTTAACCTCAGTAACTACAACAGCTCCGTCGCCGACGACCTCATCCTTTCCGCTCGCGAAACTGCCGACGAAAACATCAAGAAACAAAAATACGAAGCTTTCCTCCTGCGCTGGCTTGATGACGCTCCTGCCATCGGTCTCTACCAAGTCAATATGAGCTACTTCTTTGATAAAAACGTCAAACCGTTCTCCGAAGACGTCTCGCTCGTCGTCGCCACCGACCGCTTCGTTGATGTCCGCTTCTGGGGCGTCGAAAAAGTTGCCAAAAACCGCACACCGTAAAATTTGAAAAACAAAATAACACCATAAAATGGTGTTTTTGTCAATGGTGCGCCTGACTAGACTCGAACTAGCACAGCTTTAAAATCGCCACTACCACCTCAAGGTAGCGTGTCTACCAATTCCACCACAGGCGCTTATATTATCAAAGTACCTGCCTATTATATCACACTTTTCTAATTTTTTGCAACTATCTTCACTCTCGCCGTCGTCAAATCCCCGCCCGTATATATCTCGACATCATACTCCGCCCCGCTCTCCGACCGCATCGTAAAGCTCACGGTGTCTGGCGTCTCCATCTCCTCGCGCGCATCTGAAGTATACAACTGCTCATATTCAACCTCCTCGCCGTCTCCTCCCGGCGTATAATTCACCACGACATCGTCAAAATTCGTCGAAGTAGTCGAACTCGCAACCAAACTTTCGTCCACATAGACAAAATACCGCGCGGATGGCTCCATCCCCGGAAGCTGAGCGTTTAACTCCTGAAAAACTTTTTCATATTGTTGCCACGAAAGCCAGCCATCTCTCACCAAAATCTGGATTTCGGCAATCTTCGACCCCTCGGCGGCAAATTCAAACTGCGGCTCCTGCCCATCGACATCTTGCCCAGGTCCCTCATACGTCAAAATCAGAGTTGCCACAATCACGACCAAGAAAAACCCGCCAACAATAATCAACAATTTCTTCAAACTTAACTTCGGTCTATCTCCATCCATCAAAACTTCACCATCCTCGCTTTATTCGAATACTTCAACACTCCGCTCGCTGGGAAAATCCAAGTGCGGTTATTCGCTTTCGCCGGATTAGCCACCACGAGTTTGTTGTCTGCCGTAATGCCAATTATCGCCACAAAGTGACCGCCGGGCGTAAACACACACTCGCCACTATTCTTCCGCGCCGTAGTACAAAAACTTGAATCCGTCCCCGCCCTGTCGCCACCCGCAATCACCACCCCGCCGCTAGCAAGCACGCTACGAATCTGCGCAATCTTGGTACTTTCACTAGTTGACTTACTGCTCCAAAGCTCGCTACCGACCGTTAAGCCGACATGCTTCGCCATCGTAATTAAATTGCTCCAGCTTGCCGAAGAAATATTCCGTTTCGACCAGCTTGCCAACGTCGAAACATTAATGGAAGACTGACTCGCCCCCAGCGCCCGCGCGGAATTAACCACGGAAACCAGAGAACAGCCAGAGGCGCTCACGGTCGAACCGTCGGTTCGCCAAACCACGTCCTTAATCCCGCTATCATACTGCCCAACCATATTGCTCGCATTTTGCTTCCCAAGCGCGCCGCTCGTCTGCGTCGTTGTTGGCTGGTCTTGCGACGGTTGGTCAACTTGCGGGACTTGGTCGGGACCCGAAGAATCACCGCCAGAATCGCTACCAGAATCATCGCCAGAGCCATCATCGGAACCACTATCCGAACCGCCATCGCTCGAAGTCGGGTTGCAATTACCATTAACCTGCTTTGCTTGCTGCGCTCGCTCCAAGCGCTTCTTGAAAGACTTGCACCAGCTCGAACTAGCATTATCGCAAACCTTGTTCACTTGCCCATAGCCGGGCGAACCCGAGACTGACCCCGGTGCCTCGTACCACTTCTCAACTCGCCAAGTCGTATCCTCAAGCGACCGCCCGTTCAACTTCTCCGGTCTCAAAACATTATAATAATAAGCATTAATTTCCGTAGTTGTCAGCTCTTTAATCATGAACTCAATCTGAATATTGAGGTCCGTAATCGCACCGCCCTTACTATCAGCATATTTCTGCAACCGCAGCAACCGGTCAACGCTCTTGTTTGAATCCGGTGTCCACTGCACAAGCCCGAAACCGCAACTCTTAGTCATTCGAGAGTTTAGTGTATAGCCGCTCCCAGACTGGATATACGCTTTAAAACCGTCCTCCGCATCGGCGTTCGAACAACTACAAAAAACCTTATATCGATAGCCGCACGACTCCGCACTCAAGTTCCCCATAATCCCCGACGCCGCATTATCATCATAACCCGCCTGCAAAAGATAATATTTGATTGTCGAAGTCACACCGTCGCAACTGCCAGTTACCGTCACATCGTCACCATCATCAGAACCATCCGAATCATCCGACGAACCGGAATCTGGATCCGGCACCGTCTGGCACACCAAAACCGCATACGTCGTCCCTACGAGCGCAAACAAACCAATCGCCACCGACGCCACTAAAGACATCAAGCCAAGTCGAGAGTTCATAAGCTTAACCATATATAAATTATACCAAACTTTTTCCGTTAAAACACCTCATTTTTGCGGAACTTTGCTCCGCGCTCTAATCGCTCGCTCGCCTCTGTAAAACCGCGACCATCCACGATTTTTCGTGCTTGCAAAAAAGCTTAAAAAGTGCTAAAATATACCGTTATGGACAAGAACAA
>CAYRNS010000017.1:0-16056 GCA_964425805.1 uncultured Candidatus Saccharibacteria bacterium
TGCATCGCCACCATCCCCGAGTTCACGATATAACTCGCCCCGCCTTTCATCACCTCCCTCCCGCGCATAAACCGTTCCGGCAACAACTTCTTCATCGGCGCAATCAGTCCCCAATGTCCGCCACAAGCATCCTCCACCACATCCACCCCAATCGGCACGCATCCTCCGTGCGTATGTCCAAAGCTAAACACCTTAAACCCGCTTAATTCTTTCATCCGATACAATTCATCAATCGGCGCGTGAGCCACAAACCAATGTGCCTTACCGTCCTTGAACTTAAAGACTCCCTCGCGGTCAAGTTGTCGAATTTTTTTCCGCATCTCAGCATAGTTCTCATGCCTCGTTTTTGGCTCAGCATAATACGCCTCTGGATCTTGATAAAACCCGAAAATCCGTAGCCCTTTCACTTCAAACCAACTATCAACTAGTAACTTCACACCCGTCTCGCGACAAACTTTCCGCCACTCGCTCACAACATCAGGGAACACATGAGAAAGATATTCTGCATGCGACCGCGCCCGCCCTCGCTTCGTCATCATCTGGTCGTGATTGCCTAGTACCATCACCGTCGGCGCGATTTTGACACAAAGGCGCAAACTCTTTTTCAGCTCGGCAGTTAGCTCCGAATCAAGAAACGACGCCGCTGTGTCGAACAAATCCCCCTGCAGAATAATCACATCCGGCTTTATTTGCGAAAGCCGCTGTTTTAGAAAGCGTCTCTGCTTCTCCGTCACGATGCGACTAATATGCCAATCGCCAGTCAAAGCGACTTTTACCGGCGTTTTTAGCCCTGCTTTGACTCGATAAACTGGCTTTCTACAAAAAATCGGCTCTCTAAAATTCATATTTATATTATATCGCAAAACTGTTATAATGTTTATGTAAAATGGAGTTATTATGAAAAAGTTCAATCCCGCACGGTTTTTCGACGAGTTTACTCTTGCCGGTCGTGGACTGCTTCTCGCCACGCGCAAGAAAAACTTCTGGCTTGCTTTTGCCGTCACTTTCGTTGTCTTCGGCACTCTGATTAACCTCCTCTCTTCCGGGTTCACTTCTTTCCAGCTCATCGGTTCTTGCCTCGGCAACGGCGACTTTGTCGGCACCTTTAGAATCATCGGCAACGCCTTTCTTGCCATCTTCGGCATCGGTCGCGAATTTCTCGACTTCGCACTCAACCTCGCTCTGACTCTCCTCCAATCTATTCTCATCGCTCTTGTTGTTTTCGTTTTTAAGCATAACCGAAAAACCAAGCGCACCGAAGAAAAAACCGATTCCGGCGCCCTCGAATCATCCGCCATTGTCGCCGGTCTTGCCGTTCTCGGTTCGGGCTGTCCGACTTGCGGCACTACGCTCCTCGCGCCTGTTCTCGGCGCTATTCTCTCGGGCACCACTGGCGCCGTTAAACTCGCCGGCACGCTTAGTCTCCTCCTCAACATCGGCGCAATTTTGCTCGCAGTTTTAGTTTTTCGCAAGCTAGGCTACCAAACCTATGCTATAATCAAAAGTGAAGAGTTTAAGGAGAAACATCATGAAAAAAATACTTAGAATCATCGCCCTCGTCGGCGTCTTTGCCGTCATCCTCATCGCCATCGTCAGTAGCAACGTCAAGACTATCGATGTCTCCGCCGAAGTTTGGAATACGACCATGACTCTTGGCGACCCCGCCACCGCCATTCGCCACTACGTCGTCTACTCCGACCTGATGTGTCCGTACTGTAACTATTACGGCAAAGTCATCTGGGATAACGACGAAGATTTCCAAAAATATCTTGAAGAAAACAAAATCGCCTACGAACTTCGCATTACCGATATGCTTTACGAAAGTTCCGGTGTGGAAATGTCTCTCCCTGCCGCTGAGGGTGCTTATTGCGCGGCAGAAGAAAATCGCTTCTGGGATTATTATCACGCCGCCATCGACCACCTCTTCGAAGATTATTACAAAAAAGGCATCGGCTACTCAAAAACCGCGCCCGCCATCACCGATATGACGCGCGAATATTGGTACGAAATCGGCAAAGAAATCGGTCTCGGCGACACGTTTAAGCAATGCTTTTCTGACAATCTCGCCGTCGCCGACGTCCAGCGCAACACCTACAAGGCAAGCAGTGTCGCTGCCGGTCTGCCCTACTTCGTCTTCGGCAAATTCCAAACTGGCGGTTTCGACCCCAGCTGGGAATGGGATACTGTCAAGCAGATGTTGAACCAAGGCTTGAAGTAGCTAAAAGCGTTTATCTTGGCGATTTTTCTACTTCGCTCTATCAATAATAGCGCTTCAGCAGAAGAAATCACCAATCTAAACGCTTTTAGCAAACTTCAAGTTGTTTTGCCTCGAATAAGATGCAAGGTACCGCCGGCGGCGGGGTAAAATCCGTCGCCTTTAACGGATAGCGAATTTTTGTCGCATATTTTTCTAACAGCTCATACCCGAGCTGCGACGTATAATGCCGCTCCGTCGCAATCAGCTTCAACGCAAATTGTTTCTGCAAAATCAAATAAAAGCTCACCGGCGGGTTTTCGCTCTCAATCAACTTATGTACAATTTTTGACGACAAATGAAACGGTGGATTAGCAAACACTTTATATCCTGCCGGCAGTCGCGCAAGGTCGAACTCCAAGAAATCTTCCTCGACCACTTCGACATTTTCAATTCCGCGCGTCGCCAGATTCTTCTTTAACAGCGCCGCCGTCTTCGCGTCCGCTTCAATCGCCACCACTTTCGCGCACCGTTTCGCCAACGCACTCGTAATCACGCCACTCCCCGCGCCAATTTCCAGAACTGTGTCGCGCTTCTTGATGTTAGAATGCCCAATCAACATCAATGCCAGTCTCGGCGACCGCAAGAAATGTTGTGACAAAAGATGATTCCGCATCTAAAACCTCAAATCTTTGACGACTAAACCGCCGAATCTGCTTCTTCTCCCGTCAAAAGATTTTTGACCTTAAACGCCCGTGTCTTCACTTCGTTCTCGCCAACGACGACGAGATAATCCGCCGTCTTTCCTGCGAACTTAATCTTATCGCCTAATTTTTTATTCATAAATACCACATCGACATCTTTGCCGCGCCCACGGAACTTCGCCGCCACTTCGTACGCAAACTTCACTTCCGCTTCGCTATTATTGAACGGCACCACGGCATATCTCTTACGCTCAGTGTCTTCCGCTCGGACTAAGCCATATTCGTTCATCACGTAAAACAGTCGTGTCAGTCCAATCGACCCACCGACTCCAGGGAACTTCTGGTCAGTATAAAGCTCAGCCAGATTTTCATATCTTCCGCCCGAACAAATCGAACCGATTTCTTTATAGTCCGGCAAAATCGTCTCAAATACCGTCCCGGTATAGTAATCCAGCCCACGCACGATTTTCATATCGGCAACTATCGAATCGCCCAAACCTTGCGTTTCTAAAATCGTCAAAACTTTCTCAAGCTCCGCCGCACCCTCCGTAAACTTCTCGTTTTCGAAGTTGAACTCGCGCAGCTTCGTTACGACTTCTTCGCGCGTACCGACAATTTCGATAAACTGCAAAACTTCCGCCACGCGCTCGTCGCCAATCGCCAGCTCGTCGAGCCAAGCCTTGACTTTCTCTGGCGCGACTTTTTCCGCATGGTCGATAATCGCAGAAATATCTTTCGCGACTTCCTGTAAGTTCAATTCTTCCAAAAATCCCGCCAAAATTTTGCGGTTAGAAATCCGCGCTAAAACTTTTGGCAAGTGCAACGAATCCAGCGTCTCAAACAACGTCAAAATCACTTCCGCGTCATATTCAATCGCCAGCTCGTTTCGCCCGAGGACATCAATATCGCACTGATAAAACTCGCGGAAACGCCCTTTTTGCGCCCGCTCGCCACGGAAATTTCGCCCAATCTGCGTCACCTTAAACGGAAAAGTCAAATCGCTCTCATGCTCCGCTATATATCGCGCCAAAGGCACGGTGTGGTCAAAACGCAGTGCTTGGTCGGCGTCGCTCACAGACTCCTCGGTCTTTACGACTTTATAAATCTGTTTCTCGGTCTCGCCGCCCGCCTTTGCGAACAGAATTTCCGCACGGTCAATCATCGGCGTCTCAATCTCTAAAAATCCGTGATGTCGATAAACTTCCCGAATCGCCTCTTTATATTTATTAAAAATAGCTTGTTCTCGGGGCAAGAGTTCTTGCATTCCGGAAATTGGGGAAGTATTCAATTTTTTCATACTTACATTATATCATAATCTATGGTATAATGTAGAAACAGTGTGGCTCTGTAGCTCAGTTGGTAGAGCAGAGGCCTGAAGAGCCTTGTGTCGTTGGTTCAAGTCCGACCGGAGCCACCACTTGAAATTTCAAGGAACCGAGCGAAAGGTAAACTTGTTTGCATTTCCGAGGTGACGCTGAAATTTCTGGCGACAGCCAGACAAAATACGCCGAATATGGCGTAATTTTTATTCTCAGTTTTCCAACCGGAATCATTAAAAATCCCCCGTCTGAACGGGGGAAGTTTGAGAGGGTCGGGATATTATCTAATTAAAGTAAAGTTTCTGAACACGCTAACCAAGGTATTCGCAACGGTAGACATTGTCTTGATGAAAATGTCCAACGCCACGCCAACGACATCCTTGCGGGTGTCGCCAACAGTATCGCCTGTAACGGCGGCTTTATGCGCCGGCGAACCTTTGCCATGTCCTTTCAGGGCGCCCGACTCAATGTATTTCTTTGCATTATCGAACGCGCCACCCGAGTTGCCCATGAAAATCGCACGGGGAATTGCCACGATGGTCGCGCCAATCAGCAAACCGCCGACAAACTCCACGCCAAAGACGAATCCGCCAATCACGGGGATTATCATCGCCAGTACCGACGGCACCAGCATCTTCTTCAGCGCCTGCTGCGCAGCGAGCTTAATCATCCGGTTATAATCAGGCTTTTTCTCGCCAGCCAGAACTTCCGGCGTCAGCTGTTTATCGCCCTCATCTGCCATTTTCTTCGCCGACTCAATTGTATTATCGGTCAGCATCGCCGAGAAATACTCGACCAACGCGCCACCAATAATCGCACCAGCAACGACGACAAACGAAGCGATATTCAAATCCATCTTTGAAGAGTAATTCCCAACATAGGACACAATCAAAGACACTGTCGCAAACGCTGCCGAACCAATCGCAAATCCCTTACCAACTGCCGCCGTCGTATTGCCGACCGCATCGAGTTTGTCAGTGATTTTGCGAACGTCCGGCTCGAGATGACAGGATTCGGCAAGACCGCCAGCATTATCCGCAATCGGTCCAAAGGCATCAATAGAAACCGTTGTTCCTACGAACGCCAGCATGCCAAGCGATGCCAAGGCGACACCATAAATCCCAGCCAATTTGCCAGAAACAAACAGTGCAATGCCAATCACGAGCACAGGAAGCAGACACGAACGCGAACCGATTGCATCACCTTTCGTGATGACGAATGCTTCGCCCTCGGGCGACATTTTGGCAAGCTCGCGGGTCGGCTTATAGTCCGTCGAAGTATAATACTCCGTAATCGAACCAATTGCCACGCCGCTTGCAATTCCCAGTACCGCAGAAATCCACGGGGAAATCCAGCCAGCCGCCCAGCCATAAGTCTCGCTCAGCAACTTCCCGTCAATTCCCGACAGGCAAATCGCCGCTCCGACCAGACCGAGCAAAACGGTCAGCCCCGCAGAAATCCAAGTCGCCAGGTTCAGCTCCCTTGAGGGATTATTACCCATCTTCTTTTTCGCAGCATAGAACAGACCCGCTAAACAACTCAACAGTCCGCACCCCGCGAGCACGATTGGGTAAGTAATCATACCATTAAACGCCCCCTCAAGCAGACCTGCCTCGCCAGTGAA
This sequence comes from uncultured Candidatus Saccharibacteria bacterium, assembly GCA_964425805.1. Taxonomy (GTDB): domain Bacteria; phylum Patescibacteriota; class Saccharimonadia; order Saccharimonadales; family Saccharimonadaceae; genus Nanosyncoccus. Next base: position 5,842 of record CAYRNS010000017.1, read on the forward strand.
ACTCGATTCATAGCTCTGAAACAAGATTACGGCAATCATCAGCGTCGCAGAAACTGTTGCCACGAAAGATTCTAAGAGGTCCGAACAGTTGCCAGCAATATCATTGACATTGTCGCCGATAAAATCAGCAATCACGTTCGGCACTCGCGAATCGTCTTCCGGCAAGTCATTTCTAACTTTCGCCAGAATGTCCGCAGAAATATCCGCTGCTTTTGTGTAGTTTCCTCCCGCCACACGGTTAAACATAGCGACTAGGGAACAACCAAGAGAATAGGTGGAAATCCGCATAATTGTCGGGTTCACACCCGTCAAGGAAGCAAGATATCCGCCACCCGCCACGTCGTGTCGTACGTTGCCATAGACGACCAGTACGACAATCAGCCCGAGTAGACCAAAAGCCTGCACGGAAAGTCCGGAGATACTCCCGCCCGTCAGCGCAACCTTGACGGTTTCGCCAATTGATAAGCTTTCTCTGGCTTTGTTTGCCGTCCTTACGTTCGCATACGTAGCACTTTTCATGCCTAGCACACAAGCACAAGACGACATCAAGGCCCCAAACAAGAAAGTTACTCCAGCGGTTTTCTCCACGAACAGACTAAACACGACAGCGAGTAGTACCACCACAATTGCGATAGTTCGGTACTCAGTCTTCATGAACGTGTTTGCTCCGTCGCGGATAATTCCCGCCATCTCGATCATTTCCGCCGTCCCCTCAGGGAGCGACTTGATCTTTCGATAGTTCATCACAACGTAGACGATAGTTCCGAGAATTACGAGGCCAACCAAGACAAACCAGATAGGAGACATAGATTATCACATCCTCTCAAAATTTTAAGGTTCCGACCCACTCGCGGGCAATTATAACACTTTTCACCCCAAATCAAAACCTTAACCAATTTAGTCTAAATATTCATGATATTTGCCGTTAACGAACATAGTCCAGTCGGTGAATTCACGGTCGGCTTTGACATATATATTATATGCGCACCTGACGTTCGTCTCTAAATCAAACGTATCACAATCTTCTCGCCCCGGCAAAATCCGTACTTGAAACGCACCGATAGAATAGCCGTACTCGCGTCCGTTTTCCTCAAAAATATACTCTGTATCGCCCTTTGCGTTCACGTTACATTTTGTCTCCGCTTTCATTACCGCCGTTGCCAATTTTGCATCCCAATCATATTTTTCGATTTCGGCGATTACCTTGTCGCAGTCATTTGCCGCCATCTGTGCCTTGTCGAGCCCAAACTTAAACCAGTTTGGGTCAACCAGCCAAGTATAGCAAGCCAAGAACCCCAATCCAAAAATCAAAAGCCAAGTAATAAGTTTCTTCACATAACTATTTTAATAAAAACTTGCTATTTTTTCCACCCTTTGCTATAATAACTCCATCTAAACGTGCGAATGTAGCTCAGTTGTTTAGAGCGCTTCCTTGCCAAGGAAGAGGTCGAGAGTTAGAGTCTCTTCATTCGCACCATTTTTGTTCGCAAAATGTGCGAATGCAGCTCAGTTGTCGATCAGAGGCAGCGTTTCCTTGCGCCCGAAGGGCAGGTCGAGAGTTAGAGTCTCTTCATTCGCACCATTTTTTGTGTAAAACAAAGCTCTGTAGTATAATCATAACCATGATAAACGGCGCTCAAAGACAAGACGAAATCACTACGCTTGCGGAGCTGCTAGACAAGAACTTGACTATTCCGAGCTACCAGCGCGCTTACGAATGGGAAAAGAAAAACGTCCTCACTCTTCTCGATGACATTTATAAATATTACGCCAAAAGAAAAAACATTAACCTCGGCGCAGTCATCCTTTATCAAAACAAAGACGTTTTTGAAATTGTCGACGGACAACAGCGTCTAATTACGTTGTCGCTACTCATTAAGGCGCTACATAAAAATTACAACAATCAACTCCTCGACAATCCCATCCTCTGCATTGCCAACACAGAAACCAGAATCATCAATAACTACGCTTCGATTAACGACTATATTAATATGCTCGCCAGAAGTGAAGACTGGAACGGCGAGGACTTTTACCATTATTTAGCTAACAACATCAGCTTTTACGTTCTTCAAGCAAAAACTCAAGACGAAGCTTTCCAGTTATTTGACGGCAGAAACTCAAAGTATAAAGATTTGACTCCAATCGACTTGCTCAAAGCCTATCATCTCGGCGCACTCGACGATAACGTTTTTGAAAAACGAGAAATTCTCCAACAATGGGACAAAAACATCAATGAATCGTTTTCCATCGACGATTCTTGCAATAAAATCGAATACTTATACAACAACATTTTGTTCAACATCTACAACTGGTCGCTCAATAAACCGACCAAATCTTTCAGCAAAGAAGACGTTTATCTCTACAAAGGTTTCAAAGAGGATGACAAATATGCCTACGTTGAATATTGCCGCGACAACAATAAGTATCAAATCAATAAACCGTTTAAATCGGGAAAAGATTTTTTCATCACCACGAGTGAGTATATCAAGACGCTCGACAAGCTAATTAAAAAATATAATTTCAAAGAAAGAATTATCACCGAAACCAATATCACCGACGGCTTCGATCATCGTTTCCGTTGCATTAACTATCTTTACTATGGCGCCTTGTTCGCTTTCTTTGACCGATTCGGCAACAAAGTAAAAAACTTTTTACGTGGATATGATTGAAGATTTTATCTTTGACTACAGCGTCCTACTGCGCATTAAAAATGCGTCCGTCAGCCACGACTCGCTAAACACCTACATTTTAAAACCAGAAAAAACAAGATATAACTTCTTCTTTGAGTGCAACAACGCTCTTAGCATCGAAGAACTACTGAAACTCGAAAATGCCGACCTCGGCGACCAACCGAGCGCAGATGAGAAAGTCGGAGAAATGCGCAGCAAATTGTGGAAGTATTTGAAAGAAAGGAAAACGACCTATGAATCCGATTAACATCATGACAGGTTTAAAGAAGAATTACATCATCCCTTGTTTTCAGCGTGAATACGCTTGGGGCGAAGAAGAAATCGAAGGACTCATTAACGGTATCAAAGAAGTAGACGACGACTTCTGCCTCGGTGTCGTCACCGTAAAGCGTTCGCGAGATGGCTATAGACTAATCGACGGGCAACAGCGTCTCACGACTTTGTATTTAATCGCTATTTGTTGCGGCGTCATTAACGAACCGTATAAAGTCCGACTAACGTCCGAATATGAAGATTTAACGTCCGGCAAAAATAATTTTGTCAACATTTTAGAAAAGAAATTTGATAACGTTCCGCGCAAATTACAAGACGGTTACAGAATCATCGAAAAACTTATTCCCGAAGCAGAAAAGACGAACTTCTGTCAAAAATTCGCAAAAGTTTACTATTACGAAGTCAACCTCGACGCCAACACCGACCTAAACCATTATTTCGAAGTCATGAATTCTCGCGGTGTTCAATTAAGCCGCAGTGATATCGTCAAATCTCTCATCATGAACAAACTCGAAGATGACGGCGACAAGAAAAGACTCAATCGACTTTGGTATAAGTTCGAAAAAATGGACAGCAGCAACAATGTGCGACTCTTCAAACAAATCCGTGTAAAAGGCAGCGAGTATCGCACGATTAACGAAATTCTGGGCAGTAAGAATACTAGCCAAGAAACCGCCGAACCAGAAGCTTCAGAAGAAGAAAGCTCAATTTTAAATTTTGAATTTTTCCTACTCTACGTCGTCCGCCTTTATCGAAACCTTGACGACGACGATTTAGATTCTTCAGGCGAATTTAACCTAAGCGACCTTGTTGGTGAATATGAAGCGTTACTCCGAGACAAAGATTCTGACGCGGTCATCAAATTCTTGGATTTTATAATTGAAATTAAAGACATATATAATAAATATATCGTCAAATACGACAACGCAACAGAAACGTGGACTTTAAACGCCAGCAATAACGATATGCTGCTCATCCAATCTTGTCTCAGGGTCTCATACACGAACCGGAGAATAATGCACTGGATTTATATGACCTTAAAGTTTTTCTACAAAAATCGCAGCGCTGACACCAATTCGTATGTTGAGACAATGCGAAACTATATTAGAGATCAAGAAGTTACAGAATTTCTCAAATCTGGCAAAAAGATTAACTATCGCACCGGATTTAGTACACCCAACATTGTTTTAAACTATCTTGATTTTCTAATTTTAAATAATTACCCTGACATCCAAAAACAAATCCCCGAAGCCAAGGGACTGAAAATCAACAAGTTTAAATTCAAATTCAGAAATTCAATCGAACATTTTATGCCTAGACATGCTGAAGACGGCACGGAAAATCCCGCCTGGGTGGATGATTTTGGCAATTTGGCACTCCTTTCCTATAAAACCAACACTAGAATCCAAAATGAAGATCCAAAAGGCAAGGCGCAACACTTTGAGCGTGAGGGCTTGTCTGGCTATAGCCTAAAGCTCCAAATCATGTCAAAGTTTGCCCTTGAACCAACCGGCTGGAACCAAACAAAATCGGATTTGCTTACAAAAACCATGATTCAATTGTTGGAAGACGACGTTAAAAAGCTTGCTTTATAACCGTAATATTTATATAATAATAAACATATAAAAGGAGAAAATAATGAACACAGGCACTCTAATATTAATTATCGTCGGTATCGTGCTGTTGATTGTTATCGCGGCGCTTTGGTCGACGTATAACGGTCTCGTTAAGCTCGACGAACGCGTCAACGAAGCTTGGTCAGACATCACGGTCCAGCTCAAATATCGCGCCGACTTAATCCCGAACGTTGTCGAAACCGTCAAGGGCTACGCCAAGCACGAGAAAGAAGTCTTCGAGGGTGTCACCGAAGCCCGCTCCGCCGTTATGGGCGCGAAGAGCGTTAAGGCTGCCGCTGAAGCTGAAGCCGGTTTAACAAACGCTCTCTCGAAAGTCTTCGCCATCGCCGAGGCTTATCCCGAACTCAAAGCGAACAGCAACTTCCAAAAGCTTCAAGAACAACTTCAAGACGTCGAAGATAAGATTCAAGCTTCTCGCCGCTTCTACAACGCCGGCGCCAAGGAACTTAACACCAAGATTAAAACTTTCCCGACCAATCTCATCAACAAGCTTGTCGGTCATTTCAAGAAACGCGACTACTTCGAAGTTGCCGAATCTGAGCGAGCTAAAATCGCCGAAGCTCCGTCTGTCAAGTTCTAATTAAGTTAGAAAAATGTACAAAAACATCGCGGCAAACAAACGCAATACCGTCTTTATTATGATTGGGTTTGTGGTTTTGATTGCCGCGATTGGCGTTGCTTTTGCCTATGCTTACAGCGACTGGCGCATTGCTGCTGGCGTTTTAATCATGGCGACCGTCTATGCGCTTTTCCAATATTTCGCCGCGGCGAAGCTTGCCGTGGCGATGACTGGCGCCAAGAAAATTGAGAAAAAAGACAATCCCCGTCTTTATAATATCGTCGAAAATCTCACTTTAACCGCCGGCTTACCCATGCCGGAAGTCTATATTATCGAGGACAAGGCGCCCAATGCTTTCGCCTCAGGTCGCGACCCGAAGCACGCCCTCGTTTGCGCCACCACTGGATTGCTTGACATCATGAACGACAAGGAACTCACCGCCGTCATGGCGCACGAAGTCTCCCACGTCAAAAACTACGACATTCGCGTCTCGACAATTGTTTTCGGACTGGTTTGCTTGATTGGTTTTATCGCCGATATTGGTTGGCGTATTGGTTGGCGCAGCAGCCGTCGCAATCGCGATGATGGCAGCCCGGTTGCTTTCATTATCATTATCATCGCCTCCATCGTCGCTCCGCTTGCTGCGGCGCTCGCCCAAATGGCGGTTTCTCGTCAGCGCGAATACCTCGCCGATTCCAGCGCCGCTATGCTTACGCGCTATCCCGAGGGTATGATCTCTGCCTTAAAAAAGCTTGAAGCCCACGCCCAGCCCATGCAGCAACAAAACCCTGCCACCGAAGCCATGTTCATTTCCTCCCCGCTTAAAAAGCGCTCGCTAAACAATCTTTTCTCGACTCATCCGCCGATCGAAAAGCGCATAGAAAGACTAGAAAATGCCAAGTTCAAATTCTAAAAAATCCGCCAAGCAAACGAAGAAATCCGCCAAAAAGCCACAGAAAATCAAATCCGCTAAAACTCTCAAATCGACAGAACCAAAAACTTTCAAGGCGGCTTTTAAAGACGCGTATGTTAAGGCTCGCGAAAAAATGTGGTCCAGAAAACGCGCCCGCGTCCGCCTGCATCAAAGCTTCAAACGTAGCTATCGCGAAGACTACGCTCGCAAGCTTTCTGTCCCGGGACTGCTCCACCACGCCGCCGAAACGTTTTCTATCATCTTTAAAAACTGGAAATTATTTCTCCCGTTGATTATTTTTGCCGTGATTTTCAACGTCGTCCTCGTCGGGCTGATGTCCGAACAAACTTACGTCCAATTTCAAGAAACCTTGGAAGATACCAACGCACAAATTGCTGGCGGAGAAATTGGCAACTTCGCCAAGGCGGGCTTGCTCTTAATTTCCACCGTCACGACCGGCGGCCTCACCGGCGGTCTTGGCGAATCGCAAACCATCTTCGCGGTGATTATTTTCCTCTTGATTTGGCTCGTCACGATTTATCTTTTACGTTTTCGTCTCGCTGACAAAAAGGTCAAACTCCGCGACGGTCTTTATAACGCCTGCACGCCACTCATCTCGACTTTTCTCGTCTTTCTCGTCGCCGTCATCCAAGCCATCCCGCTTTTCCTCGTTATCTTTACTTATTCCGCCGCCGTCCAAACCGACTTTCTTTCCACGCCGTTTTATGCCCTTGTCTACTTCGTTTTCGCCGCTGCGCTTCTTTTGCTTTCTGGCTATCTCCTTTCAAGCACGCTTATCGCCCTTGTCGCCGTTACCGCCCCGGGGCTTTACCCGATGACCGCCCTTAAAACCGCCTCCGACCTCATGGCGGGGCGACGTATTCGTTTCGTTATTCGCCTCATCTTTCTCGTTCTCGTTCTAGCCGTTGTTTGGGTTGTTGTTATGCTTCCGCTCATCACTATCGACCTCTGGCTCAAGGGTCTGATTAGTTGGCTCGAGGGCGTACCGTTCGTGCCGATTCTCCTCCTCATTATGACTTGCTTTACATTCATTTACATTTCCGCCTATCTATATTTATATTACAGGAGGGTTTTAGCCTATGAAGACGATAAATAAAGCCGAAGCCGAAGCGAGAATCGCCAAACTTCGCGAGTTAATTAACAACTACCGTTATCATTATCACGTCCTCGACGAATCAATTATGTCCGAAGCCGCGGCGGATTCTTTAAAGCACGAACTTTCTCAACTCGAAGCTGAATTTCCCGACCTCATCACGCCCGACTCGCCGACTCAGCGTGTCGCTGGCAAACCCCTCGACAAGTTCGAAAAAGTCACTCACGAAAAACGTATGATTTCTCTCGCCGATGTTTTCTCGGAGGAGGAAATCAAAGATTGGATTTCTCGCAACGAGAAACTAATTCCCGGCGGCAAGATTCAAGAATTTTTCACCGACATTAAAATGGACGGTCTCGCCTGCGCGCTCAAATATAAAGACGGTCTCTTCGTCCAAGCCGTCACGCGTGGCGACGGTCTCGTCGGCGAAGACGTTACGATGAACGTTAAAACCATCCAAAACATTCCCCTCCGCATTTCCGAGCTTGGCGATGTCGAAGTTCGCGGCGAAATCATTTTGTTCAAAAAAGATTTCGCAGAAATTAACGAGAGGCAGAAGAAAATGGGCGAAAAGGAATTCGCCAACCCGCGCAACCTAGCCGCTGGCACCATTCGCCAGCTCGATCCAAAAGTTGCCGCCTCACGCAATCTCAAGTTTATCGCCTATGATTTAATCAAACCAGATTTGCCGACCCATAGCGAAGCTTACGAAAAGCTCCGCGCCCTCGGCTTCCGCACGTCGAACGAAGATCGCGTCTTTGCCTATCGAGATTTGCCAGAAATGTTCAAATATATTCGCGCGCTTGACGAATATCGCAAAGGATTGTTATTTAACACCGACGGTATGGTAATCAAAATCAACGACCGTGTTATCTATGATAAACTTGGTATCATCGGCAAAACCCCTCGCGCCGCCGTCGCGTTCAAATTTCCCGCCGAAGAGTCAACGACTAAAGTCCGCGACATCGTCATCTCTATCGGTCGCACCGGCGCCGCTACGCCTGTCGCCATCCTCGACCCCGTCGAGGTCGCAGGCAGCACCGTTCGCCACGCTTCGCTTCATAATGCCGACGAGATCGCTCGTCTCGATGTCCGCATCGGCGACACCGTTATTATCTATAAAGCTGGCGACATCATCCCGCAAGTTAAGGAAGTCCTAACCACGCTCCGCCCCGAGGGAACGGTCGCTTTTGATTATGAACAAGCCCTCAAAGAACAGTATCCTGAACTTGAATTTGAACGCCCCGACGGGGAAGTGGTCTACCGCGTCAAAGGCGAAACTTCCGATTTTATCCTCAAACGCGCGATTGAATATTACGCCAGTAAGCCCGCTCTCAACATCGAGGGTCTCGGCGAGAAAAACGTCGCCCTCCTCGTCGACTCCGGACTTGTGAAATCCCTCCCCGACCTCTATCGTCTTAAAAAATCCCAGCTCACTTCTCTCGAACGCTTCGCCGAAGTCTCCGCCGAGAAACTCCTCGCTAACCTAGAAAAGTCCAAGACTGCCGATTTGAACAAAGCCATCACCGCCCTCGGCATTCGTCACGTCGGCTCTCAGACTGCTATCGCCCTCGCGAACAAGTTTGGCTCTTTGGAAAAACTTCAGAACGCCGAAAAAGACGACCTCTTGAATATTCCCGATATCGGCGAAGTCGTCGCCGAGTCCATCCTCGCTTTCTTTGCCGACGAAGACAACTTAAAAATGCTCTCCGAGCTCAAAGAACTCGGTCTTCGCCCTACGTTCTCAGATTTGTCTAAGGCTCCTCTCGCCGGCAAGAGCTACATTATTTCCGGCACACTGGAAAAATATGGTCGCGAGGAAGCCGAAGATAAGCTCCGCGCCCTCGGCGCCACGGTGACAGGCTCCGTCACTAAAACCACCACGGCGCTCATTTTGGGTGCCAAGCCAGGGAACAGCAAAGTTGCCAAAGCTACCAAACTCGGTATCCCGACTCTCGACGAACCCGCTTTCCTCGCTTTGATCGGCGAGTAGATTTTGTCGATTCCTGTGGAAAACTCTGTGCAAAAAGTATAAAAACTGTGCAAAAATGTATTGCCATGGCACCATAACCGTGATACAATTTTTGTATGACAAGTGAGGCAGAAAAAATACAAAACAAGACATCCGGAGATTTGTACGATTTTGTGCAAGCCGCCGCATGGAAAGGAATTATTACCGAATCGTTGTCGTCGCACTTGCGTGCCGCTATTAAGAAGATTTTTCTTGCTACCGCCAAGTCTGGCGAGTTTTGGCGCGACCTCCCACTCGTCCTCGACATCTCCGAGCGCATTGCAAAGCTTCGTGCGGTCAATTCTGGCGAGTGTTCCGAAAAAACCATCGAAGCGTATCGTCGCCGCTACGACCGCTCGCTCCGGTTATATATGGAACACGCCGGGGACAGCTCCGCCTCCGCTCCCGCCGATGCCGAGCCTCCCGCTCCGCCCGTGAGACCGTCCGCCGCGCCATCTGCTCCGTTCATCGCCACGCCAGCTACTTTGCCCGCACCAGATGCGCAGACTCTCGCTCTCCAAAAAGTCCTCGCCGCGTCAATTAAATTCCAACAAGAAGTCCTCGAAGCTATGTCGCTCATCACAGAAAAGAAAGGAGGTCCGCCATCAATGCTCGCTTGAAAACCAAATAGTCGGCTTTCGCCGACCAAAGGTAGTTAAAGTTTGCACCTGTTAACTACCTTTATCATAAATTATTTATATAGTTTTGTCAAATAACTTTCGATAAAGGATTAATTATGAAATTTGAAATTATTAAAAGCAATAATCCTAAACACGTCACAAAGTCCGCTTACCGCTGGCGCCTCCTCGCTGATGACGGTCGTCTAATCGCCCGCTCTCGCAAATATAAAACTCTTAAGAAATGCCAAAACGACATCCACTATGTCGCCCTCTCCGCCGTCTCAATCAGCCTCGACCATCTTCTCTCGCCGGATGCCTTTTCTTTCGCCGACCTCGTCTCTTCTCCGGATTCTTCATCCACCAACAACCAGCCAACACCGCCAGCGGATTTTCTTTCC
>CAYRNS010000018.1:0-14932 GCA_964425805.1 uncultured Candidatus Saccharibacteria bacterium
CGGCGATGAGTTTGCCGATTTCGGCGTCGCCGGCGGAGATGGTGGCGACTTCGGCGACTTTGGAATCGTCGCCTTCAATCTTTTCGGCTAAGGCGTCGATGTTTTTGACGATTTCCGCGCCGGCGCGTTCGATTCCCTTGCGGAGTTCCATGGGGTTCATGCCGGCGGCGATGAGTTTGTTGGCTTCGTTTAAGATTTCGTAAGTGAGGACGGTGACAGTGGTGGTGCCGTCGCCGGCGGATTTGTTGAGTTTTTGCGCGGCGGTTTTGATTAATTTGGCGCCGACTTCTTCGCCCATGTTGGCTTCAGTCTTGCCGAGTTCGACGGCTTCGGCGACGGTGACGCCGTCGTGGGTGATGGTGGGGGCGCCGTATTCCTTTTCGATGATGACGTTTTTGCCCTTGGGACCGAAAGTGACTTTGACGGCGTCGTAGAGTTGTTTAGCGCCGCTAAGGACCTTTTCCCTAGCTTCAGATTCGTAATAGATTTTTTTCATAGTTTCCCTTTCTTTAGAAGCATTTTTCAGTTCGGGTTTCGTCCAGGTCCTCGTTCTGCCCTATAATTTTGAAACATATTTCACTCAATCTTCGCAAATGCGATTCGGGTAACACCGGTCATCGATTTGCTCAGATGAGGAAAATGTTATCAAAATTATCGGGAGAACTGCGGAATAGGACTAAACCCCGAACAGAAAGCTGCAATGTTAGATTATAAAGTTGCTAAGATGTCTTTTTCGTCGAGGATGAGATAATCGACGTCGTCAATTTTGACGCTAGTGGTCGAGTATTCCTTGTAGAGGATTTTGTCGCCTTTTTTGACGGATTTGACTTCGGGACCGACGGCTTCGACAACGGCGAAAGAGGGTTTTTCCTTGGCGTCGCTCGGAAGAAGTAAGCCGGAAGCAGTTTTTTCGGCAGGTTTTTCGATTTTAGCGATAACGCGGTCTTTTAACGGTTTTAGGGTCATACGTTTATTTCTCCTTTTCTATACTCTATCATACACCGAAAATTAGCACTGTCAAGGGCGGAGTGCTAATTTGTTATGGCAAATAGAGAAAATGTTTGAAAATGCCGGGAAAACCGGCAAAAATTGACTTTTTGATAATGGTTGTGGTAAACTTAAAGTAAGTTAAATTGGGTTTTGGCTTTTGAGAGAGGCCGGAACTGGAGTAGGAGGTTATTTTAATATGAAAATGAAAAGAGGGTTAGGCTTTGCGCTGGGGCTAGGAGTGGTGCTGGGCAGTGTTGGTTTTGTTTCGACCGCGCATGCTGAGGCGATGCCGACAACTTGCGAGGGGCTAGAAAATTGTGCGGTTGTGACAAACGCGGAGGAGTTGGCGGAATTCTTTACGATTACCGATGGTTATAGAACTCGTGAGGGGAATTCAACGATGATTATCGGTGGTGATTTTACGATGGCGGCGGATTATTATATTAAAGATGTGGTTCTATCGATTTATCTTGGCGAGCATACGATTACAATGGCTGACTACTCTTTCTTGTTTTATAATAGCACAGTAGACATTTATAGTGGAGAAGCTGGCGGGATGACTGCTGAGGGAGTGTACTGGACGCCATTATTTGTCAGAGATAATTCTAATGTAACGATGTATGGCGGAACAATCACCGGCGGGACGGCTTCGACGGTAGAGGTGGATGATGGCGGGAAGTTCGCGCTTGAAGACGGTGAGATATATGGTGAGACTTGGGTGGTTACGGTGTTTAACGATTCGGAGTTTGTAATGAATGGCGGGGCGTTGACGACAACCGGTCCAGACAGTATCGGAGTTTCTGGAAATGGAACTGCGGACCCGACGAAGGATAATTATGGTGCAAATGCGAAGATTACGATTAACGGCGGCACAATTACATCGGAGGATCTCGGGGTTTATGCGCCGCAAGTTGGTGGTTTGACGACTATTGGTGAGGGAGCAACAATTAACGCAAAGAAGGCTGGAGTTGAGATTCGTGCAGGTGAGCTAGTTGTCAACGGGGCGACGATTAATGTCGATGAGAATGCGGAGTATACGTTCAATCCGAATGGGAGCGGTTCGACAGCTTCGGGGGTGGGGATTGCGGTTGCACAACATACGACTAAGCAGGCGATTACGGCTACTGTAAATTCGGCGGTTGTAACGGCGCCGGTTGCGTTTGCTGAGGGGAACCCACAACATAATCCAGGCGAAGATATTGCTAAGGTTTCTCTTTTGATAAAAGATGGGACATTTACGGCGACGAACGGGGAGCCGATTGTGGCGAGCGAAGATGTGGAAGGCTTTGTTGAGGGCGGGTTTTATTCGAAGGAGATTGAAGAGAAGTATATCAAAGAGGGGTATGATTTGTTTGAGGCGGGTGATGATTTTGTAGTCAACAAGATGGATGTGGTTGACCTTCCTGAAATGACCTTGCTAGTGGGGGAAACACGCAGTTTGGCAACGGCGTTTGAGAATTATTCTAATACGAGCGTGGCAGTTGACGACACGGGGGACCTTTCAGTTAGTGGAATGGTTTTGACGGCGGTTAAATCTGGTGCGGCTAAATATATGGTGACTTACGGGAACGGAATCTATCGAAAGACAACATCGGAATATCAGGCGAGCGTGATTGATCTAGAGAAAGATTTGACGATTGAGGCGGACGAGGAGCTTGGATTTAGCGCGGAAGAGATTTCTGAGATTCAGGAGAAAGTTGCAGAGATGATTGAAAATGGGCAATATGTGAGCGAGGACGGAGCGGTTTCTGTGGTTGATATTGAGGCGCTGAGAGAGGCAATCGCGAATGGGGAGACGATAAGGATTGAGAAGGTCGTGGAAGAGATTGATCCGGCGGGACTTGACGAAGAAGGCCTAGAACAACTTGCGCAAATCATTGGCGAAAATGATACGCCGGTTAGCATTCTCAGTATTGAATATGCAATGTTTGGAGATAATGACCAAGTGCTTGGACGCGTTAATAAGCTTGCTAATCCGGTTACGATTGAGTTTGTGGTGCCAGAGGGCATGCGTGAAGCAGCGGAAGGATTTACGAGGAAGTTTACTGTGGTAAGGTTTCATCCGGCGGGTGTTGAAGAACAGATTACGAGACTGGCGGCTGAGTTTGATGGAGAAAAGGCGAGTGTTGAGAATGATTTGTTCTCAGTCTTTATCTTGACCTATCAGGACGAAGAGAATGTGGTGACGCCGGGGACGGGTAGGTTTACGAAAGAGACGGAAGATTTTGCGAAGAGTAGCAAGAGCTATGGAATGTTGGTGCTGGCGATGGGGATGATAGTGTTGGGCTATGGATTGGTGCTTCAAGGTAAGAAATATAAAATTTAGCATATATCTGCGTTGAAGTTTCCAGTGCGTGAGAGGCGTGCCAATAGGTACGCCTCTTATTTGCATCTAAAATTAAAAATTTCTGAAGAAATTTGATATAATTAAAGTAAGATGAGTTTGAAGAAGAAACTGGAAGGGTTGTCGTTTTATAATACGGCGGTGAAGCCGGTGCATTTTGTGCGGGCGGTTGCGGCTGGGGTGAGGTATCGATTCCCGGCGAGGAAGCTACGCGTGATTGGAGTGACAGGGACGAATGGGAAGACGACGACGTGTTTTATGATTTGGAAGATGTTGAACGAGTCGGGGCGAAAGGCTGGGATAATGACTACCGTGGCGTGGGGATATAAGAAACTTAAGCCGGAGTTGAACCATATGACGACGGTGGATAGCAAGACGTTGAACAAGAGGATTGCCGAGATTCGCGACAAGGGAGCGGAGTATTTGGTTTTGGAGGTGACGTCGCACGCGATGGAGCAGTTTAGAACGCTTGGGGTGCCGGTTGAGGTGGCGGTGTTTACGAATTTGACGCACGAGCACCTTGATTATCATAAGACGATGGAAAATTATCGGAAAGCGAAGTGTAAGTTGTTTAGGAAAGCGAAGTTTGGAGTCGTGAATGCGGATGATAAAAATGCGAAAGCGTTTATGCGAGTTTCTAAAGAATATATCACATATGGTATAAAAAACGGGAAAGTGCGGGCTAGGAAAGTTAAATTGTCGCCAACTGGAGTTGAATATGCGTGTGGTGATATGAAGATAAAGACACAGATTCCGGGGGAGTTTAATGTGTATAATTCCCTGGCGGCGGTGGCGGTGGGGCAGAAGTTGGAACTTGACGATGAGGAGATTGAGAAAGGAGTGGCGGCGTTGGAGTCGGTTGAGGGGAGGATGACGAAAGTTGATGAGGGGCAAGAGTTTGTGGTGATTGTTGATTATGCGCATACGCCAGATGCGCTTGAGAAAGTGTTTAAGGCGATTGGTGAGGTTTCTGGGCGGGTGATTGCGGTGCATGGGGGCGCGGGGCGCCGAGACGAGACGACACGAGCGGAGAGAGGGGAGATTTTGGCGAAGAATAGTGATATTGTGATTATTACGGAGGATGATTCAAGGGATGAGGACCCGGAGAAGATTGCGGCGCAGTTTGTTGAGGGGGCGGAGAAAGTTGGGAAAGTGCGCGGGAAAGATTTGGCGGTGGTGCTAGATAGAGAGGAAGCGATTGCGATGGCGGTGAAAGTGGCAAGGAAAGGGGATGTGGTGTTGTTACTCGGAAAAGGACATGAGAAGACGATTTTGCGGGAAGATGGGGCGCATGAGTTTGAAGACGTGAAAGTGGCAAGAAAGTATTTGCGGAGGAAGCTGAAAGAGATGGAGATGAAGCGGGAGGCGGCGGAGAAAGCGCGGAAGTTACGTGAGGAGGTGGAGCGAAAAGAGGCTTTGCGGAAGAAACGCGAGGAAGATAAGTACGGGAATATTACGGAGTAGAGGAGGTGTTTGGAGCGTGCTAGGGGGGTTGTTTGGGGCTTGTTGGAGACTTGTTTTGACAAAACATAAGAAATGTGATACAATTAAAGAGATAGGTGGTGTTTGCTGCCTTTTGTTCTTGTAAAATTATAGAGTTAGGAGGAGGACTTAATGGCTCAAGGCGTGATTCTGCAGGATGAGTGGCTGACCCATGAGTGGTTGGTCGAGCATGTGAAAGCGGATGGTTCGTCGACGTTGGTGATTCCGGAGGAAGCTGGGTTCAAGGGGATTGTGGACCGAGCGTTCGAGGGGTTTACCGGCGAAGAGGTTATCTTGCCGCGCGGAGTGATCTACATTGGTAAGGAGGCGTTTAAGGGACTTGAGAATCTGAGACACGTTGTGTTGCCGGAGGAATTGGAGTGTATTGATGAGTCGGCGTTTGAGAACTGCTACGAATTGAGTGAACTGATGCTTCCAAGAGGACTGAAGATGATTAGACGGTGTGCGTTTTGTGGCTGCGAGAGCTTGGAAGAGGTGGTTATTCCGTCGAGCGTGCGCGAGATTGGTAAGCTGGCGTTTTATCGCTGTGGTAGCCTGTCGAGGCTGAAGATTAAGAACGGTGTGAAGTATATTGGGATGAGAGCGTTTGGAGATTGTGCGAGTCTGCGCAAGTTCTATAAGTGGAATTTGCCGCGGACGATGGGCGTGATGTATTTGTTTCCTAATTTAACCCGTACGCGTGACATTTGGCGAGATATTTTTCAGGGGTCGCCGTGCGAAAACGGTTATTGGGAGCAGAAAGCGCGCAAGAGACGGCGTCGGAAGGTGGAGAGACAGGCGGAACGATTCGCCAGAAAGATGAGGGCGGAACGATACTAACTTTATGATTAAAATGAACCCTCGGCGTGACCGAGGGTTTTTAATTGGCTGTTTATTTGGCGTATTGTGGATTGCGAAGCAATCCACAAATAGCTGCGTCGTCTCGGAAAGCCTAAATAAATTTAGGCTTTCGCTCGCCTCCCTGCTATTTCGCGTACTCTACCGCTCTGGTTTCTCTTATTACATTAACTTTTATTACCCCTGGGTAGGACATCGTGGCTTCGATTTTATTGGCGATGTCGCGGGCGAGTTTCAGAGCCGTGAGGTCGTCGATTTGCTTTGGTTCGACGATGACGCGGATTTCTCGACCGGCAGAGATGGCGTATGCCTTGTCGATGCCGGGGAAGCTGGTGGCGATGTTTTCGAGGTCGCGCATGCGTTCGGCGAAGTTTTCTGCGGAGATGTTGCGGGCGCCGGGACGAGCGGCAGAGATGGCGTCGCAGATTTTGACGATGATGGCTTCGGGAGTGGAGGGTTCGATGTCGTCGTGGTGAGCGGCGATGGCGTGGACAACGGCGTCGGGCATGCCGTATTTCTTGGCTAGTTCAGCGCCGATGTCAGCGTGTTTACCCTCGATTTTGTGGGTGACAGCCTTACCCATGTCGTGGAGGAGAGTGGCGGTCTTAGCGATGCGCTTGTCGGCGCCGATTTCTTCGGCGATCATGCCAGCCATGTGAGCCATTTCTATAGAGTGGAGGAGGACGTTTTGACCGTAGGACGTTCGGAATTTGAGTTCGCCGAGGAGGTGGAGGATTTCTCGAGGGATGCCGACGACGCCAACTTCACGAGCGGCGTCTTCACCGGCGCGGACGACTTCTTTTTCGATTTCCTTTTCGCCTTTTTGGACGGCTTCTTCGATGGATGCGGGGTTGATGCGACCGTCTTTCATCAAACGTTCGAGGGCATAGCGGGCGACTTGGCGGCGGATTGGGTCGAAGCTCGACAGAACGACCATGCCGGGGGCGTCGTCGACGACGATGTCGACGCCAGTGGCGCGCTGGAGAGCCTGGATGTTGCGACCCTCTTTGCCGATGATGCGACCTTTCATTTCGTCATCAGGAAGCTTGAGGGCGGTGATGGTGCGGTCGGCGGTAACTTCGCTGGACATGCGTTCCATGGCGGTCAGGAGGATTGATTGGGCGGTTTCGTCGACATCGTGTTTGATTTCTTTTTGTTCCTTGGCGACGAGGTTAACGAGATCTTGTTTGATGTCGTTTTCGGTCATTTTCATGAGTTTTTCGCGAGCCTCGACTTTAGAGAGACCGGCGATTTTTTCGAGTTTTTCGTGTTGTTTGATGCGAATGTCGCGGATTTCTGACTTTAAGTCTTCAATTTCTTTTTCGGATTTCGCAAGTTTTTCGGACTTCTTTTCGAGCTGGTCGAGCTTGTTGTCAAGGGAAGTTTCGCGTTCCATGAGGCGGTTTTCCGTGCGTTTCCATTCCTTGCGGCGCTCGGATTCTTCCTGTTGGGACTTGGTGGTGATGCGGGAGGCTTCCTTTTTTGCCTCGAGGACGATGTCGCCGGCTTCGTGCTTTGCCTTGCGGATGAGATCGTCAGCCTTGTTTTTGCCGCCGTTTTCTTTTTTCTTGTTGTAGGCGAAAATACCGCCAGCGCCGACACCAAGACCGGCGACGGCAGCGATGACTATGGTTAAGATATCCATTTGGTTCTTTCTAATTGTTCTTTTCCGCGTTTTGACTCTCGCGGAGGGGTAACAAATTTACATCAAAATTTAATATTCCATTTTAAGTATAACATATAATGGATTATTTTTCTATTGTTTCTGTTGAGTCGGTTTCCTCGGAGGAGGGGGCAAGGTCGTTGAGCTGGTTGAGGAGGTCGTCGTTTTCGGCTCTTAAAGCGGAGTTTTCTTTTTTCAAGGTTTCGATGTCGGCGCGGGCGGAAGAGTAGGATTGGTTGGCTTTTTCAAGCTCGGCTTTTAATTTGTCGTTTTCGAAGTATTCGTAGACGGCGAAGCCGGCGGCGGCGAGGGCGATGGCGGCGAAGAGGACGGTCAAAATGGCGAGCCAGGGGGACTTTTTCTTGCTTTCGGCTTCGCGAGCGGCGAGCATGGCGGCGTCAGCAGCCATTTGGGCGCGCTTGCGTGCCTCGATTTCTGCCTTGGTTTCGGCGTAAGTGCCCTTAGTTCTGTCTTGCATTTGGGGGACGATGGGGCCGTTATTATTAAACATGAGTTTATTATATCACTATTTTTTAGGTTTGGAAATGTTGGCGGGGCGACCGTAGTCGGGGAGGATGATTTGGTGTTTGGTTCCCTTGTGGTCGTAGAGGGGGATGTGGAGTTCGTGACTTAAAGTGTTAACGATTGCTGCGCCGATGCGGAGGCCGGTGAAAGAGCCGGGGCCGGACATGAAAGTGATTTTTGAGAGGTCTTGGAAAGTTTTATCGTGTTCCTCCAGGTGGGTTTTTAAGGTTTCGAGGAGTTTTTCTGCCATTTCCCTGCCGAGGTTGTCTTTATATTCCCATTTTTCATTGGTTTTTGGGTTTTCTAGGGTAATTTTTGCGGTGAAGTCAGAGGTATCTAAATATAAATTCATTTTTTAAGTCCTTTAATATCTAGTTTTCGTGAGCCGTCTTCGAGAATTTTAAAAATGATTTTGATGTGATTTTTAGGGAGGAGATTGGCGACGGAGTCCGCCCATTCGAGGGCAGTGAGAGTGTGAGGGTCGGCGAGGGATTCGTTCAAGTCTTCTGCCATCAGTCCGGGTTCTTGCAGTCTGTAAAAATCGTAGTGGACGAGGGAATTTTCGGGATTTTTGTTAACAGAGGTGGCTTCTCTGGAGCTTGCGGAGATTTGCTCCGCGCTCCAATAGTAGCGTTTGGAGATGGTGAAGCTGGGGGAGGTGACAGGGTCGGTGATGCCGAGACCGCGGGCGAGGGCGCGGGTGAAAGTGGTTTTGCCGGCGCCAACGTCGCCGACAAGTTCGAGGACGAGAGGGAGTTTTTGAGTCTTTAGAAAGGCGCCGAGCTGTTCGGCGAAAGATTCAAGTTCGATTTGGGTCGAAAAAATCATGTGGATAATTATATCATAAACTGAGAATTTGGGGAGCATGAGAGGAATCGGACTTGGCATTTTTATCTTCTGCGGGTATAATGGAGGAAAATGAGGAGGTTTATGGAGACTGAAAAAATTGAGTCGGAAGCAGAAGTTAATCCTTGGGGAGAGTTTGCGGAGAAGGGTTCGGAGGTGCCAGAATTTGACCCGGAGAAGGCGGAAAGAATGGCGAATCTTGTGAAATTTACGAGGTTTTTGGAGCGAGATTTAAGCGTCAAGAAAGGGATGGTTGAGGTTGGGTCGAGAGATGAAGATAATTATAATGAGGAGGCGAGGATTGAATATGCGGACAGGTTTTATGAGGGGATGAGAGGGATGACGGCGGACCTTAAGATGATGATGAAGGACTATTATCCGTCGGAGACGCTTGAGACGAGACTTCAGGAGATTACGGAAGATATTATTAAGGCGGGGGTGAACTATCGGAAGCTTGGGAAAGTATATCAGAGAGATATTACTGATATGCGGCCGGAGTTTGTGGACAAGGTGCACGAAGAGGCGGTTGGGTATTATTTGTCGAAGGATTTGCATAAGCTTGATGAGAGGGCGCAAACGGTGAATGAAATTTTGCATCTTGTGCATTCGGCGGTGATGAATGATGAGGAAGTGTTGGAGAGCTTGCCGGTTATCGAGAAGAAAGTCAATGACTATGGGGCGGGAGCAGTGCTGTATGGAGATGAAGAGGCTAAGAATGAGATTGCGGCGGAGATTTATCATGGGCTGACGGCTGAAGTGGGCGACAGGACGGACGTGGTTGCGCTGAAGGATCGAACGTTGATGATGGTGCGGGACCGAGGGCATGCGACGACGATTGATGTGCAGAAGTGGACTGATGGGAAGATGTATGTGGGGTATTTTATTCCGAAGATTTGTAATGTGGAGATGGTGAATGCTCTTCCGGGGGTTAATAAAGTTCGAACCGCAAGGGAGACAACAACGGGGATATTTGAGGTTGAGAATGAGAGTGAAACGGCGGAGAGGGTCCTGGATTTGATTTCTAGGATTCCGACGGATGCGGATATGGAGAGATGACGCGATTATTTGACTTTTGATTGGGAAGAGTGTAGAATAAAGGGTGTTGGTTTATTGGACCGTCGCCAAGCGGTAAGGCACTGGGTTTTGGTCCCAGCATTCGCAGGTTCGAATCCTGCCGGTCCAGCCATTTTTATTGAAATGTGCCTTTAGGGGGCTTTTTTGTTGTTTACCTTATTAGGCTTGATATATTGTCTAGGGGTGATAGTCGGGGTTGTAGAGGCGGACGGTGGTGGAGATGGTTGAGGAGTCGGTTTCTCCCGGGGCGGTCCAGCAAGTGCGGATGTAGAAGTCGTAAAATTCGGGGTTAGTGTCGGCGGAAGCGATGCCGACGATCCAGATGCCTTGAGCCTTGGCTAAGCTAGTTTCGTAATTTGTGACTCTGCCCTCAGTATCGTTCAGCTCAACATCGGAGAGGTTTTCTTCGAGGTCGGTAAAGGTAGAAGAAACTTTAGTGGAGAAAAGTAACCGAGGATAAGTGGGGGTAGATTCGATGATTGCGGCGCTGGAACGATAGATGAGAATACCCGTACTATTAGTTTGAGCGGGTGAAGTGTAAGTGTCTATACTGCCGTCTGCTTTTAGCCGAATCTTCATCACGGCGGCTGCGGTGGTTTCGTCAAGGCGACGAGTGTTGACTATGAAAGGTGCAGCAGTAGTATTGTTTGATTGAGCAGGGAGTGCTTTGTCGTCGGAATAAATAGCGTTGCAACTGATGCCGTTGTAGGAATTGAAAAATTGGCTGAGCTTAGGGTCGGAGGGCGTATAGATGAGACTTTGCAGATGTTTCCAAATCATACTGTAAGTCCTTTTTTGGTCGTGGTTGTTTTGTTCGGAGAGGTAAGCTTCGTGGAGGAAGCGGAGAGCTTCGGCTTGGGCGTCGATTTCTTGGCGTGCCATGGTGATTTCTAGAGCTTTTTGAGCGTCGTAGAGACCTTTGTTCATGATGCCGATGGCGCCGATGGCGACGAGACCAAAAATGCCAACGGCGAACATGATTTCTACGAGCGTATCGCCACGAAGTGATTTTTGATGGTTTTTGCTAGTTGACTTCATTGATCCATTTTCATTTTAGCATGAACAGGATGGGAGAGCAACTTGATTTTTTAGCGTAAGTGTGGTATAATAATAGGTATATATCGCTCGATTCGGGAGGGGAGTTCCAGAAGCGGGTAGAACTTTTTAAGGAGAGTGCTAAGAGATGGAGAATTTGTACGATGTGATGTTAAACCAGCTGTATCCGAGGGTTTCTGAAGCTGAGAGATTGGCGGAGGAAGCGATGAAGATGGTCCGGGAGAGTAAGAAGCTTGAGTGGGAGGTGGTTTCGAAGCTTGATGATGAAGTTTGGCGGAGGATTAAGCATGTGGACGAGCTTGAGGATTCGATAACGACACGGGAGTTGGAGATGATGGACGATGATGCGCCTGACCCGGAGGGGTATCGCGACGATGCGATTCGAGAGCTGATGAGTCTGGAGTGTAGAGTGCGGCGAGCGTCGGATGTGTTGATGGAGGCTTGGAAAGTGACGACGGATAAGATGACAGAGCTGCACGAGCGGATTAATCGCGAGTATGAACAGGTTAAGCTTGAGCTTGAGGAAACAGAAAAATTGCTCAAAGCCGAGCGGAGTTGTCGTACGAAGTGTGGGGCGGGAATGCCATCGTGTCGGTGATATCGCGGCGGTTTCGGAGGGGAGGAAGAATAATTAGCACTTAGGTTTGAAAAAGCCCCGACTGAATCTTGGTCGGGGCGATTTTTATGGGTTGGTAAGGGGGAGTTCTTGGCTCTTGAAAAGATCTTTTGCCTTGTACATATTGTGGTCGGCTATTCCTACGACTTCCTTGAAAGATTTTCTTTCGTCGAGACTGATGGTGTAGTGAGTCTCGGGCGAGTAATAGATGCCGGTGCCTTGCGAGACGCCGTATTCGAGGTGGATACGTTTGTCTTTTTGAGGCTTGGCGATAAGGTTATTGAGCTTTTCCGTGAGGTTTTTGGCGAGGGCGTAAGCGTCGAAGTGGGGCGTTTCTTCAATTAGTTCTTCGAAAGCGCCGGACTTTAAGATGACACAAAATTCGTCGCCGCCGGTGCGAAAGCAATAGGCGTGTTTGCCATAGGCTTCGCGGATTAACTTGGCGATTTGTTTCAGCGTGCGGTCGCCGCATTCGTGACCGTAGGTGTCGTTGATGTGCTTGAAGTTGTTGGCGTCGATGGCGATGATAATGGTCGTGTAAGTGACGCGTTCGAACAAGCGCATGTAGACCTGGCGGTTGAGGAGTTTGGTGAGCGGGTCGAGTCGCATGGTGATGTGGGAGTAGTAGGCGAGCAGGAACGAGATTGAAACGGAGATGCAGAGGAAGTCGTAGTTGGTTTTTGGGAAGATGTCTCTGACGGCGATGCCGATGACAAGAATACTGGCGAAGAAACACAAGGTGGACTTCATGCTGCTTTGGGAGTTGCGAGAGAAATAGACCATGCCCCAGATGAGTGTGGCGATGCTGAGACCGAGAACAGTGAGGTAGGCGGGCATCAGGGCGCCGCGGCGGTAGAGGTTGGTTTCGTCGATAGTGAAGACATTCCAGCCGACGAGTATGAGGGATAGTAGGATGCCATTAAAGACGATGAGTAGAGTGATGCTGTTGCGAATTTTGGTCATTGTGATGACGTAGTCGCTTTTGTGGTGCTTGGTTTTGTCGTTGTCGAAGAAAATGTCGAAAACGAGGAGCGCCAAGAACGGGTTGAGCAGTAGTTCGGTGAATTTAATGACGTAGAGGAAAGTAGCGTCGACGTCTTTGCCCTCGAGGAGGGCGAAAAGGCAGTCGAGGATGATTTCTGTGATGAGGACGAAGATGAGTCTTTTGAACTTTTGAATCGTTATCAGAGAGAAAACATCGTTTTCGCTGAGGTGGACTAGGCAGCCGACGAGAAACAGAATTGAGAAGCCTGCGGTGATGCAGTAGTTGGACGTGTATGTGTAAGTGTACGCGTACGTGGGAATCCCCTCCTTATCAGTTTTGAAATGTGCTCCCCCATAAGCTTTCTATTATAGCATAAAAGGGATGGGTTGTAAAGAGGGGTGTTTGGCTATTCGATGACGGAGAGTTCGTTTTTGAGTTGTTCAATGAGGGCTTCTTTTTCCTTGATGCCCTGTTTGGTTTCTTCGACGAGGTGTTGAGGCGCTTTCTGAACGTAGTTCGGGTTCATCATGCGAGCGTTAAGGGCGTCTAGTTCCCTGCCGACGCCTAGGATGCGGTCGGTGAGTTGGGCTTTGTAGGTTTTGACGATGTCGGCGGGGACGTCGAGGTAGACTTCTCTGCCGGAGAGGGCGAGGCGAATTCCCTTTGGCGTGCCGTTGGTGGGTTTGATGTAGTCGGTGTGGGTGAGGGCGCGGACGAGTTCGGCGTTGTCGGCGATGAGGGCGTCGTCGCCGTAGAGTAGTCCGACGGAAATGCCCCTGACGGTGTCCTTAAGCCCCGCTAAGACCTTTCTCGCCTCGGAGACGGTAAGCATAAGCCTTTCGAACGATTCGGCGCTTATAGCGTCAAATTTGAGGTTCTGCGGCCATTTTTGGTTGATGATGTAGCCGCTCGTCCAGCTGAGAGCTTGCCAGATGGTTTCCGTGACGAAAGGCATGAAAGGGTGGGACATAATGAGGAGGTCTTCGAGGGTGCGCTTGAGGAGAGGGAGGTTTTTGAAGATTTTTTGGGATTCGAGGAACCAGTCGGCGTATTTGTCCCAGATGGTGCTGTAAAGTGATTCGACGGCTTCGGCGAAGCGGTAGGTACGGAAGTCTTTTTCGAGGTTTTTGCGGAGGTCGTCAAGTTCGCGGCAGATCCAGTCTTCGCCCATGGAGAGAGTGTCATAAGTAATGTTTGCTCGCTTGCGGTCGACCGTTTCTTTCGGGGTCTGCCGAAGACCTGCGGGGACGTCATTCCACTGGGCAGCTTCGCTGCCGTCAGGGATATACGTCTCCTCGGTCTTAGGTAAAGGGTTAAGACCCCGAGAAGAAACAGTCTCCCCGCTCACGTTTACCCATGAGTCGATGAGGCGGGCGATGTTCCAGAGTTTGTTGCAGAGGTTGCGGGAGGCGATGACGGAGTCTTCGGAGAAAGCCTGGGCGAGACCGGCGGACCTGCCGCGGAGGATGCCGAGGCGGAACGCGTCGGAGCCGTATTTAGTGACGAGGTCGAGAGGGTTAATTACGTTGCCTTTGCTTTTGCTCATTTTTTTGCCGTGACCGTCGAGGACGAGACCGTGGAGGTAGACTTCTTTGAACGGGACTTCGCCGGTGACGTAGAGACCCATCATGATCATGCGGGCGACCCAAGCGAAGAGGATGTCAGCGCCGGTTTCCATGACGTTAAGCGGGTAGAACGGGGAGCCGTGTTGTTCGGTCCAGTCGGTGGTGACGATGGGCCAGTGGGAGGAGGAGAACCAGGTGTCGAAAGTGTCTTCGTCTCTTATGTATTTGATGCCGCCGAGTTCGATTTCTTGGAGGTTGGTGCGGGTGTCGAAGACCCAGTCGGGGGCGTCGGCGTAGTTTTCTTTTCCTGTTCCGGAGATGGCTGCTTGTTTTTTGAACATCGGAATCGGGATTCCCCAAGGGATTTGGCGGGAGATGTTCCAGTCTTTGAGACCCCTCAGGTAGTTGATGAGGACTTGTTGTTTGTTCTTTGGGTAGAATTTGATTTCGCCGTTTTCGAGGTGTTCGATGGCGGTTTTGGCGAGGCGTTCGACGTCGATGAACCATTGTTCCTTGAGGGTTGGTTCGATGACGGTGCCGCATTTGTAGCA
This sequence comes from uncultured Candidatus Saccharibacteria bacterium, assembly GCA_964425805.1. Taxonomy (GTDB): domain Bacteria; phylum Patescibacteriota; class Saccharimonadia; order Saccharimonadales; family Saccharimonadaceae; genus Nanosyncoccus. The sequence continues at coordinate 14,556 of CAYRNS010000018.1, forward strand.
GTGGGCGACGGCGTGGGTGATTTCCTTTTTTCCGAGGAGGAGACCCTGGGCTTCAAGGTCTTTTAAGACTTGTTCGCGACATTCGGCGGTGGTGAGACCGGCGTATTTTTCGCCGGCGGTTTCCAGCATTTTGCCGTCGTCGCCGATGACGCGTAGGTTTTCTAGGTTGTGGCGCTTGCCGACTTCGAAGTCGTCGAAGTCATGAGCAGGGGTGATTTTGACGGCGCCGGTGCCGAAAGCGGGGTCGGCGTGGTCGTCGGCGATGATGGGGATGGTACGGTTGGTCAGAGGGAGATGGACGTGTTTGCCGATTAAGTCTTTGTAGCGGGCGTCGTCAGGGTTGACGGCGACGGCTTGGTCGCCAAAGAGGGTTTCGG
>CAYRNS010000019.1:0-13673 GCA_964425805.1 uncultured Candidatus Saccharibacteria bacterium
CTTGTTTGACGGCGACACCCTCTTTGGCTTCGATGGCTTGGTGGAGACCCTCGTTGTAGCGGCGACCTTGCATGAGACGACCGGTGTGCTCATCGACAATGATGACTTCGCCGGAGTTGGTGACGACGTAATCCTTGTCGCGTTTGAAGAGAACTTGAGCGCGGAGCGCCTGTTCCATGTGGTAGACGAATTGAGTGTGTTTAGTCGAGTATAATTCGTCAATGCCAAGCATTGCTTGGACTTTTTCGACGCCTTTGTCGGTAAGCGTGACGGAGCGATGTTTTTCGTCGAGGACGTAATCTTCTTCTGTGAGTGTGCTGGCGACGCGAGCGAAAGCGTAGTAAGCGTCGGGATTGTCGCCGGCGGGGGCGGAGATGATGAGCGGAGTGCGGGCTTCGTCGATTAAGATTGAATCAACTTCATCGACGATGGCATAGTTAAGGTCGCGCTGGCGGAGGTATTTGACTTCGCTGGTCATGTTGTCACGGAGATAGTCGAAGCCGAATTCGTTGTTGGTGCCGTAAGTGATATCGGCGTTGTAAGCTTCCTTTCTAGTAGCAGGCTTGAGATGGCGGAAGCGTTCGTCGGCGTGTTCGGTGTTCTCGTAAGACTTGTCGTAGACGAAAGATGCGTTGTTGATGATGACGCCAACGGAGAGACCGAGGAAGTCGTAAACCGGACCGTTCCAGCCAGCATCGCGTTGTGCGAGGTAATCGTTGACAGTGACGACGTGGACACCTTTGCCTGGAAGAGCGTTCAAGACGGCAGGGAGAAGAGCGACGAGGGTTTTACCTTCACCGGTTTTCATCTCGGCGACGTTGCCCTCGTGGAGAGCGATACCACCGATGAGCTGGACGTCGTAAGGACGCATGTCGAGGATGCGCTTAGTGGCTTCGCGACAGAGCGCGAAAGTGTCAGGGAGGAGGTCGTCGAGGGATCTCTTTTTAGCCTTTTCCTTGAGTTCGGCGGCTTTGGCTTTTAGCTCGTCGTCGGACAGCTTTTCGAACTTCGGTTCGAGCTTAGTGATTTCTTGTGCGCGTCGGAAATAACGCTTGAGAATCTTTTTCTGAGCGTCGCCAAAAATGCCTTGCAGGAATTTGTCGAGCTTGGTTTTATCGGCGAGCTTGTCGGTCGGTTTCTTTTCTTTAACTTTTTTCGGTTTGACGGTCTTTGTCTTAGGGGCTTTCGCCTCATCTTGCTTGTCTTTGGACATTACTTACTCCACGGAATTAATATCTGTATTATTGTATCACGCTAACCGCGTTTGAACAAACCCCTGAAGCCTCTTTTTTCTTTCTTCAAGTGGGGGTTCTGTTCGAGCTTGAAGCGACGAATTTGTCCCGTCAACTTCGCCTCGATGATGTCGATGCCGGCATAGAGGTTGGAACATTCGTCTTTGGCGGAGATGACTTTGCCGCCTGGGATTTCACAGGCGCAAGAAAGTTCGTATTTGTTGCCGTGGTCGCGATTAACTTCGGTGATAACGACTTTAGCGACGACGTCCTTTTTGTGAGCGCGGGGGAGGTAGCGGTCGAGCTTGCCGATTTTTTTAGTGATGTATTTGCGCAAGTTTTCTTCGACTTTATAGTTGCTGCCGGAGATGTCGATTTTTTGAATCATGGTTTATAATTCCTCCTTGTTGTTTAGATACGGTTTCAAAACTTCGGGAACTTTTAATTTCCCGTCTTCGGTGGCGTAGTTTTCGAGAACGGCGACCATGGCGCGGGCGAGGGAGATGGCGGTGCCGTTGAGGGTGTGGACGAATTCAATCGAACCGTCTTTGCGGCGAACGCGGCAGTTGACCGCGCGAGCTTGGAAGTCGGTGCAGTTGGAACAGGAAGTGAGTTCTTGGTATTTTTGGTTGACTGGTGACCAATATTCGAGGTCGTATTTTTTCGCGGCGGGGGCGCCGAGGTCACCGGCGGCGATGTTGATGATGTGATAAGGGATGTTCAGAGATTGCCAGATGTCTTCTTCGACGGCGAGGATTTTTTCATGGATTTCCTTGGACTGTTCGGGGAGGCAGAAAGCGTACATTTCCAGTTTGTTGAACTGATGGACGCGGAAGAGGCCGCGTGTGTATTTGCCGTAGGCACCGGCTTCTTTGCGGAAGCAGGCGGAGTAGCCGGCGTAAAAGAGCGGAAGTTGCGCTTCGTCGAGGATTTCGTCCATGTGGTAGCCGGTGAGGGGCATTTCGGCGGTGGCGATCAGAGCGAGATCTTCACCCTCGACGTAATATTCGTCGGACTGGTCGGAAGTGCGCGGGTTGAAGCCGCAGCCCTCGAGAATGCGGGCGGAGGCGAGGTCGGGGACGGTCATGAAAGTGAAGCCGTGTTCGAGGACTTTTGAGAGGCCGAATTGGAGCAGGGCGTTTTCTAAGAGGGCGAGACCATCCTTAAGGTAGTAAAACTTAGCGCCGGCGACTTTGGCGCCGCGTTCAAAGTCAACCCAGTCGCGCGAAGTTGCAAAGTCGAGGTGGTCGACGCCGGTTGCCTTGTTTTTACCCCATTTTTTAACTTCAACGGAACATTCTTCCCCACCCAAAGGGACGTCGTCGAAGATGATGTTCGGGACGGATTTTAGTTCAGATTTGAGCTCAGATTCTTTTTCAGAGAGTTCTTTTTCGAGACCGGAGAGTTCTTCTTTAATCTTTTTGCCGGAGTCGATGAGGGATTGGTCGGGCTTACCTTTAATTCCCTTTAACTTAGCGGAGTTTTCGTTGCGGGCTTTGCGGAGGTCTTCGACCTGTTGAAGCAAGGTCTTGCGAGAGTCGTCAAGCTTGATTAGGGATTTAAAGTCAATTTTGTAACCTTTTTCTTTGGCGGATTTTTCAACAAGAGAGAGGTTGTTGCGGATGAAGTTGATGTCTAACATAGTCTATATTATAGCATACTTATATAATTTTTGAGTGGCTTCCCGTTCGGGTTTCGTCCAGGTCCTCGTTCTGCCCTATAATTTTGACACATATTTCTCCCAATACTCGCAAATGCGCTTCGGGTAGCACCGGCCATCGATTTGCTCGTATGGGGAAAATGTTGTCAAAATTATCGTGAGAACTGCGAAATTGGACTAAACCCCGAACAGAAAACCACCTCTCTACCGACTTTCTTTACCAGCCCCCTCCGCCGCCCCCACCTCCTCCGCCGCCGGAGAAGCCGCCACCACCACCGCCGGATGAACCGCCGGAGTCGCTGGACGCGGTGGAACTAGAGATTGATGAAGCAGTGTAAGAAGTGAAAGAGCGGAAGTCGGAGACTGGGAAGTAGGTGGTGCCGTGGAGCCAGTGAGGATTGGCGACGTCGTCCATCTGGTAGTATTTATTAAGTTCTTCCATCCAGGATTCTTCGATGCCGAAGATGACGGCGTAAGGGAGGAGCTTTTCATAAAGCTTAACGACGCCTTGGTTGGAAGTGTCGACGCCTTTGACACTTTGGAGAAATTTGAGACGGTCTTTTTCGGCGAGACTCATGTATTCTTTTAAGCCGTCAAGGTATTTGCTGGTTTTAATGCCCTCTAGGGTGCGTTTTTTGTATTTGGAGATGCGTGAGCCAGCGACGGTGGCGGTGATGCTGATGGCGAAGATAGCGATGATGGAGAAGAGGATAGTGGCGCCGGACTCGTCGAGCGAGTTAATGGTTTCAATAAAAACGGATAAAAGCGGCATAGCGATGGCGAAAAGAATAATGAAGACGGCAACGACGATGGTGACAACGTTGCCGGAAAGACCGGAGGTTTTTTCTGGCTCAAAGAGCTGCTTGCCGCGGAGACTGCTTTCGATTTTTTTCGGGAAATCGCGACCGAGTTTTTCGAGGTGAGAGGTGGAGGAGTGGCGTTTGATTTCGATAGTGTTGCCATCGTGGACCGTGGGACCGCCGTTGAGGATTTCGAGAACGATTTTTTGTTCGGGTTTTAAATCTTCGACGCGTTTGGCGTGGATTTTCCAGTGATAGCCGCCGAAGCGTTTTTTCTCGCCTTTTTCGAGTTCAATGTCGTGCTGGACGGCGAGTTGCATGAGGGTCGCGACTTGGAGCGAACGTTCAGATTTGAGCCAGACGGTGCCGGCTTCGGCGACGGTCAAGCCTTTCGGCGGGGTGTATTGGACGGGGACGACTTTGTCTTTGGCTAAGGCTTTTTTCTCTTTGATTTTTTGTTCAGCTTTGACCAATTTGTAGATTAAGAAGCCGGAAATTAAGGCGACAACACCGATGGCGACGAAAAGACTGTAGTTAGGGTCGGGACCTTTGACGAAGAAAGTGTCGGGCTGGAACTCGATGTTGATAGTTAAGCCTTCGGCGGGGCTTAAGTTTGTGGCGGTGAAGAGGAGGATGGTTGGGTATTTTGTGTCGTCGGAGGTTTCGGCGGAGATGGTGCAGCGGGAAGTGGCGGCGGAGCCAGAAGTGCCGAATTTGCCGACGTAGCAGGAAAGATTTTTGGTGTCTTGGCTTTTGCGGGCTTGGTCTAAACTTTCTGGGAGATGGACGCGGGCGGTGACGGATTCGAAACTTTGGCTCCAACCGGTACCGTTGATGTCCCAGTAGAGTTCTTGACCGACGGCGTTGGTCGGGTTTAAGATGACGTTTTCGACGTCGTAGGAAATGTTGTAAGTTTGTTTGCCATGGACGTAAGAGTTGGCGTTGCCGATGCGGAGGCAGAGGTATTTGCCGTCGTTGTAAGTGGTAAAGGGTTCGGAAAAGCCGTTTCTGGTGACGGTGAAGTTGGGGGATGGGAGGATGGAGACGCCGTTATATTTTTTGGGGATGCAGCGTTCGATGCCGTGATTTTGGTTTGCGCTGGGGAAGACGGCGGTTAAGACTTCGTCGATGTGCATTTTTGAGCGACCGTCCTCGAGTTTTTCGAGGTAGTAATCGAAAGTGGTGTCGGTGAAGTAGAAGTCATTGGCGGAGGCGAAGACTTTGCTGGTGCCAAAAAGAGTTAAAGTTAATGTTGCAATGAGTGCCAAAAATAACTTTTTCATATAACCATTATAACACATTGTATACTCGCTTGCGGTCGATAGCCCATTCGCTGACACAGGTCGCGCCAGCCCGCCGTTGCGGGTGTCGCGCCTTTATGCTCGGTCGTAACCTGCGCATAGTCAGCGAGATGGGACTATTTCCCCGCCGCTCGCAACTTTAGATCTTTGATGGCAGATTTGAGGGTGTTGACGGACTTTTGGTATTTGATTCCCTCTTCTTCGGACATGGCGATGTCGAGGCGGCGGATGGCGCCACGTCTGCCGACGATGGTCGGGAAGCCAGTGAAGACGTTGTTGCAGTCGTCGTAAGAAGAAATTGGCAGGACGCGACGTTCGTCGTTTAAAATGCTGTGGATGATGTGGGTGGCGCAGACGCCGATGCCGTAGTGAGTTGCGCCTTTTTTGGCGATGATTTCGTAGGCTTCGTTGCGGGCGTAATCTTCGATTTCCGCGAGGGTGTTTTTGCTGAGCAAGGTGGAAATGGGCTGACCGGAGACGTTAGCGGTTGACCAAATGGCGAATTCGCTGTCGCCGTGTTCGGCGATTTGGAAAGCGTGGATGGACTTCGGGTGGACGTTAAGTCTTTCCGATAGTTTGAGGCGGAGACGGGCGGAGTCGAGGACGGTGCCGGAGCCGATGACGTGGTCGGAGGGCAAACCGGAATATTTCCAAGTTAAATAAGTCATGACGTCCATTGGGTTGGTGATGACGAGGAAGATACCGCGGAAGCCGTTTGTCATGATTTCTTTAACCATGGGGCGGAAGATGCTGGCGTTTTTCTTCAAAAGGTCGAGGCGGGTTTCACCGGGCTTTTGATTGGCGCCGGCGGTGATGGCGATGATGTCGCAGCCACGGGCGTCTTTGTAGGTGCCGGATTTGATTTTCATGTAAGATGGGGCGACGGCAAGAGCGTCGCGGAGATCCATAGCTTCTCCCTCGGCGTCGGCGGTGTTAATGTCAACCAAGACGAGTTCGTTGACGGCGGTGCGTTGGTTAATTAAGGAATAGGCAATCGACGCGCCGACGTTACCAGTTCCGATGATCATGACTTTATTAGACATTTGCCACCCTTTCTAGCATATATAGTATATATTATATATAAGCTTGAGCTTTCTCGCAAGGATTGACATTTTCCGAAATATTTGGTATAATATAGTTCTTCTCCGTGAGGAACGGGGAAAATATTATTCGGGGAGGGTCGAATATGGACTCTAAGAACTTGAGGAAAGCGTTGCAGGAGATGGCGAACGAGGCGCGGGCGAATGAAGCTTATCGTATTTTGAGCTTTTCCGTTTGCGAGGGTCGGACGCCGAGCAAGACGAAGACTGTGCGACTCAGGGTGCTCGACCATGATTTCGTGCTGGACGGCAAGATACAGTTCAGCTTTGACGAAGCGATCGAGATTCAGAACGCTGGGCGCGAGTTTGGGTTGCGGCTTTTGCGTGCACACGAGTGGCGCGGACTGGGCTTTTGGATTAATCACAGCGGTGAATATCACGGCGTGACGAAGTTCAATCTTCAGCACCTTGGTCATACGTGGGATGGCACGAACATTACGCAGAATCAGAACGGCGGTGCCTACTATTGGACCGGCAGTTCCGACAAAGCGGGAGAACATGCGCGAGCGGCAATCTTTTTGCCCTCGGGGCAGTTCGACGTGATGTTCCGCCCGAGGGGCGAGTGGATGAATGTCCGGCTGGTGTTAGATGATCGTCCGGCGTAAAAAACTTCTGCGACTTTCCTGGTACCTTACAAAAAATCCCCGCGAGTGTTCGCGGGGCGTTTTTTATTGTTTGCTTTTAATAATCGGGAAAGGTACTGCTTCCCTGCCGGAGACGCCCTCAAGGAGCCAGAAGTTGCGCTCAGAGTTGCCCCAGCCGCAGGCGGGAGGCATGCCGTATTCGAGCATTTCCACGAAATCGAGGTCGAGCATTTGTGCCTCGGAGTCGCCGGCATCGCGGGCGGCTTGTTGTTCTTTGAAGCGTTCGAGCTGGTCGAGCGGGTCGTTAAGCTCGGAGAAGCCGTTACCCATTTCTGTGCCGGCGATGACGGGGTGGAAGCGTTCGGTGACTTTTGGGTTTTCCGGTTTTTTCTTGGCGAGCGGGGAGAGTTCCAGCGGTTCTTCAATCAGCCAGAACGGACCGGCGGAGCGCTTGCGGATGAGTTTCCAGACGTGGTCGATGAGGTGCGGGGTGGTCGCGGTTTCCAAGGTGTGCTCGAGAGATTTTTTGGCGGCGCTGTCGTTTTTGTCTTCGGACTTGGCGAATTCGGTTCTTAAGATTTCGCAGAGTTGGTTGCGGTCGGGGTTGAAGACGTCGACGCCGTATTCTTGTTTCAAGAGGTCGGCGTATTTGATGCGCTGCCAAGGCTTGCCGCCGTTGTCGAGGTCGATGTCGAAATTTTGGACGTGGAACTTGAGAGTGCCCCAAGTGGCTTTGGCGACGTATTTAATCATTTCTTCGTAGAGGGTCATGCCGTCTTCGTAATCTTCAAAAGCGGCGTAGGATTCGAAAGCGATGTGTTCGGGGAGGTGTTCGTCGTCGATGCCCTCGTTGCGAAAGCGGGGACCAATGTCAAAGACTTTTTCGAAGCCGCCGCCGAGGAGACGTTTAAGCGGGAGTTCGTGGGAGATTCGTAGGTAGAAATCTTCGTCTAGGGCGTCCATGTGGGTCGTGAAGGGGGTGGCGTCGGCGCCGCCGGTGGTGTGCTCGAGGACGGGGACGTTGACTTCGACGAAGCCGTGGTCGAGCATGAACTGACGGGTGGCTTGCCAGAATTTGCTGCGGCGGATGAGGCGGTCGCGGACTTCGGGGTTGACGTTCATGTCGACGTAACGACGGCGATAGCGTTCTTCTTTGTTGGTGAAGCCGTCGCGACCGGGGAGGGGTCTTAAGGATTTGCCGAGGAGGCGGAGTTCGTTGCTGAAAACAGAGAGTTCGCCGGTGCTGCTTTTTCCGACTTTGCCGGTCGCTTCAACGAAGTCGCCGGAGTCGAGAAGCTTCAACTTAGAGATATCGAATGCGGCTTCTAGGGCTTGCGGTCGGATGTTCTTTTCGACCTCTCCAGACTCCGTCCGGGACGTCATACGCTGGGAATCCGGGAAAGACTGCTTCGCAGCTTTCTCGGTTCCGTCAGGAATATACGTCGCGGTCGTCGCAGGTGGAAAAGAGGTCGAGGAAAGAACATCCTCCCCGCATCTAGAAGCCTGCATGAAGATTTGGATTTCGCCGGAGTCGTCTTTGATTTTTACGAAAGCGAGTTTGCCGAAAGAGCGGATGGCGGTGATGCGACCGGCGAGGGTGACTTCGGTGTTTTCTAGTTGGTCGAAGTTGTTGATGATTTCGCCGATTTTGTGGGTGCGGAAAGATTTGGCGGGGTAGGGGTCGATGCCGAGGTTTTTGATTTCTTCAAGTTTGCGCAAGCGTTCGTTGCGATAGTCGTCTATTGTCATATTGAGGTAATTATATCATAACTAGACGCCGCCGACAATGTAGACGAGGACGAAAGCGATGGTGTTTTTGAGAATGTGGAGGAGGATGCCGGAGTAGACGGTGCCGGTGATTTCGCGGAGGCTACAGAGGACGAGCGACATGGCGAAGACGTTGACGCCGACGTTCCATTGTCCATGGAGAAGTCCGAAGAGGATAGAGACAAGGAGAGTGGAGAGGATGATTGAGAGGGTTTTGCCAGGGAGTTTGGTGCGGAGTTTGGCGTAGAGCCAGCCGCGGAAGATGAGCTCTTCGGCGACGGGAGCGACAAGACAGAGGGCGAAGAAAGCGATGATGCGGTCGAAACCACTGTTTAGCATTTGGTAGCCGAGGTCTTGAGCTTGTTCGGCGTCGAAGAAAGAGAAGCTGGAGAAGATGGCAACAAGGATGCTGGCGAGGATGAGATAGGCGAAGAAGCCGACGGGAGCGAGTCCGAGGTCTGCCCAGGTGGGGAGGGCGTCAAGACCGAGTTCCTTGCGAGTGAGTTTTTTCTTTTTGAAGAATCTGACTGGCACCCAGATAATTAGGAAGAGGGCGAGGGCGTAGATGAGGGCGTTGGTGACGGTGAGCCAGACGGGAGTCATGAGGAGGTCGCGACCGAGGAGGAAGTAGAGTCCGAAAGTGACGGCGTATTCGACGGCAATGATGATTGCGGCGACCCAAATGAGAAGTTCGCAGACGATGAGGGCGAGGCGCCAGAAGCTTGATTTTTGCGGAGATTGCTTCCGCGCTCTAATAGTGGGTTTTATAGGGGTGGAGTTGGGTTTTTTAGGTATTTTTGGTTGGGCTTTTTGGTCCGTTTTTTCGCTCACTTTTGGTCCCCTAGAAGAGTTTAATGATATCCATGACGGTGATAATTGCCATGAGGATGAGGAGGAAGATGAAAGCCTTAGTGACGATGGCTTGTTCCTTTTCTTTGGAGAGCTTTTTGTGGCGGAGGCGGCAGAGGAAAATCATGAACCAGCGACCGCCGTCGAGAGCGGGGATTGGCAAGACGTTCATACAGGCGAGAGAGATGCTGATGATTGCCATGAAGAGGAAAATCATGGTCGGGCCGGCGGTGATGAGGTTCGGGAAGTAGCCGCCGATGATGCCGACGATGCCAGAGACACCCTCGGTGGCTTCGGAGATTTGTTCCTTGCCCTCTTCGCGGACGGAAGCGTCGGAAGAGATTTGGCGGGCGGCGCCGGTGACGAGATTGACGACGAGTTGTCCGAGACCGCGGAAAGTTTCGCCGGTGAGCTGGACAGTGAGTCCGGCGGCAACAACGGGGGCGGACCAAGTGTAATGATAAGTAAGGGTCGGGACGCTCATGGTGACACCGAGGAGGTATTCGGAGCCGGCTTCGTTCAAGGTGACTTCAAGGTTAATTTGATGAGACGGGTCGGCTGTGGCGTATTGACTGCAATCGTCGATGCACGGAGCGAGGTCAGACTGCTCTAGCTCTATGCAGTTGGTAGCACATTCTTGTAAATAGCGTCGCTCGATAGTATAGGTGACGGTTTCGCCGGGGTGGGCATTGTTGAAGTTGACGACGTCGGAAGAAGTGTAGATGTTTTGGTCGTTGATGGCGACAATGCGGTCGTCGGCCATGAAGCCGGCGGCTTCGGCGGGAGAACCCTCCATAACCGTGCCGACGGTGACGTAGGAGTCGGCGGAGACGTGCTCGTCGGACTTGATGCTAAATTGGTTGGTTAATATTTCTGGCAGACCGGTCCAGCAAAGGACGGTCAAAACTACAAAAGCAACGAGCCAGTTCATGGTGACGCCGGCGAAGAGGATTTTGGTCTTTTTCCAAAAAGAGACGGAGCCGAAAGTGCCTTTTCTAGTTTCGTCATCGGATTCGCCGTCCATGGCGCAGAAGCCGCCGATGGGGAGGAGGTTGAGACTGAAGATGAGGGAGTTTTGTTCTTTTTGCCAATCCTTTTTGGGGATTTTGGTCCATTTGCCTTTTTTCTTGCCCTTTTCGGGCTTACTGCGGACCCAACAGATGGCGCGAGGCGGGAAGCCGATGCCAAATTCTTTGACGCGGACACCAGATTTTCTAGCGGCGATGAAGTGACCAAATTCGTGTGCGGTGATGAGGACGGTCAAAACTAATAGACCGACGATAATTCCCAAAAATATGTTCATGAAACTATTTTAGCACAAGCGACTAGATTTGCATAATTTCTTTTTCTTTTTCCTTGAAAGCGGCGTCGATTTTGTCGTTATATTCCTTGGTGAGGTCGTCGATGGATTTTTCGGCGCGCTTTTTGGCGTCTTCGGGAAGTTCGGCGGCTTTTAGGTCTTTGCGAGCGTCTTCACGGACGTTGCGAACCTTGACTTTAGCGTCTTCGACGGACTTTGAAGCAGTTTTGACAATTTCTTTGCGGCGTTCTTCGGTGAGCGGCGGAATCGGTACGCGAACGACGCGGCCGTCGTCGGAGGGGTTGAGACCGAGGGTGGAGTCGGAGCGGATGGCGTTAGCAATGCCGGGGATGGTCGACGGGTCGTAAGGAGTGACAAGGAGCATGGTGGCACCAGAGACGGTGACGTTGGCGACTTGGTTTAAAGGCATCCATTGACCGTAAGCTTCGACTTTGACGCCCATGAGCATGTCGGGGTGGGCGCGACCGGTGCGAACTTTTTTCATGTCGTCTTTAAAGCGATCAAGAGCGCCGTCCATTTCTTTTTTGTAGCTGCTAGTGTCAAACATAAAAACTCCTTTTATATATTTATATTATAGCGGAAAAATGAGGGATTTTGCAAGGGTAAACGAGTTGATTCTGGGGCGTGATTTTGATATAATTTTGACATGGATTCAAAAACCGGTGGGCTATCTTCTGATGAAAAACAGCGACAGGCGGCGGCAGAAATTGCCAGACGTAAGGTTTTGAAAGCTTATGATTCGCAGCAGGAAGTGGATTGGAAAAAATACCACACGGCTTGGCAAGATTATTATCAGAAATATTATTCGCAGTATTATATGAAAGCGGCGAAAGATTATGTGGCGCGGACGCAGGTGAAAGCAGCGCGTGAGGAGGGCGAGAAGAGGCGTGCTGAAGAGGAGAGCGTGAAAGTTTCCGCGGTGATTGCGAGCAATCCGTCCGAGAATCGGGACGAGAAGAGCGAGAGCGAGCGTTCGTTTAAGGCGCGGATTCGGGCGCGGGCGATGGAAAAAGCCAAGGTTTCTTCGCGGAGACGAAAGTTGACGCCGATTTTTATGGGGTTGGCGGTTGTTTTAGTAATTTTGTTCTTGCAATATAACCGGTTGATTTTTGCGCCGATTGCGGCGTATGTTTCCCCTGGCGAGTCGCCAGTGGGAGAGATTACGGCGGTCGACCCGACTGTGACGCTGACGAAAGTTTCGAGCGATCCGAGGTTGATTATCCCGAAGCTAAATGTGGATGTGCCGCTGAATTTTGGGGTGTCCGTGAACGATGTGATGGCGGCGATGAATAATGGGGTGGTGCATTATCGGATTAACGGTGCGAGTGCGTATCCCGGGGAGATTGGCAATTTTGTGGTGATGGGACATTCAGCGGGGGATGTTTATTCGACGAACCAGTACAAGTTTATCTTTTCGGGGCTGGAGCGGCTGGAGGAGGGGGATATTATTTATGTGCATTATAATTCGGTGCGGTATACATATAAGATGGTGGAGCGGGAGATTATTTTGCCGACGGAGGTGTCGAAGCTGGTGATTGAGACGGACAAACCGATGATGACGCTGGTGACGTGCTGGCCGCTGGGGACGAGTCAAAAACGATTACTGATTTCTGCGGAGCAGATTTCTCCGGTGACGGAAGAGGCGAAGCAACAGGAAGAGGTGGAAGAGAAACCGGCAGATGATGCGGAGATGCCACAGAACGAAGATACGCTGTTTGATCGCATCAGAAAGTGGATTTTCGGGGAGTAGTATGATATAATTGGGGGAGTTTTGAGGGCGAATGGCGGAATTGGTAGACGCGCCAGACTCAAAATCTAGTGACAGCAATGTCGTGTGGGTTCGATTCCCACTTCGCCCACCAAAATTTACGATAAAAGCCGGTATATCGGTCTTTTTTGTTTGTATGTTTGCGAATTGCTATAATCCGAAGTCGGCAGAGTCTTGGAGGAGTTCGGGGAGGAAGCCGTTTTTGAATTCGGGTTCGGTGGTCATGTCGAGAAATTCGAAGTAAGTGAGGTTGAGTTGTTCTTTGATGAGGGCGACGGCGCCGTTGTGGGTGAGGACCTTATCGCCGAATTCGAATTTATGCCAAGAGAGACGCTGGAGTTCCTCGATAGTTGATTTTAGATAGGCGGCGATGCGGAGGGTGGATTGTTTGAGGATTTGGAGTTGAGCGGCGTTGAGTGAGAAAGCGTCGGCGGCGTCGGTTTCGAAATGCATGAGTGAGGGGCGGAGTTCTTTGGCGAGGCTCAAAACGGCGGCGGAGAAGCCTGCGGCGTTGTCTTTTTCCCAAGAGATAAGGGTGTCAGCAAGTAGGTTAAGAACGGTTTGTTTTTGTTCGTTTTCGTAATAACGGAGGCGGCGGAGGCTTTCGTCGCTGAGGTTGAGGTTGCCGATTGCCTGAGTAGTGCCTTGCCAAAGCGCTTGCCAGTTTTTGTAAAATGTGGTTATAATTTCCAAGGCTTCGGCGCGTTGGATTTCCCAAAAAGGAGTCTCGTTTTGAGATTCGTTCTCAATTTCTGAGAAGTTTATAGAGAAACTTTTAGGCTTTTTAAATAAAAAATGAGGCATACGTAGCCTCCGTCTATAGTAAGTTTATGCTTTAATTATACTAAATTTTTTTGAAAAAGTCAAGTCAAGAACAACAAAAGTTCCCCTCTCAACCCCGTTCGTTCACACCCGTCGTCACGGGGTTCACTTACTTCGAAACTCTCGTAAGAATTTCGGGACACGGTTTCGAGGGGAGCTTTTCGTTGTTCTCTTCTAGCGCTTTGAGAACTGTTCTTTCTTGCGGGCGGAGCGGAGACCGTACTTTTTGCGTTCTTTTTCGCGCGGGTCGCGTTTGAGCGAGCCGGCTTTCTTGAGAACGGGGCGAAGATCGGGCGCTTCGACGAGAAGAGCTTTTGAGATGGCGAGCTTGATGGCGTCAACTTGACCGGCAAGACCGCCGCCAGTGACGCGAATCGAAATGTCGTAATCTTTTTGCTTCTGTGCGAGAGCTAAAGGATCGGTGATTTCGGCGACGTAGCCTTTGTTGCCGGAGAAGTACTCGAGGGCA
>CAYRNS010000020.1:0-13046 GCA_964425805.1 uncultured Candidatus Saccharibacteria bacterium
CACCTACATGTTCGGTCTCATCGGCGCCATCATCGCCATCCCCATCGCCGGCTGCATCCGCGTCCTCATCGAGGAATACCCAACAATCCGGAAGATAAGGCAATAAAAAAACGCAAATAGGCATTTTTAAGACAATAAAGAGCTGAGACCAGCAGTCAAAATAACCTTGATACTGTTTCGAGCACGAGCTTATCTCCGCGCGGAGAAACAGCCTATTAAGGTTATTTTGACGACTGCGACGAAGCTCCCGTCTAAAAATCGCCTATTGCGTTTTTCTTATATTACTTAACATTACAGCAACCGAATTCTCGTCCATCGGCTTCCCCATCTTCTCAAACGCCTCTTTCGTCACTGCCTCATCTTCCTCCGGCACTGCCTCAGCAGTAAATCGACATGCCCCAAACTCGTTCAACGCATAAACTTCGACTTTCGGGTTCTCGACAATCTGCGCAAACATCTTCTTCGCTCTGCTTGTCCCAAAATACACCACCCCGTTCACCTCCGCCGCCTTGTCAAGCGGTCGCACATGCGGCTGATCGTCTTCCGCCGTCGCCAAATACCACACCCCCGAAAGCGCATCGACAATTTCCGAATTGTCCATATTTCCTCCTTTAAAACCTTAAAATTTTCACACAATTTTAAGTTTCAATTTATTTATTTCTATATAATATATATTATAAACAAGGAAATTAGAAATGAGAATACTTTACGTAGAAGATGAAAAAATCCTCGCCGACGCCGTCGTCCACTTGCTCAAAAAAGCTAACATCGACGTCGACCACGCCGAGGACGGCGAAGAGGGCTTACGCCTCGCTAAAAAACCAGTTTACGACGCCATTGTCCTCGACATTATGCTTCCGAAAATGTCCGGTCTGGAAATCCTCGAAATCATCCGCAAGCAGGGAATCAAAACCCCCGTCATCATGCTCTCCGCTCTCTCCGAAGTCGAAGACAAAATCAAAGGTCTTGAAATCGGCGCTGACGACTACCTCGCCAAGCCTTTCAAAACCAGCGAACTTATCGCCCGCCTGAACGCCCTCGCTCGCCGACCCGCTCTCCGCGATTCCAAAATCATCAAATACCAAGACCTCGAACTTGACTACGATAACCGCACCGTCAACAACGTCTCACTCACCGAAAAAGAAACCGAAATCCTCAAAATGCTCATCGACTCCGGCGACAAAACCGTCCAAAAAGACTACATCCTCGCTCACGTTTGGGGCGCCGACATGGTCGCCGAAGACAACTACGTCGAAGTTTACATGTCCTACCTCCGCAAAAAACTAAAAACTCTGCATAGCAAAGTCGAAATTAAAACTATCAGGGGGCTAGGATATAAATTAATAATTAAATAACTCTTTACTGACATTGCGCAGCTTGCTAGCGAACGATAGGGCAAGACACCCGTGAAGACGGGCTGGCTTGACCCGTGTCAGTAAACGAGTTATTTAATTATAATGTATAATAAAAGTATGTTTAGAAAACTCCGCAACCACTTCATCTTAATCAACCTCCTCACAACAAGCATCGTCCTCGTCGCCGCTTTCTCAAGCATCTACCTCATCGCCAAAAACTCCAACGAGTCTCGTAAGCCCGCCCCCATCAACACTAGCATCGAATTCCTCGACGACGAGGGCGGCTCAGTCTCTTTCCGCCAAATCATGGAAGACCGTATCGCCGCCGACCGCGAAGCCGGTCTTAGCTCTCTCCTCATCACTTTAATCGTCACCGGCATCGCCGTCGAAATCATCGTCGCCATCGTCTCTTTTTACCTCGCCGAACAGTCCATCAAGCCCGTCAAGACCGCCTACGAAACCCAAAAAATCTTCATCGCCAACGCTTCCCACGAAATTAAAACTCCCGTCGCCGCCATCAAGGCAAACCTCGAAGCCGCCGATTTAAGCGAATCGAACCACTGGATTAAAAACATCGAACTCGAAGCCGACAAAATCGAAACTTTAAACCTCGCCCTCTTAAAACTCGCTAAAACTGACGCCGTTCAAGAAACCCTTAAAATCGAAGAATTCGACTTAAAACGCGTCAATCAAGGCGTCCTCAACTCTTTCAAATCCCGCCTCAAACAAAAAAACATCCAGCTAAACTTCAACTGCATCGACAAAAAAGTTAAACTCAACAAATCCGACTACAAAGAAATCTTCGAAATTTTCCTCGACAACGCCATCAAATACTGCAACAAGTCAATCGACATCGAAATCGACGCCAAAAAACTCAAAATCACCAACGACGGCGCCACCATCCCGCAAGACAAGCTCGCACACGTCTTCGACCGCTTTTACCAAGTCGACAAGTCCGCCTCCGGCTCCGGTCTCGGTCTCGCCATCGCCGACTCCCTCGCCAAGCGCAACAACTGGAGCGTTAACGCCTCGTCCACTAGCAAAAATACCACTTTTGAATTAAAATATTAACATGATTAAAGTTTTCACCACCTCCACTTGCATTTACTGCCACGCCCTCATGGACTGGCTGGACAACCAAAACATTAAATACGAAGAAGTCGACGCTATCCGCGCCCCTGAAGCCCTAGAACTCGGCATCTCCTCCGTCCCCGTCACGCTCATCACCGACGCCGACGGCAAAGAAATCGCCCGCATCACCGGTTTTGATCGCCCCGCTCTGAAAAAAGCGCTCAAATCACTTGCGGTTTAACTATTGAATTTTCGCGTCGACTCGTTATATAATAATATTGTCCAGTTACACTTCGGTCACTGATTGGACAAAATCCTCGTAGTAGTGGGTGTTCCGTCATTTTCATCCGCTACCAAGAGCCTTTAAAGTTTGGGCTCACATAAATGACTCTAAGAATTAAATTCAAGGAGTTACTTATGAAAAACAATAAAACCACATCTGAGCGAGTCGAAGTCATGGCACTTTTTGGCTATGAGATGACGCCCTGCCAACCGTTGTCTTTCAAAAGACACGGCGAATCTGAAGTTGAGGTCACGGATCTCCTCCGGTCTCACATCAAGTTCATCGGCAACACGGCACATCACCTCTTCGACATTGTCGCAGGCCAACGAAGATATGTGTTGGAGTTCAACTCAACCAACCTTCAATGGAATCTTACTGCCATGTAGCTCAAAATGGAAAAAGGTGCACCCCTCCTCTCCTCACTGGGGCCCTTTTTTACTAACAATTCAGAAAAAACTATGTCTAATAAACCCAGCTACTTCGCCGCCATCGATTTCAAATCTTTCTACGCTTCGGTCGAATGCGTTGAGCGCGGTCTCGACCCAATGACCACAAATCTCGTCGTCGCCGACTTCACCCGCACCGACGGAACGATTTGTCTCGCCGTCTCTCCCAGTCTCAAAAAACTCGGTCTCGGTGGTCGCTGCCGGCTCTTTGAAGTTAAAGAAAAAGCTCGCGAATATAAATATCGGACCGGACGCGACCTCGAATATCTCGTTGCCCCACCTCGCATGAAAAAATATCTCGAATATTCCAACCGCATTTTTAAAAACATCTATTGTGCCTCCGTCGCTCCCGAAGACATCTTTCGCTATTCAATCGACGAAGTCTTTATCGACCTCACCAGCTACCTCAAATTCTCCAATAAAACTCCCGAAGAATTCACCAGCAACATCGTCAAAACAATCTACGACAAAACCGGTCTCGTCGCCACCGCAGGCGTCGGCACCAATCTCTATCTCGCCAAGGTCGCCATGGACATCCTCGCCAAACACGCCGAACCAGACAAAAACGGCGTTCGCCTCGCTTCACTAACCGAACAAACCTTTAAAGAACAACTCTGGAACCACGAACCACTAACCGACTTCTGGGGTATCGGTCGCCGAACCGCCAAAAAATTAGCAAAATATAATCTAACCACTTTCGGCGCCCTCGCCCGTGTCGCGCTTCTAGACGAAGACTTTTTCTATAAGCTCTTCGGTGTCAATGCCGAACTCTTCATCGATCACCTTTGGGGTCTAGAACCGACCACAATGCAAGCCATCAAAAATTACCGCCCCAAAGATAACTCCCTCTCCCGCGGTCAAGTCCTCGGCGAAGCCGTCTCCGCCGCCACCGCTCGTCTTCTCGTCTTAGAAATGGCAGATGAGCTCGCTCTCACCCTCGCAGAAAAAGGTCTCAAAACCAACCTCATCACTCTTGACCTCGTCTACGACAAATCCACCACCGCTCACCCCGCCCACGGCTCCACGCGTTTTCCTCACACCTTTTCCTCTAAACTCCTCTCCGGTCACGCCTCTCACCTCTTCGACCACATCGTCAACCACAACGCTAAAATCAAACGCCTCTACCTCTCCTACGGCAATCTCATCACGCCCGAAAACCTCGCCAAAACTCACGCCCAACTCGACCTTTTTTCTACCCCTATAAGCACCTCTGACGACGTCGCGAATTCCGCCCACATTTCACCCGCATCCGAGCAGCGTGACGAAAATCTCTCACATGCCGTCCTAGAAATCCAAAATCGCTTCGGCAAAAATGCTATTTTAAAAGCCACTAGCTACGAAGAGGGTGCCACCCTACGCCAGCGCCATCACCAAGTCGGAGGGCACCATGAATAATCCAAACCCCAACGATTTCTCCGACATCATCAACCTCCCTCGCCCCGCCTCGAAACATCCAAGGATGCCCCTTGAGCAAAGAGCAAAGCAATTCTCTCCTTTCGCCGCCCTCGGCGAGCTAGAAGAACCTAAACCTGCTCAGCGGAAATAGCCGCATCACCACCGGTCCTGCCACTCGGCAATACGGAATTGTTCCCAACCCATTTCTTGAATCATACGAATTCGAACCCTCACGATTATCCCCAGAAACAAACAACTCTCCCTCCGGCACAATCACATCCACCTCGCCGCTCGTATGTTCTTTCGGTCCATCATCTTCCGCCTTGCGCCACGCCTCGTCATAAACAAACCCGTCCGGATGCTCATCATTATAAATCGTCATCACGCCATTTTTCACCTGCACTCGCTCCCCCGGAAACGCAATCACTCGCTTAATCAAATACTGGTCTTTAATCCCCATCGGCGCCGCACAAGTCACCTCACCACTCGAACTCCCGTTCGCAAACACAATAATCTGCCCGCGTTCCGGCACATACTCATGCCCAAGAAAATGCGCCCAGCTCACCGTCAAACGATTCACAATCATCCGGTCGTCGCCGAGTAAGGTATTTTCCATACTTCCACCCACGACATTATACGACCTGAAAATAAACGTATTCAAAAGAAAGGTCCCCAGTGCCACCGCCCCAACGAACAGCACTAAGCTCAAAAGGTCTTTCACCAACGGATGACGTTGTAAAAAAGTTGCATGATTAAATTCTTTATCCATATCTCCCATTATAACACGCTCCGCCTAAAAACTAGAAAAATCGCTTATTTTTATATTTTAAGTTTTATTTTAAGATTTTTGGTATAATATACTATATATGGCATCAGATTACATCTTCATTAGAAAAAGTCGCAACGCCCTCTCCACCGTCCTCCACGTTGTCATGAACATCCTCCTCGGCGTCGGCTCCGTTTTTGCCACCATCGTCTCCGGCTCCTGGATTATCGGGTTCATCCTCGTCCTCTTGTCGAAATGGCGCATGTTCGCCGTCCGCCCACACTACCTCTGGCTTAACATCAAGTCAAACCTCGTCGACCTCATCGTCGGCTTCTCCGTCGTCCTCCTCGCCTTCTTCGCCGGCACCTCCACCCTCCCAGTTCACTACGCTCTAGGCGCCGTCTACGTCCTCTGGCTCACAGTCGTTAAGCCTAAAACCACCGAAACTTGGAACCTCGTCCAGGCGCTCTTCGCCATCTTCATCGGCACCACCGCCGTCACCATCCTCTCCGCCAGCTACAATTCCGTTCTCGTCTCACTCCTCGAATTTATCGTCGGCTACGGCGCCGCCCGTCACGTCCTCGCTCAAAACAACAACATGAACGACAGCGGCTACCCCGCCCTCATCTTCGGCATCTTCTTCGCAGAAATCGCTCTGCTTTGCCATTCTTGGCTCATCGTCTACACTTTCGTCAAAGCTGGCATTATCGTTCCGCAGCTCGCCATCATCCTCACCATCTTCGCCTTTATGACCGAACGCATCTACCGCTCCGTTGAGGGTCGCGACGGCAAATTCAAATTCAAAGAAGTCGCCATCCCCGTCATTTTTAGCATCGTCGTCCTCGCCGTCATCATCATCGGCTTTTCGCAACCAATTTTTAACGTGTAACCAAAGGAGGTTAATTTATGCAAGAAGCAACCATTATTAAGGACGTCCCGGAAAAGTCTGACGTCCAGCCAAAAACAGAAAAACCCGTAAAACAAAAATCCGACCGCGGACTCGCCATCACCAGTTTTATCCTCGCCCTACTTTCTTTCTTTGCCTGCACTTTTATGCTTTTCATCCTCTGCGGTATCATCGTCGTCTCGCCCCGCTACGATTCGCAATCTTTCACTTCCGATTTCGTAGCCGACGGCAACTCCGCCAACTTTGTCGAGGGTAGCATCGCCGACGTCGCCTCTCGCGTCGCCCCCAGCGTCGTCTCAATCTTGACCGAAACCAAAACCAAGTCCTATAGCTTCTGGTACGGCGAAACCGAATCCACTGGCGCCGCCGCCGGCACCGGCATCATCGTCAGCTCCGACGGTTACATCCTCACCAACAAGCACGTCATCGACTCCGCTTCAAAAATCTACGTCGTTCTTGACGACGGCACAGTCTATAAGGACGTTGAACTCGTCGGCACTGACCCGTTCGACGACGTCGCGTTCCTCAAAATCAAGGACGCCAAAGACCTCCCCGCTGCCACTCTCGGCGATTCTAAGACCATCACCGTCGGCGAACAAGTCATCGCCATCGGCAACGCCCTCGGTCAATATCAAAACACCGTCACCTCCGGCATCATCTCCGGCACCGGTCGCTCCCTCACCGCCACTGATTCCTCCTACCAAAACGCGGAAACCCTCTCTGACATGATTCAGACCGACGCCGCCATCAACTCCGGCAACTCTGGTGGTCCGCTCGTCAACGCCGTCGGCGAAGTCATCGGCATCAACACCGCCGTCTCCTCCGGCAACAACATCGGCTTCGCCATCCCCATCTCGAGCGTCAAAGGTATGTTAAAAACCATCTTAGAAACCGGCGAAGCCAAGTGTGCCTACGCTGGCGTCAGCTACCAAAACATCGACGCCACCGCTGCCCTAGAAAACGACCTCGCCTCAACTTACGGCGCCTATGTCGCCGAGGTCCTCAAAAACTCCCCCGCCGAAAAGGCCGGTCTTAAAAAAGGCGACATCATCCTCGCCGTCAACAATATCAAAATCGGCGCCAGCACCTCTTTCGGCACCCTCCTCGGCGAACGCTCCGTCGGCGACACCGTCTCCCTCATCGTCCTCCGCGACGGTCAAAACCTCACCCTCGACCTCCAACTGGCCGAATATAAAGAGTAGCTGAAACCCCGAAGTTTTCAAAAGTTGATAGCCTTGAGACTCCGCTCTCGAGGCTATTCTTTCATGCTGACATGGGTCCGCCTCGAGAACCAAATATTTCGTCTTTCCTCGCGCTTGCTCTAATAATCTATAAATCAAAGCTAGCCCTCCGTCTTCCGCATATAGCGCCGTCTCTGGCTCAAAACCAAGCGCCTCCTCATCAAGCCACTCCCACTCCCTATCGACATACGGCAAATTCGCCACGATCACGTCGAATTTCCGCGCCAATTTTGCGGAGATTCGCTCCGCGCTCCAATCACCCCCTCCACCCCTGCTAAACGCCAACAAATCACTCTCAAACAGCTCCACTTCCGCACCCAATTTTCGGGCATTTTCTCGCGCCACCGTTAGCGCCGCCGTCGACACGTCACAGCCAAACACTTCCGCTTCCGGAATCTCCAGTTTCAAAGTCACGGCAATACATCCACTCCCCGTTCCCACGTCCAAAATCCGCGGACTCTCCGGTAGCACTCTCGGCGAGACAGAAACTCCTGGCAAATACGCCTTGCCATACAGCGACAAAACCAAGTCCACCGCCACCTCCGTCTCCGGACGGGGAATCAAAACATCCGACGAGACCAAAAACTCTCGCCCATAAAACTCCACCACCCCGTCAACATAAGCTTTAGGCTTTTTGCTCTCTTTCATACTTAACTAACTCGTGCACAATGTCCTCAATATCCCCGTCCATCGCCGCGTTGATATTACTTCGAGAATAATGAATCCGATGGTCAGTAATCCGGTCTTGCGGAAAATTATACGTCCGAATCTTCTCACTCCGGTCACCCGTACCAATCAACGACTTCCGCGCCTCGCTCGCATTCTTCCGTTCCTCTTCACGTTGCTTTTCCACGAGTCGCGTCCGCAGAATCGTCATCGCTTTCACGCGGTTTTGCTGCTGGCTCCGCTCATCTTGCATCGCCACCACAATCCCCGTCGGCAAATGCGTAATCCTCACCGCCGAATCCGTCGTATTCACCCCTTGTCCGCCATGCCCGCCCGACCGATAAATGTCAATACGCAAATCTTCCTCACGAATCTCCACATCATGTTCTTCCGCTTCCGGCAGCACCGCCACCGTCACCGTCGAAGTATGAATCCGCCCCTGACTCTCCGTCACCGGCACTCGTTGCACGCGATGCACTCCACCCTCAAACTTCATCAGCCCATAGGCATTATCGCCCTTAATCTTAAAAATCACTTCTTTCATCCCACCTGCCTCGTTCTCGTTCTGCGACATCAGCTCAACTTTCAGCCCACTCCGCTCCGCAAACCGCGTATACATCCGATACAACTCCCCCGCAAACAGGGAAGCTTCGTCGCCCCCCGCCCCCGCGCGAATTTCCACAATCGCCGGACGGTCATCAAGCGGGTCGCGTGGAATCATCTTCTCTTCCATCTCCGCTTTCTCCGCATCGAGCTTCTTCGTCAAATTCTCCACATCATCTTTCGCCAACTCTCCCAGCTCCGCATCGTTCAACAATTCCCGAGCCTCCGTCAGCGCTTTCTCGTCCGCCTCAATCTGCTTTTTCAACTCAAAAATCTCGTTCAATTCCGCCGCGCGCTTACTCTTCGCCGCAAATTCCGGCGCCGCATACGCATCCGGCTTCGCCAAAAACTTCGCAATTTCTTTCTGTTCAGTCTCTAACTTAACAAAATCATAATCCATATCCCTCATTATACCATACAAACCAACAAAAATTACGCCATAAGCTGCGCAATCGTCAATAGTAGGAGTGGCGCTAAAGTAGTCTAGCTTTTCATAAATTTTATGGTATAATATAAAAACGTGCTCACTCACAAGGGAGGTGATGACCGTGGGCAAGAATATTGAGATTTCTAAAAACATAAGAAACGCTTCTGTTGACGACGCATCGCGAATCGCAGAAATATTAGTCTTTTCAAAACGGAAAAATTATCGTCGCATTTTCAATGATGACATCGGCTCATTCGTCGAGCTGCAAGTTTACCCGTTAGCAAAGAAATACGCCGACAGACCCGAGTTACTCAATGATACATTCGTCTATGATGACGAATTTGTTAAAGGAGTTATACACATTGCAGGTCCCGAAATCAAAGAACTGTATGTTGAGCCATTTTTCGAAAACAGAGGCATAGGCGGAAAGTTAATTGAATTTGCCAAAACCAAGCTCAATTGCTATGAATTATGGGTGCTAAACGAAAATGAAAGGGCAATTAAGTTTTATAAGCAGCATGGCTTCCACGAGGCTAACGAAACTAGACCGGTTCCAGAAATTCCCAATTCAAATGTTTTAGAAACAAAAATGGTCAGAATCATCTGACAATAAAACCAGGCGTCTTCGTCTGGTTTTTAAATTATTTGGAGCATTAACGATATTCTATATCAATACAAACTACTCATGGGAATTATCCATACGGATCGGATGGTTCTTACGCTTGCTTTACCAACTTCAACGGAGATATTCTATTCGAATAGTCATCGCGTAACAATTTAGTCCATTAAACATTCAACATATATTTACCACTAAAAAACCGGCAAAACACCGACTTATACATATATGGTGGATCTTGCTGGGCTCGAACCAGCGACCTTACGAATGTGAATCGTACGCTCTAGCCAGCTGAGCTAAAGATCCAACTCCCTCATTATACCACACTTTACCTCACAATTCCATGATACGCCAGTCGGCACCTCAACCGCACTTTCCACCCACACCCCCTAAAATACTTGTTCTGTCGCCACTTCGGAAAACGCGAACGGAGCGCGGAGCGAATCTCCGCAAAATGTCGCCGCCCCTCACGGAATTTATGAAACTGCCGCGCCGCATCGTCAAGCAAATTCCAGATATAAAAATACTCCAACTCCGCCCTAAACTCTTCATACCTCCCCGCTTTCTCAAACCGCTGCGACAACAATTCCAGCGCCTTAAAAATATCCAGCTCATGCTCGTTCCAAACCGCCGAATGCAACACCGACCCTTTTCGCTGGCGATACATATAAATCGGCTCTTTCACCGATGCGATTTTCTCCGTATATAATATATAGCTGGAAATAATCGCCATGTCTTCATGAATCATCCCCTCGTCATAAAACAACTTATTCTTCAGCAAAAACTCCCGCCGCGCCGGCACCTGCACCGGACCTAACCCATACCTCACAAACGTCGGCGCCCAATCCATCAACTTCATCGACCGATCATCCAACCCCGACCGCACCGCCGGCAGCACATCTTTCTTCTCCCAACCTGCCTCGTTCACCCTCTGCATTGCAATCGTTACCACCTCCGCATCCGGCTCTTGCGAAATCCGCCCGAGTAGCTTTGCAATCGCCCCCGGCACCACAAAATCGTCCGAGTCCACAAACCAAACCCACTCTCCTCTCGCGCGCTTCAAACCATAATTGCGCGCCGCCGCCGCTCCCTTTGTCTTGCATTTCAAAATCCGAATTTTCACTTTCGCATAAAACTTCACCAAATCTTCTTCAATTCTCATGCTCTCGTCCGTCGAATCGTTATCCACCAAAAGAATCTCACCCGGAAAGCCCACGCCCTCTGAGTTCGTGTCATTATTCCACTTTAAAAGGCTCTCCACACAATCGCGCAGATATTTTTCCGTATTATAAACCGGCACCACGACCGAAATCTTAATTTCTTCTTTCATGTAATGATTATAACATTTTATAAAGCAAAGAAATAACAGAAAGATGCAAAAATAGATGAGATTCAAGGCGAAGCCAAGCAACGGAAAGAGACGTACTTAGTGGTACGTCTCTTGAGTAGCGGAAGCTTCAACGCAGAAGCTCGCTATTTTTGCGCTTTCTTGGCTTCCTTCTTGGCTGCTTCTTTTTCTGCTTTCTTGACTTTATTCCCAAGCGAAGCGCGCATCTTCGCCGCTTTCTCCGCGCGAGCCTTAAAGCGATCGACACGACCCTCGGTATCGATAATCTTCTCTTCACCCGTAAAGAACGGATGGCTCTTGGAAGAAATTTGGATTTTAACTAATGGATATTCGTTGCCATCTTCCCACTTGATGGTCTCATCGCTCTTGGCGGTCGAACGAGTCAAGAACGAAAACTTCGCGGCATCGTCAGAAAAGACGACAAAGCGATAATCTTTAGGTTGTTTTTCTGCATTACTCATAATTGCCCCGTATTATATCAAATTTTTCTCCTCCTTGCAATATCTAAAAAAATATGCTACACTACCTAGGTAATAATTTTAACGAAACATCTAGGAGGAGATTTCCTGACTGTATTACATATATAATACAGTGCGGTTCTTCCTAGAAAAGAGAAAGGAAATCGTATATGGCAGTTACTGTCGATATGAAGGCTTTGTTTGAAGCTGGTGCTCATTTTGGGCATAAAACAAGCCGCTGGCACCCGAAGATGGCGCCCTACATCCACAGCAAGCGCGAAGGCGCACATATCATCAACCTCGATAAGACCGTCGATGGTCTCGAAAAAGCTCTCGAATTCACGACCAACACCGTCAAAAACGGCAAAAAGATCCTCTTCGTCGGCACTAAGAAACAGCTCAAAGAACTCGTCAAAACTTCCGCTGAGTCTGTCGAAATGCCTTACGTCACCGTCCGTTGGGTCGGCGGCACCCTCACCAACGTCGAAACCGTCAATCGCCAAATCCGCAAACTGAAGGACTTGGAAAAGAAAATGGCTTCCGGCGAACTCGAATCCCGCTACTCCAAGCTCGAGGTTCAACGCTTCCAAGAAGAAATCGACACCCTCAACGAGCGCTACGGCGGCATCAAAGACATGTCCGAGCAGCCCGCTGCCGTCATCGTCACCGACGCCGTCGAAGACAAAAACGCGGTCAAGGAAGCTAAAGCTCTCCACATCCCCGTCATCGCTATCTGCGACACCAACGTCGACCCGACCGGCATCGACTACGTCATCCCGATGAACGACGACGCCGTCAAGGCAGAAGAACTCGTTCTCGGCTACTTTGTCGAAGCTATTAAATCTGCTAAATAAATAAATTATAAAGGAGGGATATGGCAAACATTTCTATCGACCAAATCAAAAAACTTAAAGAACTTTCTGGCGTCGGCTTAACCGATGCTAAGAACGCGCTCGTCGAAGCCAACGGCGATTTTGACAAAGCTCTCGAAGCCATGCGTAAAAAAGGTTTAACCAAGGCAGAAAAACGTGGCGATCGCGAAACTCGCGAAGGTCTCGTAGACGCTTATGTTCACGACGGTCGCATCGCCGCCATCGTCGAACTTAACTGCGAAACGTCTTTCGTCGCCAAAACCGACGAGTTCAAGACTCTCGCTCACCAAATCGCGATGCAAGTCGCCTCAATGAACCCGCTTTACGTCTCCGAAGCCGACATCCCCACCGACGTCAAAGCCGCCAAGATGAAAGAACTCGAGGAAAACTTCAAGGGTCCGGAAAACATGAAAGAAAAAATTTTGGAGGGTCAAGCCAAAAAGGCTTTCGCTGACAAAGTTCTGATGAATCAACCTTACATCCTCGACGACTCCAAGACCGTCGAAGCTTTCATCAAAGAATCGATTGCCAAAACCGGCGAAAACATCACCGTCCGCCAATTCAAACGCATCGAACTCGGCGTCACAGAATA
>CAYRNS010000021.1:0-12670 GCA_964425805.1 uncultured Candidatus Saccharibacteria bacterium
TGACTTAGCCTCGCCGACAACATTAACTCGCTGGATCGTTCTACAAAAAGCACGCGGTCACCCCGAAGGGCTCCCACACGTTGTAGGCACTAAGTTTCAGGATCTATTTCACTCCCCTCCCGGGGTTCTTTTCACCTTTCCATCACTGTACTAGTTCGCTATCGATCAATCAATATATTTAGCCTTGGCAGGTGGTCCTGCCAGCTTCAAACAGGGTTTCTCGTGCCCCGTTCTACTTGAAAAAAGATATAGTAAGCCTATGACCCTTTCGCGTACGCGGCTTTCACGCTGTGTCGCGGACCATTCCAGATCGTTCTGCTAGGATCAAAAGGATTGTATCTTACGCCACTCAGTTAACGCTGTTGGTTTTTATGCCAAATTGTCGAAATTCGACCGCTTGGCATAAAAATTATCTAATTTCGCAACCCCTTCATAACTCAGGTCGTTAAACCGTTAGGTTATGTAAGGTTTGGGCTATTCCAATTTCGCTCGCCACTACTTTCGGAATCGTTGTTTACTCTCTTTTCCTCAACCTACTAAGATGATTCAGTTCGGCTGGTTCCCGCTCAATTATCCTATGTGTTCAGATAATGGCAATACGACATGACTCGTATTAGGTTTCCCCATTCGGCAATCCCCGGATCAATTCTCGTTCTCAGATCCCCGAGGCTTATCGCAGAGTCCTACGGCCTTCATCGGTATTGATTGTCAAGGCATCCACTATTAGTGCCCTTATTTACCTTTTTATGCATTGACTTAATCTAGCAATCGAAGCTCGCTTCTTTTGCTGATGACCGTCAATTACAAAATCTATTGTCTATTCGAATTGTTAAACGGAATTTTTTGAGCGAGAGAAACATATTCTCGGACAAGTCCGAGGCTTCTCGCAGTTCCTTACTTTCTTTACAGAGGTCAATCTCTATTGACTTGTTCAACTGCAAATCAGTATATCGCACTTTATAAAAAATTGCAAGTACTTTTTTGAAGATTTTTTACAGATTTGTGAGGTAAAAGAGAGCGATTCCGGTGGCGACGGAGACGTTGAAAGATTCTTTCTTGCCGTGCATGGGGATTTCGAGGAAGAAGTCGATGTTGTCGTAGAGGGACTGGTCGATGCCGGCGACTTCTTCGCCGAGGAGGAGGGCAAGTTTGAGCGGGTTTTCGGGTGATTTTTGGCGGGATTGGAGCGCGGAGCGAATCTCCGCAAAATTTGCCGCAGAAAGCTCGATTTTACGGGGGTCGGAGAGGTTGTTTTCGAGACCTAGGATTGTGTAATTTTCGGCTTTGAGAGCGCGGAGCGAATCTCCGCAATTTTCGGAGGTTTTGAGCGTTAAATATTGTTCGGCGCCGAGGGCGGTCTTGGCGATTTGGTGGTTTAGTTTGGCGCGGAGGTGAGGGAGGAGGTGGGGGTCGTTGTAACGTGGGGTGTAGCCGGAGAAGATGATTTCGGAGACGCCGAAGCCGTCGGCGGTGCGCAAAATGGAGCCGACGTTGTGGCAAGAGCGGATGTTGTGGAGGAGGAGGGTGATTTCGGGCATCTTGAGTTTAGTCGGGGAGCTTGTTGATGGTGGCGCAGACGGATTTTTTGTCGGCGTCGATGAGGTTTAAGGTCGATTCAATGCTGTTTTTGGCGACGACGAGGGTGCGGGCGAGGATGGGGTCAGAGGAAAGCGGAGTGAAGAAGTCGAAGTATTTGGTGGCTTCTGCGCGGGTTAAGATGGTCGAAGCGAAGTAACGGGGGTAATCCTCGATGGATTTTTCGCCGTTGATTTTATAAACGAATTTCCAGTTTTTGAAGAGCCAGTCGAGGGCGCGGTCGCGGGTGAAGCGCCAACGACGGAGGGCGAGGAGGAAAGAGAGGTGGTCTTGGGGCTTTAGGACTTCGGTGTCGGTGAGGAGAGAGAAAGCGAGGTTGATGTTTTCCTCGATGCGGGGCTTGGCAAGGGCGCCACGAAGAGAGGATTTTATTTCGGGGGTAGTTGTGGTTTTGTAGGCGATGAGGGCTTCTGGATAGAATTCGGTTTCGTCGCGCCACATTTTGGCGGCGAAGACAAACGGGCGAAGGTCGGGGTTGATAGAGGCGAGGTCGGGGTTGTAAAAGTCGCAGAGAGAGTCGATGAAGTCAGGGTTTTTGGAATAGAGAGCGTTGCACATGAGAATCTGGCGGAGTTCGGTGGTGTTGGGGTCTTCCCCGTTTTTTGGCTCGAGACCGAGAGATTTGAGCTGGTCTTTGACGAGGTTATAGAGGTAGGTTTTGAATTTTTGTTCCTCTTTGGAGTCGAAGTCGTAGAAAATCGTGATTTTAGAGGCAATAGAGTCGATGATGCTCCAGATGGGGGCGGAAGTTTCGGACTTGAATTTTTCAAGGAGCGGAATGAGCGAGGCGGAGGAAACGATGGGGGTGTCGGCGAGGAGCATACGGTCGATGAGGAGGCGGAGTTTTTGCTCATGGCTGAGGGATTGGAAGTTTTTGAGGGCTTCTTCGAACTCGGGACCAGAGAGGTTGATGAGGTAGTGACCGGACATATCGTCTTTGACTTCGGGGATGGGATATTGGAGGTCGGAAGAAGAGCCGTCGAGGAGGAAGCGTTGTTGGGCTTCGTCGGTGATGACGGGGTAGCCGGGCTGGGTGAGCCAAGCGTGCATGAGGTCGCGGACAGAGAAGCCGTGTGCAAACGGTTCAAGTGCTGCCCAGAGGTCGTCGGCGTCGGCGTTTTTGTATTTTTTCTTTTCGAAATAGGCTTTTATGCCGCGGAAGAAGTATTTTTCGCGCATCATGCGGATTAACATGAGCATGAGGTGGGCGCCCTTGGCGTAAACGATGCAGGGGTCGAACAGAGTGGCGATTTCAGCGGGATCGGAGACGTCTTCGCGGACGGCTTGGACGCCGGAGAGGGCGTCGCGGTAGAGAGCGGCGAGGCAGTCAGAGGTGAAAAAGTCGTCCCAGACTTGCCAGTTCGGGAAGATGAAGTCGGTGCAGTAATATTCCATGATGGTGGCGAAAGATTCGTTGAGCCAGAGGTCGTTCCACCATTTCATGGTGACGAGGTTGCCGAACCATTGGTGGGAGAGTTCGTGGGTGATGGTGAGGGCGGCGGACTTTTTGGCGGTGATACTGGAGGATTTTTGACAGAGGAATTGAGACTCGCGGTAAGTGACTAGACCCCAGTTTTCCATGGCGCCGGCTTCGAAGTCGGGGATGGCGACTTGGTCGCATTTTTCTAAGGGGTAGGGAGTTTGGAAAGTGTCATGATAATATTCGAGGGCTTTTGTCGCGATTTCGGTGGGGAGTTTTAAGAGGTTTTGGTCGCGGTTTAAGGGGGCGAAAGTACGGACTTTGACGCCGGTTTTAGAGAGGCTTTCGTAGACGTTAAAGCGACCGACGACGAAAGCGAGGAGGTAAGTCGACATCCTTGGGGTGGTTTTGAAAGTGACGGATTTTGAGACGGGGACGCCGTTTTCGCGGGTGATGACAGGGTGTTCTTTTTCGGCGGTGTTGGCGAGGATGGTGTCTTCGACGCCGTTTTTAATCGGAACAGAGATGGAGAGGTCGAAAGTTGCCTTGGCGGCAGGTTCGTCGACGCAGGGGAAGCAGTCGCGGGCGTAGTGAGATTCGAATTGGGTGGAGATGATGCGCTCCTCTTTGCCGTCGTGTTTGTAGGTCGAGAGATAAGCGCCTTGCATGTTTTGTTTGAGACGCGTATGGAAGCCTACTTCGAGGTCAACGCGCGTTCTGGGGGCTGCGGAGATGGTTAGGATGGATTTTGAGAAAGTGTAGTCGACGTTTTCTCCGTCTAATTTGACGTAGTCGATGGAGACGTTGCTGTGGAGTTTGACAAGACCGGCGGATTTGGTTTTGCCGTCGATTTTGACGGTGCCTTTGAGGGTCTTTTTGTATTTGTCGAGGGTGAGGTCGAGTTTGTAAGATTTGGGTACAAAAAAGTCGATAAGGTGTTCCATAGGTACAGTATAGCATATTGCTCGCTTGCGGTCGATAGCTCGTGTCGGGCTTCGCCCTCGCCTCGTCCCAAGGGGAGGGCGTCGGACCGCTCCGGGGCGCTTGCCCAAGTCTTAGGTCCGACGAGACGAGACTATCTCCCCGCTCGCACTACCCCACTTTTACTGACGTAATGGACAGTTTTGCCGGCGGATTCGAGGTTTCTCGACATCTGTTTGACGTCTTCGGCGAAAGCGCGTTCGCCGAGGTGAGGGACGATGTAATCGTTGAGGAGGGCGAGACCAGTGTATTCAGGGGTGACGCCGTAGTGGTCGTGGACGAGTTTTTTAGAGTCGGGGTTGGTGTCGTAAGGGGTGAGGTCTTGAGAGACGACGATGGCGCCGGCGGAGGAGCCGCAGTAAATGAGGTCTTTGGGGGCGGATTTGAGGTATTGGTCGAAGCCGGAGAGTTTGATGGCGGTGTTTAAGAGGAAGACGTCGCCGCCGACGGCGCAGATGACGTTGGGGTTTTGCGCTTTGAGATAGGATTGGAGTTGTTCTGGTGAATCGAAGTAGGTTTTGAGGTCGAGCGGGACGACGTTTTTAAAGCCGGCGTCCTTGAATTCGGCGACTTTTTCTTCGGTGACGGCACGGAAATTTTCGGGGTCGTGGTAGTCGCGGGCGTTCATGACGACGATGACGTTGGACTTTTGTGGGGTGGTGAGTTTAAGCAGTTCCTTGATGATAGGGGTGACGTGGCTGGCGAGGATTAACTGCATGGGCTACTCGGCGTTAGTGTGGACGGCGGTGACGTCGTCGAGGTCGTCGATGGCATCGAGGAGTTTTTCGAGTTTTTCGGCGTTTTCACCGTCAACAGGGACGGTGCTGGTCGGGAGATATTTGAGTTCGGCAGAGGTGACGGTGAGACCGGCGTCGACGAGGGCTTGGCGAACTTTCATGAGGTCTTTGTCAGAGGTGATGATTTCGGTGCCGTCCTCGACTTCTTCGGCGTCTTCGGCGCCAGCTTCAAGGGCGGACATAAGAGCGTCTTCGCCTTTTTCGGAGATGACGATTTCGCCGGCGCGACGGAATTGGAACATGACGGAGCCGGAGTCGGCAAAGCGACCACCGTTCTTTTCGACGGTGTGGCGAACTTCAGGGAGGGTGCGGTTTTTGTTGTCGGTCGCGACTTCGATGATGATGCCGGTGCCGCCGGGACCGTAAGCTTCGTAGACTTCCTCAATTAAGGCGGCGGCGGATTTGTCGGCGACGCGGGCAATAGCGCGCTCGATGTTCGCCTTAGGCATGTTGGCGAGGCGAGCTTTTTCGAGAACCATGGCGAGAGAGGGGTTCATGGCAGGGTCGGTGCCAGCGCGAGCAGCGATGGCGATTTGGTTACCGATTTTGGTGAAGAGAGCGCCACGTTTGGCGTCGACGACGGCTTTTTGACGCTTAGTGGTTGCCCATTTAGAGTGTCCGGACATGATAGTTCCCTGTTTAATTGTTTGCTCGCTTGCGGTCGATAGCCCATTCGCTGACACAGGTCGCGCCAGCCCGCCGTTGCGGGTGTCGCGCCTTTATGCTCGGTCGTAACCTGCGCATAGTCAGCGAGATGGGACTATCCCCCCGCTCGCATATATTACAATTCTACCATATTTTTTAAATGTTGTAAAACTAAAAGTTTTGTGGTATAATAACGAAAGTTTTTCTAGCCGAAAGGCTAGCGTATTTTATTATGGAAAGAGGTGAAAAGGATGCCCGAGATTAAGCTTCACGAGGATGTCTATGACAAGGTGCATGATTATCGGTTTCTGGCAAAGTTGGCGATGGACTGCGTGCGCGAGCGGAAAAATGAGAATATGCTGTGCGGGATTATCAGAGTATTGATTAAACACAAAGTGTTTGGCGAGTATTTTGATCAGAGAAAAATCCAGGACGCGAACAGCGTGAAGTTCTTTCAGGATCAGTTTATCCGTGCGACGATCTATTGACTTCTACATCTAAACAAACCCCGCTCGTTTGCAGAGCGGGGTGTTTTTAATATTTAGTAGTTAGTGGCGCGGATTTCGAAGAAAGATTGCGGGTGGGCGCAGACGGGGCAGACGTCGGGGGCTTTTTCGCCGACGTAGATGTGTCCGCAGTTGCGACATTTCCAGACGGTGACTTTGTCGGACTTGAAGACGACGTCGTGTTCGATGTTGTCGCGGAGTTTGAGATAGCGGGTTTCGTGTTCTTTTTCGATGGCGGCGACTTGCTCAAATTTTTCGGCGATTTCGTCATAGCCCTCTTCGCGGGCGGTGTCAGCAAAAGATTTGTACATGTCGGTCCATTCGTCGTGCTCGCCAGCGGCGGCTTTGGCGAGGTTGGTCTTGGTGTCGGCGACGGAGCCACCGTTTAAGAGCTTGTACCACATTTTGGCGTGTTCTTTTTCGTTCCCTGCCGTTTCGGCGAAGATATCGGCGATTTGTTCGTAACCGTCCTTTTTGGCGCGAGAGGCGAAGTAGAGGTATTTCATGTGCGCCTGAGACTCGCCGGCGAAGGCTTTTTCGAGGTTTGCCCAAGTTTTGCTATTCTTTTTTAGTTCCATAAAGCTCCTTTTTACTAGTATATCACGAATGATTAGAGCGCGGAGCGAATTTGCGCAATTTATTGAGGTGGTACCTCTATAACGTTTTTGCGTGAAAAAGCCCCGCTTTTTGGGCGGGGCGGGTCGGAAAGAAGTTAAAGATTGAGGTCGTTGAAGATGTATTCGTAGTCGAGCTTGGGCGGGGGTGAGGACTGATCGATGAAGTCGTGATAAGACCGTTCCATGTCGTAGAGATTTTTGAAAGCGTGGAATTTTTCGCGGTAGCGGTCAAAGAATTCTTCAGTGTCCTTGACGTAGGCTTCGGCGATGCTGCCCTCGGAGGGTGCGTTGAAGTCGTGCAAGTCGACTGAGTGCCGGTGGATGATGTGACTGGACTGGAGCGAGTTGTCGGTGGGGTAGACGGAAAGCATGACGACTTCTTCGCCGAGGTTGGCGAGGCGGATAACGCGGTCGAGCTTTAACGCGACGTTGACGTTAAATTCGGAGCAGATGTCTGCCAAGCCGTTTTTGATGAGACTTTCGACGAAGTCGATGCGTTTTTCGAGGTTTTGATAGAATTCGTGGTCGTTCCTGATGATGGCTTCGAGTTGAACTACGTTGTCGTGGTTGTAAAAGTAGCTGTGACCTTTGTAATAAACGGAGATGGGGTCGTCAAAGGGGCTGGTGGTGACGATGTGACGGATGCGACAGATTTCTCGGAATTTTTCTGAGAGAGTGTCGAGCCGGTCGGCGTAGTCGGCACGGTGAGCCTTTGACTCCTCTTCGGCAGCGGTGAGCGGGCGGACGTAGTGGGTTTCAGGAGCGTTGAAGTCGACGGCGTGGTGGAGTTTTTCCTGAAATAATTGAGCGAAGAGCGCTCTATCCTCGTCTGCCGAAGTCGGGTGGGAGATGACAAGTTCGTGGTCGAAGTCAAGCCGGCTACCAATGGGTAGGACGGCGTGGAGTCGGAAACGTCTGTCTTCATGACGGAAATATTTGACGTTAGGGTCGTTCTTTAGCCATTCGGCGATGCCAGTGAGTTCGGTAACCGACAGGAGAACGTCGTCGGCTTCTTTCGGTTCGGTGAGGAAAAAGAAGCGCCCGGTCTGATTGTCGTGATACTTACCAAAGAGTAGCGCGCCTTTCGGCAAATCTGGGAACATGAAACGCGAGTCGAAGTTGACTTCTTCTAAGTCGAGGAAGTAGCCAGAACTGCCATGAGACTGGACGAAGTACATGTCCTTGCTTTGGGCAAAGCTGAGCCAAGCGCCATCTTCGTCGAAGTCGGGATGAAAAAGATGTCCGGCGTTCTGGTACCACCCGCGGTTTTGATAAAGGAAGCCGCAGGTGTGACGATTGTTGTGTTCGAGGAATTCGGTGAGGTTGACGCGACGTTTCTGAGGTATAGAGGGTTCTTGAGGTGGTTGATGATTATTAAGAATTGTCTGAACGGGATTTTGAAGCTTCTTAGGTTCGTGTCGACGTCGCATCATCTTTTCGATGGGAGACAGTTGTTTTTTCAACGTAATCACTTCTTTCTGTTAAAAATACAAGCTGGATAGCTATAATTATATTATAACATAAAAATAGGGAGAAACCAAGTTCTCCCTATTTTGACCGAGTTTGTTTTTACATGCCCTCGAGGTCGGCTTCGGTCGGACCGGCAGGTTCTTCGTTCGTGGTGATTGGATGGACGCCAGTACCAACAGGAATCTTGCGGCCGATGATGACGTTTTCCTTGAGACCGTGGAGATGATCGACGCGGCCGTTGATGGCAGCGTTGATGAGAACACGGGTCGTATCTTGGAAAGATGCGGCGGAAAGGAAAGAGTCGGACCAGATGGAGACCTTGGTAATGCCGAGGAGCAAGTGGTCGAAGACTGCCGGAGCTTTGCCAGCGGCGGTCAGTTCGGCGTTAGCGTTCTCGACAGCGGCGCGACCGACGATGTCGCCAGCGACGAAGCTGGAGTCGCCCGATTCGGTAATCATCACGCGGTTGAACATTTGGCGGATGATGACTTCGAAGTGTTTGGACGAGATTTCGTGACCCTGAGCGGCGTAAACGGACATGACGTCGTTCATGATGTAGCGTTCGGTTGCTTCGGTGCCTTTGTAACGCAAGAGGTCCTGGAGGTTCAAGGAACCGGTGGTGAGACGATCGCCAGCTTTGACCATGTCGTCGGTTTTAACGACGAGCTCGGCACTGTTCGGGATTTCTACGCGGACAGGCGCGCCGGCGTTACCAACGAGGATGATGGCGCCCTCAACGAGTTGAGCATTAGCATCAAACGGAGCGGTGAGAGGCTCAGCGCCTTTGCTCTTGGAAGCAATGACGTCGCCAGCTTTGACGGAAGCGCCGTCTTTGACCTTAGCCTTGCGACCGTCGAGTTCGATGCGTTCGGTTTCGCCGGCTTCAGGAGTGATGGTGACGATGTAGTGGTTGCCATCTTCGTGAGCTTCGACAACGCCGTCGATTGGGGAGACCCAAGCTTGGCCTTTCGGGTTGCGGGCTTCGAGAAGCTCCTCAACACGCGGAAGACCGCGGGCGATAGCACCGGAACCAGCGACGCCGGAGCCGTGCTTCGTATCGAGAGTGAGCTGGGTGCCCGGTTCACCGAGAGATTGAGCGGCGATGACACCGACAGGCTGGTTGGCTTCGACGAGTTCACGGGTGGACATGTCGACGCCGTAACTCTTCCTCGGGACGCCATTAACGGCGGTCGTCGTGAGGACGGATTGAATCTTGACGGATTCGATGTTGTCGTCGGCTTCGAGTTGGGCGGCGATTTCTGGCGTAATGAGCTGGTCGGCTTCGAGATAGCCTGGGACAGCTTCGGCGGTGTAGCGACCGGCGATGCGGACGTGGAAGTCGATACCGGTTTCTTCGGTTTCGTACTTGTAGACGGCAAAGCCGGGGTCGTAAGCTTCTTCGTCGGTCGTGAAGACGTCTTGAGCGACGTCGACAAGACGACGAGTGAGATAACCAGAGTCGGCGGTACGGAGAGCTGTCGAGACCTGACCTTGGCGAGCACCACGGGTGGCGATGAAGGATTCCAACGTGTTCAAGCCCTCTTTGTAGGAAGATTTGACTGGAAGCTCGATTTCGTTGTTGTTGATGTCGACCATGATGCCGATTTCGGCGGAAGCGAGCTTAATGTTGGAGACGGAGCCACGAGCACCAGAGTTGACCATGACGGCGATGTCGGTGTCGAGGTCAGCAAGTTTTTCCTTAAGGAAAGCACTAATGCGGTCATCGATGTTGCGCCAAGTTTTGACCGTGAGGTTCTTGCGCTCTTCTTCGGTCAAGAGACCTTGGTTGAACTGGTCTTGAATCTGCGCGGTGGTGGCGTCACCCTCGGCGATGAAGTCGGCGATTTCCGGATAAGTCGGGTAGTCATCTTTGGCGGTCGAGACGCTTGCGATGGTTTCGTATTCGAACGCGAGGTTCTTGACGGCATCGGCGGTCTTAACGGTGGTTTCGGCACCGTAGATGTCGAAGATGTCTGCCATGACTTTCTTGAGTTGTTTCGACGTTTGGACGGAGTTATCGTACGGATAGTCCTCAGGGAGGATTTCGTTGAAGATAACGCGACCGAGCGTGGTGTTGCGAATTTCTTTCTTGGCAAAGACACGAATCGGCGTTTGCAGAGCGATGAGGCCCTTGTCATATGCCATTTCGGCTTCGTAGATGCTAGAGAAAGCGTGGACTTTTTCGGTGTCGGTGCCTGGCTTGTTGTAAGTGAGGTAGTAAATACCGAGTACGACGTCCTGATAAATCGCGAGGACAGGTGCGCCGTCGGCTGGCTTCAAGAGGTTCTTGGTGGCGGACATAAGTTCGCGAGCCTCAGCTTGCGCGGCGTCGGAAAGCGGTAGATGGACCGCCATCTGGTCGCCGTCGTAGTCGGCGTTGAAGCCGGAAGCGACGAGCGGATGAAGCTGGATGGCTTTACCATCAATGAGCTTTGGTTGGAAAGCTTGGACAGAGAGACGGTGGAGCGACGGAGCGCGGTTCAAGAGGACATAGCGACCTTGAATAACTTCGTCGAGGGCGTCCCAAACCACGGCGTCGGCAGCTTCAATCATGCGAGAAGCGGCGCGGATGTTGGCGGCGTATTCGTGGGCGATGAGCCAGCTAATCACGAACGGCTTGAAGAGTTCAAGTGCCATTTGCTTCGGGAGGCCGCATTCGTTGAGTTGGAGTTCCGGACCGACAACGATAACAGAGCGACCAGAGTAGTCAACGCGCTTACCAAGGAGGTTTTGACGGAAGCGACCCTGCTTACCTTTAAGGAGGTCAGAGAGGGATTTGAGCCTGCGACGACCGTTTTGGGTAGCGGCGGTGCGGTTGCCGTGCGCGGCGGAGTTGTCGATTAAAGCGTCAACGGCTTCCTGAAGCATGCGCATTTCGTTGCGGCAGATAACTTCTGGAGCGTTGAGGTCGAGCAACTTCTTGAGACGGTTGTTACGGTTGATGACGCGGCGGTAAAGGTCGTTAAGGTCGGAAGTAGCAAAGCGACCGCCAGGGAGAGAAATCATCGGGCGAAGATCCGGAGGAATGACCGGGATGACCGTGAGAACGAGGTCGTTCGGTTTGATACCGGCGGATTGCATACCCTCGAGAATCTTGAGGCGCTTGGCAATTTTCTTGGCTTTTTGGCCTTTGGCGATTTCCTCTTCTTCCTTTAAGGTGTTGATGAGGAGGTCGAGGTCGATTTCGTCAAGCAGTTTTTTGATGGCGGTGGCACCCATGTTGACTTCAATTAAATCTTCATATTCTTCCGGAAGATTACGATAGTCGATTTCGGTGATGACGGCGCCTTTATGGAAGCTGTCGAGGTAAGCTTTGCGCTTGATGTAATCGGCGTCGACTTCTTCGAGCTCTTTGGTGCGAGCTTCGGCAAGAGCGTGGACATCGGCTCCCTCAACGCTAGACTCTTTGTCGTAGCGGACACCGATAGCTTGTTTAGCAGCTTCGGTTTGAGCTTCGAGGTCTTCTTTGACTTTTTCGATTTCTTCGTCCTTGGCACTAGTGACAAGGTAAGTGGCGAAGTAAATGACTTTTTCGATGTTCTTGACGGTCAAGTCGAGAAGAATCGAAAGGGCGGATGGAGTGCCACGCATGAACCAGATGTGAGTAACTGGCGCAGCGAGGGTGATATGGCCCATGCGTTCGCGGCGAGTGATGCTCTTAGTGACGAGGTTACCCTCTTTGTCGACAGCAGCTTCGCGAGAGCGAACGCCTTTGAGCTTAGCATCGTGTGGGTTAATGTCTTTGACCGGACCGAAAATCCGTTCGCAGAACAAGCCGTCGCGTTCAGGTTTTTGAGTGCGGTAGTTAATAGTTTCTGGTTTGGTAACTTCGCCGTAGGACCAGTTTAAGATGTCGGCGGCGGAAGCGACGCTTAAGCGAATCGAGTCGAAATCGCTGGCGCTGATGTAATTGTCTGCCCAAGCCATGTTAGTTCTCCTCTCCGAGGTCGATGGTGCCATCGTCCTCTGTTATTTGCATACCCTCTTCTTCCAAAACTTCTTTGCCCTCTTCGGTATCAAGATCAGTGATTTCCGGTGCAGTTTCGGCTTTATGTTGAGCGTAAATTTGTTGATCGTCCTTCTCTTTTTCGATGGCGCGAGAAGTTTCTTCAATGACGTCGGAAGCATCGGTCATTTCGCCGTGGTCGAGAAGATCGACTTTGAGGCCAAGACCCTGAAGTTCTTTAACGAGAACGTTGAAGCCCTCCGGGAGCTTTGGACCCTCGATTGGTTCGTGCTTGATGATTGATTCATAAGCCTTGGCGCGACCGTAGACGTCGTCGGACTTGATGGTGAGCATTTCTTGAAGAGTAGTGGCGGCGCCGTAAGCTTCAAGCGCCCAGACTTCCATTTCCCCGAAGCGCTGACCACCGTTTTGTGCCTTACCGCCGAGTGGCTGTTGGGTGACCATGGTGTAAGGGCCAGTGGAGCGAGCGTGGATTTTGTCTTCAACCATGTGGTGAAGTTTGATCATATGCATGACGCCAACAGAAGTCTTTTCGTTGAACGGTTCGCCGGTGAGGCCATCGTAAAGTTGAACACGACCGTCTTCGGAGAAGCCGGCTTTCTTAAGTTCTTTGGAGATGGTTTCGTCGGAAACGCCGTTAAAGGACGGAGTGGCGACCTTGTAGCCAAGGG
>CAYRNS010000022.1:0-12029 GCA_964425805.1 uncultured Candidatus Saccharibacteria bacterium
AGTATGCAAGTTTTCCAAACTTGAGATGAGAGTTCGATTCTCTCTACCCGCACCACGAAAAACGCCCCTAAGGGCGATTTTTTGTTGTAAGTTTAGGGCATGAAGTTATTTGGGAAGAAGGAAGTAAACACCTGCGCCGACGCCAGCGCCGAGGAGAATCGTGATGATGATGATGAGCCAAGTCGGGACGCCGCGTTTTTTCTTGGTATCGTCGATGACCTTGACGGTCTTGGACTTTTTGGCTTTTTGGTCGGACTTTGCCAAAGGTTTTTCTGACTTGTCGTAGATGTTTTTGCGGGAAGTCGACTCTTCGTTGACACCGAGGAAAGAGAGTTTTTCGTAATTATCACGCTTTTTCGCCGGAACGGAATTCGAGAGAGGGCGCTTGTCGATTGTGTAATTGGGGAGGAAAGGAGATTTGCCACCGAGGGAATAGGCGTTGTTGTCGGGAGTTCTAGCGGAAGCGAAGCCGGCACCGCCAGAGAGGGCGGCAGATGCTTTCAGAGCGAGGTCGTCTTTTTTGGCGTTTGATGCCTGTTTTGCGTTCGGGTCGATGGCTTCGGCGTAGAGGTCGCGCGAAGTGGCGGGAGTGCGGGAAATGTAGGGTTTTTCTTCCCTTCTCTTGACGGAGACGGTGTTTGAGGTTTCGATTTTTGGCGCGCGCTCAGGGTGGCTGACGGGCTTGTGGATGCCCTTAGGCGGGATTTGGTCGGCGACAGAGTGAACTTTTTCGACGGGCTTCGGCTTCGCGACGGGGCGAGAAGCCGGACGGGATGCCAAAGGATCCGCGTTAGCTTTTGGCTTGTAGCTAACGAAGTCCATGTAACGAATAGGCTTGGCTTTAGGGTCTTTAAGGTCGGTCATCTTTAACTCGTTTAGCGATTTCTATTATATCAGTAAATTCAGGAGCAATCAAACTGGCGCCGCCGATGAGGAGACCGTTGCAATCGTCGAGGAGGAGATAAGACTCAGCGTTAGTGGATTTGACACTGCCGCCAAAGAGGAGCGGGGTTTCCTCGGCGGTGGACTTGCCATAAGTTTCTTTGAGAACGCTACGGATAAGGGCGAAAGCGTCCTTAACGTCGAGCGGGGAGGCGACTTTTGCCGCCTTGCCGTGACCAGAGATTGCCCAGACAGGTTCGTAGGCGATGATGCACTTGGAAATGTCTTCGGCGGAGACCTCAGAGAGACCACCGAGAACTTGGTCGCGGAGGACGTCGGCGGTTTCGCCAAAAGTGCGTTCAGACTCGGTTTCGCCAACGCAGAGAATCGGAGTGAGACCGTTTCTTAAGGCGGCGGCAACTTTGGCACGGATGTCCTTGTCGGACTCGTTGAAGATGTAGCGGCGTTCAGAGTGACCGACGATGGCGTAGTCGACAAGTGAGCGGAGCTGCGCAATCGAGACCTCGCCAGTATAGGCGCCGAAGTCGCGGTGGTAGAAATTTTGCGCGGCGAGCTTGATTTTGCGCCGGTCGGTTTGAAGCGAGAGAGTTTGTAACGCCATCAAAGACGGCGAGACAACGACTTCAATATCACGGTAGCCGTGAACCTTTTGAAGAAGTTTGTGTAGGAAGAGCGAGGACTCGCCTACGGTAAAGTTCATTTTCCAGTTGCCAATAATATAAGTCTTCATAGTAATTATTCTACGCTTCCTCCT
Organism: uncultured Candidatus Saccharibacteria bacterium; assembly: GCA_964425805.1. Taxonomy (GTDB): domain Bacteria; phylum Patescibacteriota; class Saccharimonadia; order Saccharimonadales; family Saccharimonadaceae; genus Nanosyncoccus. The sequence goes on from CAYRNS010000022.1 coordinate 1,658, forward strand.
TAAAAAACGCAAGCGATTAGAGGGGGATTTTTGCGCAGATTGCTCCCGCGCTCTAATAAACAGTTAACATGGGTGGCTGGGCGGATTTAGGCTTCACAGAAGTGATTTGTGACGCCGAGAATGCCACGAAGGGCAAAAGCGGTGTCTTCGTGGGAACGGACGGTGATGGTGTCGATGCCCATTTGCTTGACAGGGTAGTCGTTGCCGCCCGGTTGAGTCATGTCGCCGAAGTAGAGGACGTCTTCCTTTTTGACGCCGAGTTCCTCAAGGAGATGGGTCATGCCGAAGACTTTGTTCATGCCGGGAGTGATAGCGTTAATGCTGGTGGTGCCGCCGATTTCGTAATCAAACTCCGGAGCGAGTTCTTTGGCTTTTTTGACGATGGCTTCGCGCTTTTTGCAGTCGGGGTCCCAAGCGTATTTCTCTTTTGTGCCAGCTTTTTGGCCGAGAGCGGAGAAAGTGACTTGAGAGAGGCGGTTTTCGATGATTTCGTCGCCGGGTTGCAGCTTGTCTTCTTCCCAGTAACCGAGTTCTTTAGCGGCGGATTCGATTGCCTTGGTGATTTTTTCTACTTGCTCATCGGTGAGCGGGAAAGAGTAAACTTGTTGCCAGTTCTTTTCGTCGTATTTGTCGGATTCTTTAGTGACGGAGACTTCGACGGGACCAAGCTTCTTGCCTTTTGTTTGGTATTTGTAGTATTGCGTACCTTGGGCGACAAAGAGGTGGAGATTGGTGAGGTCGACCGGTGTGGCGCCGCGTTCGACGAGGCGGTTGACGATTTGGATTAAGAATTGGTCGAATTTTTGACCAGAAATCGGGCAGATGGCGAGGTCGGCTCGCAGGCAGGCGATGAGCAGGTCGGCGATTTCGTCGGGGATGGGGGTTTTGGCGACGTTGAGGGTTTGGTCGACGTCGAAACTTAAGACTTTTTTCATTGTATTACTCCTTTAATACAGTTAATTACGGTTGCGTTTGATGTAGCTATCTTCTTTTTCTAGCTCGGCGCGGAGGGTGTAGGACTTGCACTTGGCGTCCTTGCAGTTGGTAGCTTCGTAAGAGTAGGAACTGAGGTCGGTGTTGATGTAGAGTCCGTTCGGGTCGGTGAAGAGTTCGGGGTCGATGACGGTGAGGACGTCCTCAGAGATGGACTCGGGGTAATACTTGTTCTGGGCGTAGAAGCTTTCTTCGAGCGCGTAGTACATGGCGTTGATGGCGGTTTTGCGCTTTTCGTCGCGAGACATGGCGTCGACGTTGGATTTTTGGATGAAGAAGAGGATTACGAGGAGCGTGGCGAATGCGCAGACGACAAGAAGTTCAGGGACAGTGAAAGCTTTTTTGAAAGAGTTGGGTTTCATATATGTCGATTATAGCATAATCTCTTGATTTATGGTAAAATATTTTGCGGAAGGGTGGCCGAGTGGTTTAAGGCACTGGTCTTGAAAACCAGCAGGTTCACGCCTCGCAAGTTCGAATCTTGTCCCTTCCGCCAAAAATAGACCCCGAAAGGTCTAGTTTTTTATTTTTTTCTTTCCCCAAAGGATTTTGAAGAGGATGAGGAAGATGGCGAGGAGGATGAGGAAGATGGCGAGGAGGATGAGGAAGAGAAGCCAGAGGGGGGCAGATGATAAAAAACGAGGGCTTGGCCCCGCATCTCCGACGCAGGGTCGCCCTCATTACCTATATTATACCAAAATCACTTGTTGAATTCAAGTAGTTCGCCGGACTTCGTGATTATTCTTAGCCGACGACAATTACGCATTTGTTTGTAACGTTTATCAATGACGGAAAGTGCCTTTTTCCCGTCGGTCTTGGAATTTCGTAAATCCACGACAACGTTCTCGGATTGTTTTACTGCTTTTTGGAGCATGTGGTCAATCGTAGTCAAGCTTCTTCCCATTGGACATTTCATCTCCCATGCCATGCCGCTCATCATGAAGTCAGCTGACTTCTGGCCTGGAGTTCTCGACGGAACAATAAGGTCGATATCAAAACCAAGTTCAGTAAAGTATACCACGGTCGCATTTTCATGCGTTTCAAGAACAACGCCGTTTGGAGTGATCTTACCTTTTCTCTTAGGTCTCATTAAAGATGATTATAAGTTCACTGCGCCAGATTGGCAAGGTTAAGCTATTTCTTTTCTTTCTTCTTTCCCCAGAGGATTTTGAAGATAATGAGGAAGATGGCGAGGAAGATGAGGAGTAGGAGCCAGAGCGGACAAACTATTATAATTTTATCTACCTTGCTTTCGACACCCTCGAACGAGGCTTTAAAAATAACATGGAAAATCCCTACGGACGGCGTTTCTTCCCAGGATACCATCGTCGTGCGGGTCGCTTCTGGTATAATCGTGGTAGTCTCTGGCGCTTCTTCATTTGTGTAAATTTCTTCGTTTGAAAATAGCGGAAAAACTTGCAAGGTATAGGCCGCATCGGAATGGACATTGCCGGTATTTTTAATGCTAGAAGTGCCTGTGATGTTCCCAGAAAAGAGGAAACTCGGCACGCTTATACTACTTACTTCACCCTTGCGAACAGTTTCTCCAGCAACTTCGGCGAAAATTGCGTGGGTAATCCCAAAATTCGACTTAATATTAACCCCCTCCTGCGATTCGTCATTACCTGCAGATTTTACTATAATTGCCGCGTACTGCCCGCCCGCAGGGGCGTTTTCTGGAGTATCGATATAGAAATGGACGGTTGCAGTATTGTTGGGCGGAAGCTGGGCTTCATCGCCCTCCAACGTAATCCAATCTACAATCTGATTATAGTCACCATTATTTTCGTACTTTATATTATAATCGTCGTCAACCGTAAACGGAGCAACACTGAGCGTAAAATGAAAGTCATTGGAATTTGTATTTGGGTTGGTTATTTTAAAAGTTCCATATGTTCGTTCTCCTGGAATTAACGATATTTTTTGGTTCATCGGTGACACTTGAAAAATGGAACCGCCATCCGCAAAAGCGTTCGTAGATTGCCCAGCCAACGCGAGCATTATTACAGTTAATAAGATTTTTTTAATTTTATTCATATATTGCCTTTCTTTCAAATGGACGATTCGCAAACGAAACCTTGTGTTTCGTAATTCTTTTTAAACCAGTCTAGGTTTTGATCTTTTAAAACTTCGTTATCTTGGGCGACAATCATAAAATATGATGCAGAGTATTCGTCAATGTCATTTCTTTCAGCTGAAAGAGAGATAGATAATTTGTTGTTGTACCTAGAAAATTTATTATCGAATTTGTCGACTTGATAACCGGAAGCAGCAAGCGCTTTGTTGAAGAATGCGTGTGATTTGGCTTCATTGCCATAGGCTTCATCTTCGTCACCGTAGATTAAAGTATATGTGAAATAGATTCTTTTCATTTCTTCAGTGCCGTTAAATACTATGTTGATCTTTATTTCCTTATCATGCGAATCTATGGAATCTATTTTTGGCGGAGTGATATTTGCCGCCATGCAGACAAGTGATTCGTTTTTTAGATTTTCTGGATATTGACCAGTAGTTGTAGTTTTACCGCGAAGAAGCCATAGGATGATTAGAACGACGGTGACTAAAAACAAGATTAGCAGAATCAGATTACGGGTGCGACGAGGCCTGTTTTCGTCGTCTGATTTTGCTGATTTTTGCTCCTTTTTCCTAATTCCCTTGCCGTAACTGGCAGGCTTGAAATATAGTTTTTCTTCCAAAAATACCTCCTATTTTTCTCCCTACCCTAATTGTGTTTTATAAACCTTTGCTTAGGGCTCTCTCGGAAAGCGCTAAGGAAAAGTTTATGGTGCCTCCCCCATTTTTGGCGGGGGAGGCGGATAGCTATCTCTTAAAATATATTAGATTTCTGCGAGAAGATAGTCGATGGAACCTTCATAAGTGTCGGCAGAAAGGTTCGTAGCGACAGAAACACCATAGGTAACGGTGAAGGAATCGCCTGTAGCTTTTGTAGCGACGCCTTTGCTAGAAGTCAAAGCAATAACTTGAGCTGCGGAGGCATTAGCGTTCCAGGTTTGCGCACCATCCGTAAGGGTGTTTGTATTGTCTGAGCTGGTAGCTGCTGCAAACTTATAGCCCCAAGTTGAAGTCGTAACGCTGTCGCCATATCCAGCAGCGGCAATGGTCTCGCCATTGGTCGCACCAGTAAGGGCGGACGGAGTAGCGGTTAGAGTATAGCCATCTTTATTGTTGCAAACGATGTTCATCGTTGTTTTAGCAAAGTTTGGGTTGTTCGTACCGGTTTCCATGACGGCATAGGCGGTTTCGCCGGATTTGGTTGGCTCGCCACTTGCCGGAATATCATAGGCAGTCAAGGTAGTAGAATCCCATTTGCCGTAGCCCATACCAGCGGTTTTGCCACTTGCGGGAGTATCGGCTTGAGTGCCAGAAATGTGATCCGTAGAAAGCTCAGTACCGTCGGCGTGAGAACCGAGAGAAACAACCTGGGTTGCACCTTGTTTGTAACCAAAGGAACAAACTTTCTCAATGGTAACGTTAAGAGTGTCGGTAATACCACGAGGGTTTGTTGTCCCAGTGGCGAAAGTTGCGAGCGGGGCGAGAGCAACTGCTAAAGAGGCAACAACGCCAGCGCCAGCAATAAGTTTTTTTGACATATTTTAGTGTCCTTTTTTATTAACTCGGTTGGACACTAAGTCTCTCTGCGTCTATTATATCACAAGAAAATAGAACCGCGACGCAAAATTTTGGCGATTTTTCTCTTAAAATTGATAAAATTAACACAAGGGGCTTGACTTTGTAAACCTTAAGCGTATAATAAAAAACACAAAGGTCACAAAACATATCTTTGTTATATGTTAATTGACCAATGTGCTTATGACATAGTTGACCTGCGGACACTGAACTCTCAGTGTCGGTTTTATTCCAAAATACCGCCGACAAAAATAATCCCCTGTGCACGGGGGGTTATTTATATATTATATATGGCTATTTGCCGAGTTTTTTGTTGATGTAGTTGCGGAAGAAAGCTTGGATGCCGGTTTTGGTCTGTTCGACGTCGGATGTCCAGTCGATTTCCTTGCCGTTTTCGTCAATGAAAGACGGGGTGGCGCTCAGTTTGTATGATTCGGAGATTGCCTTGTCGAAGTTGACTTTTGCCTTGACGCGGTCGGAGGCGAGGTCGGACTTGAATTGAGCGACGTCACCGGCGCCCTTGGAGACGGAAGTGAAGTAGTTGACGAAGTAGTTAGTGCGGGCGTCGCCAGTGGAATAGAACCATTCGGCTTGGTTGGCGAAGAGGAGGTCGCCCATTTCTTCCCAGTAGCCTTGGAGACCGGCAGCTTCGACGGCGGAAGCAGCGGCGATGGCGTTCGGGTGGATGCTGGTGAGGGGGTAGTTGCGGTAGATGATGGCGAGTTTGCCGTCATATTCTTTCAAAAGCTCTTTGATCCAAGGGTTGACGGTGGCGCAGCCGGAGCATTGGTAGTCGGCATATTCAAAGATGATGACCTTGGCGGTCTTGAGGTCGGCGCCTTTGACGTGGTCAGCAATTTGACCGTTGTCGTCGTTGGCGTCGATGAACTTCGTTGTGTCATAAGTGGAGATGTCGACAGCGGGGGTTTCTTCGGTCTTTTTCGTGACCTGCGGGACGATGATGATGGCGCCGATGAAGAGAGCGACGATGACAATAAGAGATATGAGGAGAGTGCGATTATTTTTCATGAGAATATTGTAGCACAGATTGCGGCACAAAAAAAGTTCCTCCGGAGAGGAACTGAAATAACCCCGTAAACGATTCAGCGCGACGGCTAAATCTCGATAAACTCTTGCCAAGGGGCAGGAGCTATCTTAGACTGCTTGCGCACGGTTTTATGGTTCGTGCGTTTAAGTCTGATACGCATTAGGCGAATTGCCTCCTGTTAATGTTTTTCGCTCTATATCGACTTCTGACTTTTTGAGAGCGATAGTGTGTATTTTAGCAAAGGATTAAAAAACGCGCAAGTCTTGAAATTCTGCGCGATTATGTCTTGAGTTCTTTGGCTCAAGAAATATGAATAGGAGGACAGCTGAAAGGACTAATATATCAACAATCAAGAAACATATTAATTTTCTGTCCTGGTGGTCTTGAGCCAAGAACACACGTGTTCCATTCAAGAACGACTTGTTCGTTGGAAAATGGTTTGTGCAGTTTTAATATAGCACGGGTGAAGATGTTTGTAAAGTAGTCGTGAGCGCTTTAGCTGGGTGGCTAGTCGGTGTTGCGGAAAATGATTTTCTTGAGCTTCTTGAAAACGGGTGCGGCTTCGGCAATATTGAGGAAGTAACAGGCGAGGAGGTAGGCGATTAGGGAGACCAGGGTGATGACGCAAAATTTAGGGAAAGTGGCGAGGAAAGAGTTGTCGGTCGCCATGAGGGGGAGGAATTTAGTCATGGAGTAAGCGACGCAGGCGGTGATGAAGCCGGCGATGAACATTTTTTCGATGGCTTTGAAGAGTTCTTTGTTGAGGAGCTTGCCCTTGGAACGACGATTAAGGATAAACAGGAGAATCAGAACTTCAAGGACGGCGCCGATGCTCTGCGCCCAGCCGAGACCCTCGGGGCCGAAGCCGAGATGGTAGAAAAGAATCATCATGCCGATGGTGGAGCCGATGGCGACAACGCTGACGATGAGCGGGGTGCGGGTGTCTTGGTAAGCGTAGAAGCCCCGCGAAGCGATGTGGAAGACGCTTTGGGCGAAGATGGCGACAATGAGGGTGCCGAGGAGGGTGGAGATGAGCATATCGCCGCCGTTCATGATGAAGTTGACGACATAGCCGCGGGCGAAGAAAGCGATGACGGAAATCGGCAGAGCGATCCAGACAATTGAACGGAGAGCGGTGCGGAAAGTGTCGTGGAATTTGTCTTTGTCGCCACGACCGAGCTCTTCGGTGAGCTGGGGGAAGAAAGCGGTAGAGATGGCGACGCCGATGAGCGAGACCGGCATTTGATGGAGAGTTCCGGCTTGTTGGAAGCTACGGAGGACGCCAGCGCCCATGCGGGAGCTGAGGTTGGTCGAGACAAGAGTATTGACATAGTCGATGCCTTGATCGAGCGAGCGGGCGGGGAGAAGCCGGAGGACACCGCGGAAGCCTTGGTTTTTCCAGTTGATTTTGAAGTTATAGTCGAAGCCGAGACCAAAGAGACCGATGAGGCTCGTGACAAGCTGTAAGACGGCGCCGAAAGCGACACCGATGGCAACGCCCATAATTCCCCCCTCGAAGATTTGCCAGCCAAAGAGGTTGATGCCGCCGGTGAAGACGGTGATACCAAGGAGGATGCCGATGTTATACATGGCGGGGGCGAGGGCGTAGAAGACGAAACGACCGACGGCTTGTTGCATGGAGGAGAGGACGGTGGAGATGGAGAAGAGGAAAGGGTTGATGGCGATGACGCGCATCATGTTGACGGCGAGGATGGTGCCAGATTCGTCGAGACCCGGACCAACGACGTAGCGAACCAGCGGCTCGGCGAAGATCATGATCAGAATGCTACCGACGAAAGTGATGAGGGCGAGGAAGTTCAAGAGCGAGCTGGAGAGTTCCCAAGCGGACTTTTTGTTGCCTTTCATGAGACGTTCGTTGAAGACCGGGATGAAAGAGACGGCGAGGGCGCCAGAGGTTAAGATGAAGAACATGAAGTCGGGGATGGTAAAAGCGGCGGTGTAGGCGTCGATGCCGGTGGGGTAAGTTTTGAGGTAGTAGGAGTTTAAGAGGCGGTCACGGAAGACGCCGAGGAGCGAAGAAACTAAAGTTGAGCCGGCGAGAAGAATAGCGGCGGATTTGACAGAGAGCTTCATGTTTGCAAGGGCGGTGACAGATTTAAACTTTAACTTAGCCATAAAGATATTATACACTAGAACGGCGGTTTTGGGAGGAAATAAGGTTTTTGAATTTCAGTTGTCGACAAATTGTCGACAACTCGACTTGTTTCTCTTCGCTCGTACGCCTGCTTCCCTTTCGCCTGAGCTCGGACACTAACAAAAAACCGGTATTCGCGTTCGGTCGAAACCTTAGGCTATTCCGGTGTGGTGATATATTATTATTATAACTCAGTTAGTCGTTTTCGTCAACCGGTTTTCCGATATTTCTTTCGATGGAGTTTTTTGAGAGAGATAATGGATGTATGTATTCTTTATAATCGACAAATAGAGACGAGTAGTATGTGGTTGGCGTAATCACTTTTTCTAGTTTATCCTTTTCTTTTAAGAAACCGAGTAGGCAGGCGAAGTCGCCGTCACTTGTAATGATGACTGCTTTGTTGTAATTGTCGAATTCGATTGCGGCACTATATAATACTAGTTCTGCGTCAACATTGCCTTTCATGGTTCGTTTGCCGTTTTCGGTGTATTTTACTGTAGGTTTATGTACTAGTTCGAAGCCAAATTTGTTAAACTTTGAGTATAAACGTGTGCGCGCTGGGTCGTAGCCAATAAAAAGAAAGGCTTTTTCGACGTTGAATTTGTTTTTTAGGAGCAATCTCAGTTTTCTGTAATCGATATTAATGCCTTGTGATTTTGCTCCGAGGTATAGGTTATTGCCGTCGATAAAAGCGTAATTCTTATTCATGTTGTTATTATAGTCGCCGTTGTTTTATCGTGCAATCTTAACCGTTTTGCTTCCCTTTCGCCTGAGTCTTCGAGTTATGAATAAGAGGACATAAAAGAACTTTTGCACAAACCGTTAATTTGTCCTTTGTTTTGAAGGCTCAGGCGGCAAGGAAGCCCTTGCCGGAATTTTAAAGTACTATTTGGTGCTAATCGCGGGCGACACAGCGGATAGTGGCGCCCCAGTTCCTATTGTTAGTGCCATCTATATTTATGTCGTTTTGAAACATGTATTCATATCTAGCGTCGGACGAAGAAGAGGCAAGACTAGTCCAGGCGTATCGTCCTCTACCTTGTTGGTGTGAACGATAAGAATGTGTGGTGGCGCGCGTATAGTTGTAGCGACCGGTTTTGGTTAAGGAGACTGGGAGTCGAGTTAGAGAGTCGGCGTTGACACTGGTTTCCTCGTTTGTGCTGTCGTCGATAATCATGTATTCGGTCCTAATTGATTCATAAGAGCCAGTTCCGGTGGCCGGTGGGAGTTTCCAGCCTCGGGGGCAAATTGAGTCTTCCGTCGTCCCGGACGATATAACACTACGGAGACCGGAGTCTGCTGTGGCAGCGGCAAAATCGTAGTACATACCGATGTATCTAGTGCCGCGCATGACTGTGTTGTCTGTGATGGTTTCTGGCTGATAGGCAGTGTCGTAGTAGTATAGATCGAGGCTGCTGCCGGCAGCGCCTAGAGTGTCGTTTTCGGTGGCATATTGTTGTCCGTCGCCGCCGCCAATGTAATAATATTTGCTTTCGTCTTCAGGGTTAGTATTATATGTGCGAGCTACGTCCAAGTTAGCCCAAAAGATGTCTGCAGTGTCGTAGCCTCGAGGAACAAACTGGTAGTGTTGTGCAGTCCCGAGAATAGATTCTGACCAAACGTCGAAATAATTAGATGCTGTTATGGCATCACCGGCGTAATCTTCCGCGGAAGCAACTTCGAGCGCTTTTTCAAAGGCATCTTCGCTAGGATCCCAATAAGTTTTAGTATTTAAGTCTGTGTTTGCCGAAGTTAAATTTTGTGTACCGGCGAAATTGGCGAGATTTAGAAGGAGGTCTTGCATCATTTTGCAACTACCGTCGGCGAGCCGTCGAACTAAATAGGCTCTATTGTCGCGATTGTCCGTGAGGGAGAAGGTGCCTACTCCGATGGCGACACTTGCAGCAGAAGTGTTGGCGAGCGGTGTGGCGGTAGCGATTCCGTTAACCAATTGTTCTCCTTCGTAATCATAAACCAAGGCGTCATTTTGACGGGTGGAGGTGTTCGCGAGATGCCCCCACATATTCGTATTAGAACAGATGCCTGGAGTCATTTCTTGCATTTTTGTAACATATGTGTCGCCATCATCATCTACGGATTGGAGGCCGGCGTAGACGAAGCTAGGGGCGTCGCCGGCATCTACTTTGGAGACGTAAGTGGCGCCGATGTTATCGATGGCGAGCCAAAAGTCGTAGGCGCTGTCGTTTAGGGTGGTTTTGTCCATGTCGGCAGGTTTCTTTTCTGGAAGAGTGCAGGAGATTTCTGCTTTGTCGGCGATAGTGAGCGAGCTGGCGATAACCGTGCATTGGTTACCACTGGCCGTGTAAGCGGTGGTTTGTTCGGAGGTGAAATTAGCGGGATTGTAATTTGCGGCGACCATTGCAGTGTGTGGGACTAAGTAGATAGCGATATTGTCTTCTGTGACGAAGCCGCTATTATTGCTGGTTAGGTCGAAGGTTAAGGTCTGGGTGTCACCAGTGCCACCGAGAGCTTTACTTCTAATCAAATTTTCTGAGACAGAGTCGATA
>CAYRNS010000023.1:0-11819 GCA_964425805.1 uncultured Candidatus Saccharibacteria bacterium
TCGGAGCGTCCGACGCAGAAAAAGAGGACTCATCAGATTCTTCTTCAGCAAAAATTTTATCAATGACCGAAGAAGACGAGCCTCAAGAATCTCCCACCCGCACCAAAAAGTACTCTCCCGAAGTCGAAGCTGCCTTAAACCGCCTCAACGCCGAAGAAACTTCCGTCAACTTCGACGCCGAACCGCTTTCGACCGAACCAAAAAAGAAACACCACGGTAGCCACATTTTCCTGGCTTTCTTACTCATCATCGCCATCGCCGCCGTCACGATTTGCGTCCTCGTCGAACAAAAAATCATCGACAACCCGCTCAACCTCTTTAGCAAAAAGGAATCTTCGACTTCGCAAGAGGTTCAACCCTCTCAAAAGTCAGAACCGTCGTCCAAAGAAATTGACGAAGCCACCAAAAAGGCAATCGAAGACCTTGAAGATAACACAAAAACCAACGAGAGTACCGAGGAGAAACAATAATTATGGAGCCGACTCAACCCAGCCCGACACCAACACCGGCGCCCACTCCCGCGCCCGCTCCAACAACGCCTGAACCTGCACCAGCCCCAGCGCCAACTCCAGCTCCGACCCCGACACCCGAGCCTACTCCGATTCCAGCTCCAACTCCCGAACCAACACCGACGCCAGAACCGGCTCCCGCAGCTCCTACTGCACCGGCTCCAACTCCCGAACCGGTGACTCCAGCGCCAACCCAAGAGCCGGTCGCTCCTACTCCAGCGCCAACCCAAGAGCCGGTCGCTCCTACTCCAGCCCCAGCGCCAACTCCAGCTCCGGCACCTGAGCCGGCTCCAGCTCCTGCTCCAGCACCTGAACCTACACCAGCTCCAACACCCGAGCCAGCCCCGGCGCCCGAACCCGCACCAGTCGCCGGCTCAACCGTACCAATTGTCGCCGCAGGTATTCCTGAAGATACGCCCGACATCCTCGCCGTCGCCGCCACTGAGCGCCCCGTCGAAATGCCAAAAAGTCCTTTCGCCGAAGCTGCCGCAAAAAACGCCAGTAAGAAAAAACTCTCAAAAACCACTTTAATTCTCATCATCGTCGTCGCCGTCATCCTAATCGGCGGTGCCGTAGCTTTCTTTGTTTTCTTCAATAAACCCGCTTCCTCTGCCCCTGCCCAGACCACACCGACCAGCCAAACCACACCCGAACCAGAAAACCCTAGCGAAGAATCGGAAAATCCCGACGAAGAATCCGACACTTCCTCCGAAGAATCGACCGACGGTGAACAGGGCGCCACGCAGACCACTGACGAAAACGGCAACACCGTCACGCCCGTCCCCGAAGAATCCTTCACCCCCTCAAATTAGCCAAATCCACAAAGTATGCTAAAATAGAGTTATGATTCAAATATCTCCCGAGCATACTTCCGAAATCATCAAAGCGCTGAAAAACGGTCAAGTTGTCGCTCTGCCGACCGAAACTGTTTTTGGTCTCGCCATCTCGCTCAACTCCGCCAAAGCGCTCGAAAAGCTCATCTTCCTTAAACGCCGCGACTTAAACTCCGGAAAAATCTTCACGCTCGTCCCCTCTTCAACGGCAGAAATCAAAGATTTCGCTATCCTCACCAAACCCGCCCGCGAATACATCACAAAATACATCCCCGGCGAGCTCACCTTAATCCTCAACAAAAACCCCGAGTTTAACCACCCCTACTTTAACCACTTCACCACCGTCGGCATCCGCATCCCCGCTTCGCCACTTTTTGCCTCCATTTTGCCAAAAACCGGACCGCTCCTCTTAACCAGCGCCAACCCCCGCGGCGACCAGCCCGCTATCTCTTCCGACGAGGTCGCCCGCACCCTCCCCAAAGTCGACGTCATCGTCGAGGGTCGCACTCGCGAGGGCAAGCTCCCCTCCACGGTCATCGACCTCACTAAAAAGACCCCTGTCATCATTAGACAAGGCGATTTGCAAGTGTTATAATATATTGCATGAATCGTTATAATCCTCTTGCAATCGAATCTAAATGGCAAAAAATCTGGGAAGACAGCGAAGCTTTCAAAGCCAACGATGCCTCCGACAAGCCTAAAAAATTCCTCGCGGAAATGTTCCCTTATCCCTCCGGTGCCGGTCTCCACGTCGGTCACGTTCGCAACTTCACCATCGTCGACGTCCTCGCCCGCTACTACGCTCAAAAAGGTTTTAACGTCCTCCGTCCTTTTGGCTACGATACTTTCGGTCTCCCCGCGGAAAACTACGCCATCAAAACCGGCGTCTCCCCCCAATCCGCTACCGCCACCAACGTCGCCAACTTCCGCAACCAGCTCAAAAAACTCGGCTACGCAATAGATTGGAGCCGAGAAATCAACACCAGCTCACCCGAATATTACAAATGGACCCAGTGGTGCTTCCTCCAACTTTACAAAAAAGGTCTCGCCTACCAAAAAGAATCTTACCAATGGTGGTGCCCGGTCGACCAAACCGTCCTCGCTAACGAACAAGTAGAAAACGGTCACTGCTGGCGCTGCGGCTCCGAAGTCGAAAAGAAAAAACTCAAACAATGGTTCTTCAAAATCACCGACTACGCCGACGAACTCCTCACCGACATCGACGGTCTCGACTGGCCCGACAAAATCAAGACCATGCAAAAAAACTGGATTGGGAAAAGCACCGGCGCGGAAATAGAATTTGGCAATATTAAAGTTTTCACTACCCGCCCCGACACCATCTTCGGCGCCACTTTCCTAGTTTTAGCTCCCGAACACCCGCTGATTAAGGACCTCGTCACCGACAAAACTCGCGCAACCGTCGAACAATACTGCAAATCCGCCATCAAAAAGTCCGAAATCGAACGCCAAGAAAACAAAGAAAAAACCGGCGTCTTCACCGGCTCCTACGCGGTAAACCCCGCTACGAAAGAAAAAATCCCCATCTGGGTCGCCGACTATGTTTTGATGGGCTACGGCACCGGCGCCATCATGGCGGTGCCCGCCGGCGACGACCGCGACCGCGAATTCGCGGAAAAATTCGACCTCCCCATCGTCGAAATTACTCATGTCCCCGAAAAACCTTTCGGCACCCCAAAAACCACTTACCGCATGCGCGACTGGCTGATTTCTCGCCAGCGCTACTGGGGCTGCCCAATTCCGATAGCTTACGATAAAGACGGCAACCCTCACCCGATTCCCGAAGACCAGCTCCCCGTCATGATTCCCGAAGTTGCCGACTTCAAGCCCGACAACACCGGCAAATCCGCCCTTGCCAAGGCAACCGACTGGCTCAAAGTTGACCTCCTGAACGAAGCCACTGGCAAAATCGAAACCATGACCCGCGAAACCGACACTCTCGACGGCTACGCTTGTTCCTCGTGGTACCTCTGGCGCTATGCCTCCCCACACGACACTCAAAACGCTTGGCACCCCAAAGCCATCAACTACTGGGAACCGCTCGACGTCTACTGCGGCGGCGACCACGCCGTGGCACACCTCCTCTACGTCCGCTTTTGGTGCAAATTCTTCGCCGACCAAGGTAAACTGCCTTTTCGCGAACCAATCCAGCGCTTGCTTTACAACGGCTACATCAACGCTCCCGACGGCAAAAAAATGTCAAAGAGCAAAGGCAACGTCATCGACCCGCTCGATGTCATCAACGACGGCTACGGCGCCGACACCCTCCGCACCTACGAAATGTTCATCGGCCCCTATGACCAAGACGCCGCCTGGAACCCCCGCAGCGTCGGTGGCGTCTACCGCTTCCTCAACCGTTGCTGGACTTTGGTATTTGGGGGAGTGGATTGTTGTTCGGGGATTAGTCCGAATGCGCAGACGCCAGCAGTCGGAATGACAACGATTACCAAGCGAGATCGAGGTGACGTCGTCGACGAGCGCAGGACTAATCGTTGTGATTCCGACGACTGCGCGGCGAGCACCAGGACGAATCCCGAACTACAAGCCACCTGTCTCCGTCACAAAACTGTCAAAAAAGTCACCGACGACATCGAACGCGCCGCTTTCAACACGGCTATCTCGACTTTAATGGAATACGTTAACGAACTCTACAAAGTAGGCAGCACCAAAGAAGACTTAATCACGCTCGCTAAGCTCCTCAAACCTTTCGCCCCCCACCTCGCAAGCGAAATGCTCGAACAACTCGAAGCCGACGACGCCTGGCCGGCTTACGACGAAAAATACCTCGTCGCCGACACCGTCGAAATCGTCGTCCAAGTCAACGGTAAACTCCGCGCCAAACTCTCCGTCCCCGCTGAAGTTTTAGACGATGAAAATGAAGTAATTAAGTTAGCATCAAGCGACTCAAATGTGCAAAAATTCACAAATAACCAAATTAAAAAAACTATCTTCATTAAAAAAGCTAAACTAATCAACATCGTCGCTTGATAAAAAGCAAAAATCGTGCTATTATTATTCAAAGTTATCTATCATTAAAGGAGCTATATGCCTGAACCTAAAAAACAGAGCAGCCCGCGCAAAACCGGTCTTCGCAGGAGTCACATCCGCCTCGACCTCGCCCGTGCTGTGAATAAGATTTCCCCTGTCAAAGCTTTTGAAACCAAGAAAAAGACTCCGCGCGTAAAAGTCAAAACCGTCAAACCTGCGAAGTCCACTTCCGTCAAGGCAGCCAAAAAAGCCGCCACTAAAGCTAAGCTTGCTAAAAAATCTAACGCAAAGAAGAAATAACAATGGCTTCAAATCGGCACCTAGGCAGAATTATATCGCTCCAGAGCTTATACGAATACGAGTTCCGGAGTAAGGCGGGCGACGCCACGGCCGACATTGACCATATCGTCGCAAAAAACATCCTCCCCTACGAAAAGGCGCTCGGCGACACCGAGTTCGTCTATAACCTTTCTCGTGGCGTGGCAGAAAAAACCGAAGAACTTGACGCCGACCTCACCCCTCTTGCGCCCGAATGGCCGATCTCAACCATCGCCGCCATCGACCGCAACGTCCTCCGCATCGGTCTTTACGAGTTAAAGCACTGTAGTGACAAGGTCCCCCCAAAAGTCGCCATCAACGAAGCCGTCGAGCTGGCTAAAGCTTTCGGCTCGGAAAACTCTTCAAAGTTCATTAACGGTGTCCTTGGTACCGCCTATAAAAACCTCGGCTTCAACGACACCGAATCTAAGCAAAATCATGAATCAAAACCGAAAGCCGGCGCCTCGTCGAGCGACCAGCTCCCCGAAGAAAGCGCCTCTGAGTCGAAAGGGAAGTAACCTTAAAGTTCCCGAGGCTCTGCCTAAGGAATATCGTCCTTCCGCAATCGACAAGTTCAAGGAAACCGTCTTCCGTAAGAAGCCGGTCATCCAAGAAATCGTCCGCGAACCGACCGCCGGCGGCATTGTTTTTCGCCTCTCAAAAGACCAAAAGGACATTGAAATCCTCCTGATTCAAGATTCCAAGAATCGCTGGACCATTCCTAAGGGCCACATCGAACCGGGCGAAACCGCTAAACAAACCGCCATCCGCGAAATCGGTGAAGAAGCGGGGCTTTTCCATATCAATACCTTGTGTTGGCTTGGAAAAATCCACTTCAAATATCGCCGCCTCGACAAGCTCGTCCTCATGACGACCCAAATCTATCTCGTCCACTCCCTTGACCCTCGCGAAACCCCAACCAAGGAAAAATGGATGAACGGGATTAAGTGGTTCAAGTTTGCCGACGCCCTCGACGCCATCGAATATGATGACATCGAAAAACTTATGTTAATAGCAAAAAAGAAAATCCGCTCAGGAGAATTCTAATGGACTTAAAACCATATCAAAGTTTTGCCGAAGAAAAACTCGGCTTCAAATTTCACGACATCAACCTCCTCGTGGTCGCCCTCACCCACCGGAGCTATGTCAACGAACATAAAAAATCCCACCTCGAACACAACGAACGCCTCGAATACCTCGGCGACGCCGTCCTCGAACTCGTCACCAGCGACTTCCTCTATCGCAACTACGAAGAACCCGAGGGCATCATGACCGCTTGGCGCTCCGCTCTCGTCCGCACCGAATCCATCTCCGACGCTGGCTACAAACTTGGCTACGAACCCCTCGTCCGCCTCTCCCACGGCGAGCAACAAGGCGTCGACCGCGCCCACGCCGTCATCATCGCCGACTGCTTCGAAGCCGTCATCGGCGCCATCTATCTCGACCAAGGCTATGACACCGCCAAAGACTTCATCTACAAGCACATCCTCTCAAAAATGGACGAAATGCTCGAGGAAGAATCCTGGCGCGACCCCAAGTCCTATTTCCAAGAACTCACTCAAAAGTACGAATTAGAAACCCCGACTTATCGCACGCTCAAGGAAGACGGTCCCGACCACAACAAAACTTTCACCGTCGCCGCTTACGTCGGCAAATCCCTCATCGCCTCCGCCACCGGTCACTCTAAGCAAGAAGCCCAGACCATCGCCGCCAAACAGGGAATTAAAATCTACAAGAAAAAATACGCCTCCGCCCTTAAATCCGAGGCAAAGTTCGACAAATTAAGCCTTGACAAATAAACCGCTTTAGCTTATACTTATTACAGTTTGTAATCACAAACTGCGAGATCATCTTTACACAATAAGAAGTTGAGAGCTTATATGTTCAAAAATCCACGCGTTTGGCTACGGGTGGCATTTTTGGACCTCGAGAAATCTTGACTTTTTTAACTGTTTATGCTATAATTAAGGTATACATTTCGGCAAAATTATAGAGGAGGGGAATATAAATGTCGAAAATGTCCGAACTTTTAATCGAAGCTCAGGAAACCGGAAAACACGCCTCATTAACGTCAGAACAAGTAACCGCTAAGCATGCCGAACCGACTCACCCCAGCAAAAGCTACGGTGATTACTGGACACTTTGCCGCGCCGTTGTCGACGCCGCTGGCGACCTCGCCAGTAAAGATAAGATGCTGATGAACTTCCGTGACAAGAGTAAAGCTTTTAACGTCAAGCCCGTCATCGACAAATACTACAACGGCGACGTCAGCCAGCTTAAACTTGCCCGCGAAGAAGCCGTCAAGACTTTCTTCAAAGCCGTCGACGAAGTCAACTGGTACTCCCGCAAGCACGACCTCGCTCAAGTTAGTGCCATGAAACTCATGGGGCTGCTCGAAAACGAGCAAGCTCGTGCCAAATTCCGCCACCATCTCAAGCGCCACAAGGAAGAAAATCACCCGCCGTTTGAGCTGGACGAGCTTCCCAACCGCGATTTTCGCAAACCCAACAATCGCTGAACCGCGACAAATCCTGCTAACCGCAGGATTTTTTATGTTATAATAACGTTAAAGCTTAAACTAAAATTAAACAAGGTCATAAAAATCATGGACGAAGAAAAACCCGACATAATTGCTCAAGCCGAGGCGGAAACTCCCGCCGAAGCCACGCCCGTTTTCGGAGAAACAACTTCCGAAGAACAATCAACCAAAAAATCTAAAAAACCGCTCTATGCTTTCGCGGTCATCCTCTGTCTCGCCGTAATTGGTGCCGCCACTTGGTTCCTCTTTAAAAACAAAGACGCCAACACCCCCGCCCAAAACCAAGTCTCAAACAACCAACAGGAAACTCCCGCCCTTGAACCCGTCGAAGCCAGCAAGCTCGCCCTCAAAGGCAACGACCTCTCCGACTTCGACCTCGCTTTTCTCCACCTCGAAAATAAGCAAGACAACGTCGTTTACAGTCCGCTCTCAATCAAATACGCCCTTGCCATGCTCAAAGACGGCGCCAACGGTCGCTCAAAAGAGCAAATCGAAGCTCTCATCGGCGACTACACTCCCAAGGCTTACCTCAACAGTGCTAACCGCTCCCTCGCCAACGCCATGTTCGTCCGGGATAGTTTCAAAGAAAGGGTTCTCGACTCTTACACTAACACCCTTGAATCCAAATACCACGCTTCTGTCGTTCTTGATTCTTTCGCGAACGCCGAGCCCCTCAACAAGTGGGTTTCCGACCGCACTCTCGGCATCATCAATCAATTCGTCGACGATGAAGCCGTTAAAGACCTCGACTTTATGCTCGTCAATGCCCTCGCGATTGATATGAAGTGGAACAACCAACTTCAATGCGCACCTAATTCCGAAGACACTAGCCGCCCACCCTGCATTTACTATAACGTCAGATATTCTCACGAAAACTATTCTGACTGGATTTCCGAAATCTTCGAAGAAGAAAGCTTCGATAAAATGACTTTCAATAACCACGAAAACGTCAAATCCGCCAAAATCGGCGCCAGCATCAACCGCTACGACATCGTTAAAGAGCTCGGCGAGGAAGCGATTCGCAACAAAGTCGAAGAAGAATATCAAAAATGGGTAGCCGAACAAAAAGCCAAATTCCCTAATAGCGAAATCGGTTATCCTGCCACCGCTGACGACTATCTGCGCAGCGCTTATCCAAAATTCCAAAATGGTGACGACTACGACGGTTTGAGCAAATACATCCAAGAACTTGATGCCAACTACGGAAAGACCGCCGTCTCCACCGACTTCTACTTCCTCGACAACGATTCCGAAAGAGTCTTCGCTAAAAACCTCCAAGAATACGACGGCACCACTCTCCAATATGTCGGCATTATGCCAAAATCTGGCAGTCTCAACGCTTACCTCAACAACCTCAACGCCGCAAAAGTCTCCTCTCTCATCGCTAACCTTAAAGACCCTAACGACGCCAACAATTTTAAAGACGGCGTCATCACCAAAATTACCGCCCATATTCCTTTCTTCAATTTCGAATACGAGATGAAAGACTTCCAAACCAACCTAGAAAGCCTTGGCGTCACCGACGTCTTCGACACCAGAACCGCCGACCTTACCAACATGGTCGCAGGCGAAAAAGGCGAATATATCGACGCCGCCATCCATAAAGCCGATATTAACTTCTCTAACGATGGTATCAAGGCTGCTGCCGCCACCGGCTTCGGTGGTCGTGGCGCCGCTGGTCCTTGGGATTACAAATTCGACGTCCCTGTCGAAGAAATCGACCTCACGTTCGACCAGCCTTTCCTCTTCCTCATCCGCGATAAGAATACCGGCGAAGTCTGGTTCACCGGCACCGTCTACAATCCAGGCAAGGAATAACCCTTGCTAAAATTCCTAAAATAGTATAAAATAAAGGAACTATTAATTAAGGAGAAAATCCAATGCTCGCGATTCGCATGCAACGTAATGGCCGCGCACACACCCCAGTGTACCGGATAGTCGTCCAAGAATCCCAGCGTCACCCTCTTTCTGGGCGCGTTGTGGCTGAGGTCGGCAACTATAACCCAGAAACCAAAAAGACCGTCCTCGACAAGGAAAAGCTCGAGTTCTACCTCAAGAACGGCGCTCAACCCTCTTCTCGCGTCGCTTTTGTTCTCGAAAAGAACGGCGTCAAACTCCCGTCTTGGTACAAAGCCGCTCCGAAAAAGAACGCTAAGGCAAAGCACGCCGACAAGCTCCGCAAGAACCAACCGAAGGAAGAGCCAGCAACCGAAGAGACGCCATCAGGAAAGGCCTCTGCAGAGTAAAAGCGTCTCTCTGTTCGGCTACTTGTCCGTTTCCGCAGGCGCCAACTATAAAAATAACAACATTCACTAGCGAATCCGAGTAGTCAAGGCGTTTCTACCCGACGATCGAGGATGAGCTAGACTGATATGTTGTTATTTTTATGTTGCGAGCCGAGGACTAGGACAAGAGGCGAACTGAGAGATGCTTCGTTTGTAATTATTCTTCATTTATGTTATAATAGACGAGTAGGTTATTCCTAGAATAAAACAAGGGGGATTTTAACATGTCAAATTACGGCAATCGCAACTCCAAGATGCCCGACACCTCACCGACACTTCGCACCGACTTCTCGACCAAACAAGCAATTTTCGCTTTCGTCTTAGTCCTTGTAGTTGTCGCCGCCGGCATCGCCTGCGCCTACGCTT
The DNA here is from genome assembly GCA_964425805.1 of uncultured Candidatus Saccharibacteria bacterium. Lineage (GTDB taxonomy): Bacteria > Patescibacteriota > Saccharimonadia > Saccharimonadales > Saccharimonadaceae > Nanosyncoccus. The sequence goes on from CAYRNS010000023.1 coordinate 9,857, forward strand.
TTAACAAGAACCACGAGCAGGCTCTTGAAAAAGCCGTCAGCGAAACCCGCGCCGAAAAATCTCGGTTCGAAACGGCAGCCCAAGCTGTCGTTGCCCGCGAAGCCGAACTCGACGCCCGTGAACTCGCGCTCAACAGTCGCGAAGCTGAACTCGCAACGACCGAAGCTTCTCTCACGCAAAGGGAAACCGACCTAGCTATCGCTCGACTCCAGCTTGAGAATGACAAAATCGACTTCGCCGAACATCAGAATCGAGTCTACACCCTCGCCAAAGCTCTTCACGAGGAACTTAGTCCCGATTACGCCGACCGGACAATCTACGTCGACCTAACCGACCCCGACCTGCTAATCGAAGAATACGAAGAGCCTCAAGAATAACCTCCCACCCCGCCAACGCGGGGTTTTTCATTTTTCAAAACTTGTGCTAATATATACTATATATAACTTAAACATGGAGAATCCAATGGCTACCATTGACCAACAATTTGTCGAGTACATCGTCAAAACCCTCGTGAACAATCCCGAAAAAGTCGAAGTCGAACGCAAAATCGACGAAAAAGGCGTCCTCTTAACTCTCTCTGTCGACCCAGTTGACGTTGGTCGCGTCATTGGTAAACGCGGCGCTACCGCCCAGAGCATCCGCACCCTGCTCCGCGCTCTCGGCACTAAAAACGACGCCCGCTACAACTTGAAGATTGTCAACAACGACGGTGGCGAACCTGCCGAAGAGACGCCCGAAAAAACCGTCGCGCCGAATCTCGATGAAGCTGGCGACGAAAACGACCTCGCGGAAAAGACCCGCGCCGAACTCGCTGACCTCGACGACCTCGACATCTAACCTCAAAATTGACCTTGTCAAAGGTCAATTTTTTTGGTACACTGTATAATTAAGAAGCAGTGTGCCATTTTTTTGACATAGCAAGGGCCGGCGACCTAAGGCTAAAAAATCTGGCAGTAATCTTCGGCGCTAAAACTGCAATACTAACTTAATGTAGAGAAAAGGAATTTCGTGAAATCTACTACCACTAGTGGTCGCGTCTTCTTCACCGAAGGCGACCAAGCCCTCCCCATCCCAGACCTGATTGCCCATCAAAAGGACAGCTGGGAAGATTTCGTCAAATCCGGACTCCGCGAGGTTTTCACCGAGCTTAATCCAATCGAGGATTATACTAAGCAAAAACTCTCGCTCCGCTTTAAAGACTATTACTTTAAAGAACCGTCCGAATCTGAACGCGAAGCAAAATATAACTTAACCACCTATGACGCTCCGCTCCACGTCATCGTCGAGCTCGAGAACAAGGTAACCGGCGAAAAGAAAGAACAAGACATCTTCTTCGGCGACTACCCTTGGATGACCGACCGTGCCACGTTCATTATCAACGGCACCGAACGCGTCATCGTCTCCCAGCTCATCCGTTCCGCCGGCGTTTTCTTCACTGCCGACCGCATCGGCGAACGCCGCTACTACGGCGCCAAAGTCATCCCCGGTCGCGGTGCTTGGCTCGAATTTGAAACCGCCCAAACCGGCGCCATCTACGTCAAAATCGACCGCCGTCGCAAAATCCCTGTCACCACGCTCTTGCGCGCTCTTGGCGTCGCCAAAAACAGCGACATCAAGGCAAAATTCGCCAATCTCGACGAAGAGGGCATGGCTTACATCGATGCTACACTCGAGAAAGACACCACTCGCGGTCAATCCGAAGCCTTGATTGAAGTCTACCGCCGCCTCCGCCCAGGTGACCTCGCCACCGTGGAGAACGCCAAAGACATGATCGAGCGCACTTTCTTTGATTACAAGCGCTACGATTACTCCCGCGTCGGTCGTTTCAAAATCAACCAACGCCTTGGCTTTGACACGCCAAATGACAGCGAACACCGCACGCTCCAGATGCAAGATTTAATCGCCATCATCAGCGAAATCATCCGCCTCAACGTCACTCAAGACCCCGCGGACGACATCGACT
>CAYRNS010000024.1:0-11814 GCA_964425805.1 uncultured Candidatus Saccharibacteria bacterium
CGGCTTTTGATATTATAACAAGGAATTGGGAAAAATACAAGGTTTATTTGTATTCAATGCCGGCGCCGGAATAGGTGGCGGGGATGGCGGAAATCCAAGTTTGACCCGGGACGAGGCTGATTTCGGCGCCTTGTTTGTCGCGGAAGACGATTTGGGTGTCCTTGCTGGATTTTTCCCAAGTGGCTTCGATGACGTTACCGTTTTGGAAGACGTAGGCGTCACCGGCGCCGAGGGTGGAGATGTCTTCGTGGTAGTTGTCGTAAGACGCCTTTTTTTCTTGGACAATCATGGCGATAACGACGGAGGGGGCGAGCTGCTCTTCGGTGCAGACGAGTTCGGGGGTGATTTCGCCGGACTTGCCGGAGCAGTCGTAGCTGGTGTGAGGAGTGGTGGTTTCGTAAGAGCGCTTGTAGGTGTTGGTGGTGACGTCGTAATCGTAGACGGGGTTGAAGTTTGGGATGGCACCGAAGCGGAGGGTGATGTGGGTGACTTTTGGTTCAAGGAGAGAGGTGTCGCCAGAAGCGGGGCGATCGATTTTGAGGTGTTCGGCGATTTGGACGTCGACTTTGTTGCGGGCGGCGGCGGACGGCGTGTAGCGGGGGAAGGATTTGATGTCGGAAGAGAGGTAGCCGTTGTTGTTATTGAAGCCATTGAGGTAGTCGGCGGAGGTGAAAAGGTTGTTCCAGAGGCGCTGGACGGTGTAGTTGGCGGAAGAGCGCCACATATAATTGTAGTTTTCCGAGAGGTCGCGGACACCGTAGGACTTGACGGCGTCGAGGGCTTCAACGGAGCCACCGGCGTGGACGACGGTGCAGTCAAACGGGACGTCCCAGTTTAGATAGTAGAGGCGGAGGGAGCGAATCGGACCGACGACGGCGGGCGGGTCTTGGAAAATGGCGGCGAAGCGAGTGATGCCGGATTCGGCGATGGCTTCGAAGATAACTTTGGCGTCTTGGAGACCAACTTGAGGGCGGGCGCCGTCGGCGCCGTTCGGGATTTGAACGCAGAAAGTGGGTTTTGAGTTGTCGGCTTCGGTGGCGATTTCTTCGCCGGAGAGACGAGAGTAGTACTTAGGGATTTCTGGTTCCTTGACGGCTTCTTCGAGAGGAATTTGTTCTTTGGCTTTGGCGGCTTCAGCGGCGGCTTGGGCTTCGGCAGCTTCCTTGGCGATGCGGTCTTGTTCGGGCTTGTAGATGGCGAAATAATAACCAGCGGCGCCGCCGAGGAGGAGGACGAAGAGGGAGACGAGAGAGATGATGAGGATTTTTTTAGATTTTTTTTCTTCGGGCGTTTCTAGTTTGCCGACGTTGAGGTTTTCGACACGGGATTTGGCGAGTTTTTTTGCGAAAGCTTCTTCGTAAGTGTCGACGGATTCAGACGCCTGTTCAGGCGACGTTGGTTCATTTTGCATAAGCTTATTATAGCTTATTGTTGGTCTAAAAGCAAAGCTTCCTTGACTTTATTAAGACGGGCGAGGGAAACTTCCTTGCCAAGGACGTTTAGGGTGAGGTCAAGGGCGGGCGAGAACGGGGCGAAAGAAACAGAGATGCGGATGAGTGAGAAAAGGACAGCGGGTTTTTTGTCGGTTTCTTGCAAGAGTTCGTTGAGAGCGGTTTTGAGAGTTTCGGCGTTCCAATCTGGCAAATTTTGAAGTTTTTCAATCGTGACTTGGAGCAAGTCGACCATTTCTTGTTCGGAGAGTTTTTTGACGAATTTGTTGGTTAAAAGTTGTTCGATGTCGAATTTTGGGTCTTCGAAGAAGTAGTTAGTCATTTCTTTGAGGTCGGAGAGGGTTTTGAGGCGGTCGTAGATGATGCCGAGAACCTGTTTTTTGTAAGTGTCGTCGAAGTTTTTGGCGGAGTCGTGCCAGAAACCAGTCGTGCGCGGGTAAAAGGCGTCAATTCCCTGTTCGTCGACGAGTTTGCGAATCCATTGTCCGTTCATCCAGAGGAGTTTGACTTCGTCGTAGCGGGCGCCAGAGTTTTGGATGCGGTCGAGGGAGAATTTTTTAATCAATTCTTCTTTGGCGTAGATTTCTTGTTCGGTGCCGTCGTTCCAGCCGAGGCAAGCGAGGTAGTTTAGCATGGCTTCGGGGAGGACGCCGTCTTTGCGGTATTCTGTGACGGACTTGGCGCCGTCGCGCTTGCCGAGTTTTTTGTTGCCTTGGGGAGCTAAAATATGCGGGAGGGAGACGAGGAGAGGTCTTTCCATGTCGAATGCTTCGTAGAGGGCGAGGTAGTTTGGGGTGCTGGAAAGATATTCGACGCCGCGAGCGACCATATTGACGTTCATCAGGAAGTCGTCGACGATGTGGGCGAAGTTGTAAGTTGGGAGACCGTCTTTTTTGATTAAGATGATGTCATCTTGGACTTCGGGGCCGGCGTGGAGGTCGCCCATGACTTCGTCGTGCCATTCGCGAGGCTTTGGGTCGGCTTTGAAGCGGATTGGAGTGCCCTCGCTCCAGTTGCTAAGGATTTCTTCGGGGCTCAAATCGGCTTCTTTTGGACGATGGTTGCGGTAGAGATAGGGGATTTTTTGAGCGTTGTCTGCGTCGCGGTAGGTTTGGATAGTGTCGGAATCGGTGGGGTCGGCGTAGGCGCGACCTTTGAGGATGAGCTTTTTTGCCCAGTCTTGGTAGATTTCTTTACGCTCGCTTTGGAAGTAAGGGGCGTGGTCGCCGCCAACTTCGGGTCCCTCGTCCCATTCGAGACCGAGCCAGCGTAGGGTGTCTTCGATTAACTCGGTGGCGCCGTCGACAAAGCGGGCTTGGTCGGTATCCTCGATGCGCAAGATGAAAGTGCCATTAGTTTGACGAGCGGCTAAGTAAGGGTAAATAGCGGAGCGGACGTTGCCGATGTGAATATAGCCCGTGGGAGACGGAGCAAAACGAGTGACGATTTTCATGATATATATTATGACAAAAAGAACGGAGAAGTCAAGACTTGCGGGGGGGGGGGGGTGCAGAGATATAATTAACCTGTAGCTTTATGCTTGTTTGTTGAAGCTACGAGTGTGAATTATTATGCCAAATAAACTGCGGACAGGTCTAAGAAGCAGGGGGTACAGGCTAGTTAGAATCGTCGCATTGAGTCTTATTGGCTTGTTTTTGGTGTCTTCAGATTGCTTGCCGGGAGTAAGCTCTGCGGAGCAGGGCGTGGCGCCTGAGGTCTCGCTTGCGATTACGCCGTCGGAAGATTTGTCGATTACGGTAGATCCGGGGGTCTTTGGTTCAATAACTCAGACAATTGGTGTGACGACGACGAATTATACTGGGTATACTTTATCATTGGAGACTATGGGGCCGACGACGGATTTGGTGCATGGACGAGATTCGACACTGGTGATTCCTACAATTACTGTTCCGAGTGGCAACGAGGGGATTGAATCAGCGAATATAAACAACGGTTACGGATGGAGCTTAGACGGGTTGTTGTGGAGAGCGGTGCCAGAGCCTGGGGCTAGTGAAGTACTAAAGGCTACGAACGCTGCGAATTCGGCGACGGAGGTGACAAATTTGAGCTTTGGCGTTAGGGTTGGAGAGACGCAACCAGCGGGAACATATTCGAATGATTTTCTGATTTCTGCCGTTGCAAATGATGCGCAGTTTGAGGTGACGTATTTGCCAAATGGTGGGGGTGATGAAGTGGCGGATATGCCGGTGCCGGCAACCCAACAAGGTTCGGTTTCTGGCTTGACGCTGTATTTGTCCACGACGATTCCTAGCCGAGCTGGGTACGATTTTGTGGGGTGGGCAACAGACCCGGAAGCGACCGAGCCTGATGCGCCGATTGGTGATTTAACCTATGCGCTTGACCCGGAGAGCGGAAATGAGATAACACTATATGCAATATGGAGGCTGAATGAATGCGAAGCGGGATATATTTGTTATTACGGCAACGGCGATGACGGAACCGGGACAATGCCAGACCAAGCGGCGAACTCGAACGCGAATGTGGTACTGGTTGCTTCGAACTTTTCAAAGCCGGGCTATGCTTTTACGGGGTGGAACACAGAGTCGAATGGAAATGGTGCACAATATGGTCCGAGTGAGACAATACGGACAGGCGATTTGAGTGGCGGCGGACTTAAACTTTATGCTCGTTGGGTTCAATCGGCGGGGATTTTGCAGAATTTCTTAGGATGCTCCGAGATGAGTGAGGGTGGAGTTACGGCACTTACGGATATGCGCGATGGGCAGACGTATTCGGTTGCGAAGCTTGCAGACGGAAACTGTTGGATTACGGAAAATTTGCGATTAGAGCCGGCAAAAGCAATTATCTCTCAAGCTAGTACCAATGGACCGATGGCGACGTTTCCCCAGCAAGCTTCGGTTTCGAAGAGTACGAATGCGATGTGTGTGACGAATGATGCGGCTTGTCTTGATAAGATTCAATATAATGCGAACAATACAAATCGTAATCTTACGGCGGCGTGGAATACAAACGATACATCAAGCTCTTGGTTTAGTTTTGGTGTGATGTACAATTGGTTTACGGCAACGGCTGGTAACGGGACTTCAGCAATGGCATCAGGGAGTGTTTCAGGTGATATTTGTCCGAGTGGCTGGAGAATGCCGAAAGAGGGTGGTGTATCGGAAGAAATGTATCAGTGGATTGTCTCTGGAATCAGTGCTGGTGTGACGAGCGATGCGACGCTTAGGAAATATCCAAACAACTGGGTCAGGTCCGGAGATTATAATCCGACGAGCTTGAGTGGGCGCGGGACGCAGGGGCGAATGTGGTCGGCGTCGGCATATAGTGTAGAGAATGCTTATCGTCTTGGGTACTCAAGTGACATTACGGCATACAACAGATCTTATAATAAATGGGTTGGATTTCCGGTGCGTTGCGTTGCGAAGAGTGATAGTTCGACCTTGGTTGGCAATATTCATTATGATGCGAACGGTGGGAGCGGGACGATGACGGACGATGTGGACGTTGATTTTTATAGAACAAGCATACGGACGAACGGTTTTACGCATAGTGGCTTCCTGTTCTATGGTTGGAACACGGCAGCAGATGGAAGTGGGATTGATGTGATTGACGGTGATCTTCCAAGCGAGGCGGTTGAGACACTTGGGCTTAGTGCGGGAGATACTTTGACGCTCTATGCGCGTTGGGGAGAAATCTTTACGCTAAATTATGATACGAACGGTGGAGAAAACCCGCCAGAATCAGCGTCGGGAGTGGGGCAAGGAAGTTATACTTTTGTGGTTTCGACCATTGAGCCGACGAAAGACGAGAAAACGTTTATCGGCTGGAGTACTGATTCGGCGGCAACGACGGCTGAGTATGTGGGCGGAGATAGCTTTACGGTTGACGCGCAAATGCAAACGGCGACTCTCTATGCAGTCTATGGGCAAGCGAGTTGCGCGGTTGGAAAAGTTTGTTATAGGGCAAACGGGGCGGTTGCGGGGACGAGATTGACTTTGGCGCCGGACAATAACGGAGATGTTATGATTCGGGCGTATGATTTTTCGAGGACGGGCTTTGGGTTTTCTGGGTTTAATACGGAGCCGGATGGAAGCGGGACGTATTATGGGGCGAACGAGCTGATTTCTCAACCGGATTTGACGGAAACGGGGCTAAATATTTGGGCACAATGGGTGCCCTCGGCGGGAACGATGCAGAATTGGACCGGTTGCTCGAGCATGAGCACTGGTGATATTACGGCGCTTACAGATAATCGTGATGGGAATACCTATACGGTTGCGAAGCTGGCGGATGGAAAATGTTGGATGACGGAGAACCTAAGGCTTGACTTAGGGAGCGCCACGATTACGAGCGACAATACAAATTCGCCAGCGGATGGGTTTGCTACGGAAGTGGCTGGGACGGAGACGGCGGAAAAAGCAGTCTGTAAAGCGGATACTAGTGCCTGTGTCGATCAAGTGAAGTATGATAAAGATAATATAAATCGAGAACTTACGGCGTCGTACTCTTCGAATAATAATGAGAGCTCGTGGTTTGGATATGGGGTGTTGTACAACTGGTATACGGCGACGGCAGGTAATGGGACGCTCGCGCAGACAAGTGGGGCTGCAGTGGGAGATATTTGTCCGAAAGGTTGGAGATTGCCGACTGGAAGTACGACCGGGACAAAGGGGGAAATTGGAGCGTTGACTAATGCGCTTGCGGGAGGCGCAACGAATGCGGCGGGAAGTGCGGCATTGAGAAAATACCCTGTAAACTTTGTTTATGGTGGCGACCATAATAACGGTGGAGACACGAATCGTGGAACTTATTCGAGGTATTGGACGAATTCGGCGGAAGGAATAAATGCGGTTCGGCTTGGAATTGATGCAAGCTCTGTGACGTTCAAGGCATACAATAAGTGGGTTTTGTTTACGATGAGATGTGTGGCGGATAATTAGCGGGGATTTGATGACTTTTTGAAGTGAATTGAAGCGAATAATGCACCGAAAATTAAAGCACAAAAAAGGATAGCGAAAGCTGGGGAAATAACAAAGATGAGGCGAGAGGTGGAGATTGAAGTGTCTAAGGCTTGCACGGAGTAGTTGAGACGATAGATTCCCAGAGAGGGGGTGGCACCCCATTCATTGTAGATTTCTTTAGTAGTATCGGGGAGAAGTTCGGTGGAGGTTTGGTCGGAGTATAAGTTTTTGCCAAACAAAGAGTCAATGGAAAAGAAAGTTGTGACGGAAAAATCTAAATTGCCGTTGTTTTGTGCGGAGATGCTGGCTGAAATGTTTGCACTAAAAAGGATGATGGGGATTTGTGGTGGTTGGGCGGAGAAGTTGCGATAAACGTTTTCGGAAGATGAGCCGTATAATTTGATGCCAGCGCGAGTGATGAGCTTTGTAGTTTCTTGGCTTGAGGAAGACGGGACGGTTTCGGCGAAGATGGTGGCGTATTGACCGCCAGCAGGACGGGTGTCTGGGATGGAAATGGTGAAGAATATGTTTTTGGATTCTCCAGGTAGGAGTATGAACTCTGGTTCGGAAAAAGTAATCCATTGAGAAATCCGCCCATAGGCGGAATTTTCTAAGCCAGAATTTGGTTCGGCGATGAGACGAACGGAAATAGGACTATCGCCGGTGTTGTTTAATGAAAACGATTTGGTGATTTCTGATTCATTATCTAAAGAAAAACGGAAATTGAGCGGGGAGACTTCTAGCATTGGCTTGTAGCTATAAGGAAGTGACGATGGACTTGATTTGCTTTTTGGTGAGGTTGTTGCCGGAGGCGGTGATTTTGTAGAGGATGTTGCCGTTAATCCAGGTGGCGTTGGAGCCGGAGATGAAGATGGTAATTCCCTGTTCGCGGACGGAGGTGTAGTTGTTGCCCCAAGTGGACTTGACGTAGGAAGCTTCGAGGGTTTCGTTATCCCAAGAGGATTTTTCTTCGCTTAACGTGAAAGAGGTGCTGTCGGAGGAAGAGAAAGTCATGGAGATTTTCTTGTCTTCGGAGACGATGTCGGAGAGGGAGTAGCCGCGGGGGATGTAGGTCGGGTAAGTGGCGTCGATGCCGGTTTGCATGGCGGCGACGCGAACGGAGATGTCGGGGGTGTTGACGGAGACGAAGTAGCCGACGACGCCGACGGCGAGGGCGGCGCACCCGAAAGCAAGGAGAAGCTTTTTTGCGCCGAGAGAGCGTTTAGTGGAGATGCCCTTAGTGGGTTTTGTCTCGGACTCTAAGGTGGCGACGGATTTCAGAGCGGACTTGACGGCGCTGTCTTTGACGGCTTTGGCTTTTTCTGCCTTAGGACTGGCGACGAGGTTCTTTTCAATCGTGGCAGAGAGAGGCTTCGGGGCGGTGGCGGCAGGAGTGGCAGCGGCTTCGCGGAGGGTCTTGCCAGCTTTGAGTGCGGCGAGGCGTTCGCGATTGATTTTATCGGCGAGGGCTTGGCGGCGCTTTAAATCTTCAGCGCGGCGCTTGGCAACAGAGTCGACAGCAGCGACTTTTTCCGGCTTTTTGACGTATTTGCGGTTCAAAGTGGTCGAACGTTGGACTCGGCGGTGGGACGCGGAGCTTGAAACGGTAATTCGCTCTTGGCTTTGATCTTTATCCATGATTAAAATTTAACCTCGCTTTATAAAATACTTATATCTATAATAATTTAAGCGGTTTAGAAAAGCAAGAGCTATTTTTTAGAAAATTTTTATGTTATAATTTGTCGTAAAGAATATAGTATATATTATATATTATGCGAAAAATCCTAGATGAACGCGAACGGATGGAACGCCAGCAGCATCGGCGGTTGATTTTTACGGAAGTGTTGATGTTTATTTCAGTGATATTTTTGGTTGGGTTTTTGACGTTGGTGGTGATGGGGTATACGTTCAATCTGAGGGGGCTAGACGGAAGCGGTGAAGTTGTGGAGCGGACGGGGTTAGTGCAAGTTTCTTCTTTGCCGACTGGGGCGGCGATTTATATTGACGGGGAGACGTCGCTGCTGTTTAATACGAACGCGAGTCGAGCGGTGTCGGCGGGAGAACATGAGATCTCCTTGGCGCGCGAGGGGTTTGATGGCTGGAAGAAGACGATTAATGTGGTGGAGGGGATGATGTATCGGTTGAATTATCCACGGTTGTTTAGGGAGGAGCGCGAGGCGGAAGACGTGCTGGAGTTTAAGAAGACGGGCGCGGAGAGGATGGGAGAAGTGAGTTTTGTGACGGTGTCGCCGAATAATGAGCGGATGATTTTGGTGCAGGGAGGAGTATTGTATATGGTAAATTTGAACGAGAATAAGCCGGAGCAGAAAGCGCTGGATTTGACGAATGCAGCGGGGGGCGTGGCGAAGATTACGTCTTTGACGGACGCGAAGTGGAGCGGGAATAGCGAGAGGTTGTTGGCGAAAGTGAACGGGGAGTGGGCGGTTCTGAACGTGAGGGAGCCGAAAGCGACGATTTGGCTTGACGAAATTTTGGCTGGGGGTGTGAAAAAACAGGGGTCGGAGGCTGAAGCGAGCGCGGAGCAAAGTTCCGCAAAAAGTGCCGAAAAAGTCGAGATTTCTAGCATTAAATTTGAAACGGAAGCGGGAGATAGGTTGTTAATTTTGAGTAAGAAAAATGAGTTGGTGGAGCTTAATGTGCGGGAGAAAAAGCTGAGCGAGGTTTTGTTGGAGGGGGTGAGAGGGTTTGATAATGATGGCGAGAGAATAGTGTATTTGACTTTGACGAAAGAGGAAACGACGGGGGAGGAGTTTGCGAGTGAGGTGAAGCTGGTTTCTGAGTGGCAGCTGAGGGTTTGGCGCGTGGGGGAGAGTGAGAGTCATGTTGTGAAACGATTTGAGTTGAAAGAGGGCGAGGAGCTGGGGACGGTGAGCTTTAGTTTGATGCAGTATTTTCAGGAGTTTTATGTTGGTATTGTGAGGGGAGATTCGTTTGAAGTGTTGAAAAAGGCGGGGTGGGTGATGGCGGACGATGAGATGGAAAAGTTGTTTACGGAAGAGGTGGGTTTGAGTAAACTGAGTTTAAGGAAGCGCGGGAAAGGTATGGTGTTTGAGATTCGGAGTGAAGATACTACGAAAGCGAAAGTGTTTGATATTGAAGCGTTGAAAACTACGATGGTTGATGTGGCGGAGTGCGGTTGGATAGATGAGTTTTTGCGCTATCGGATCAAAGATGGCAAGCTGTCGGTTTTGGACTACGATGGTTTAAACGAGCGAGAGTTGGTCGCCGAGGGGGTTTTGACGGGGCGGACGGTGGCGATTTCTGGAAATAATCGGTGGTTGTATTATTTTGTGAAGCTGGATGATGGGGCGGGTGAGAAGCTGGTGAGAGAGAGGATTATTTAATTAAACAAAAAAGTCCCTTAGTCGACACAGGTCAAGTCAGCCCGTCGTTACGGGTGACTTGCCTTAACGCTCGCTCGTGAGCTGCGTATGTCGGCTAAGGGGCTTTTATTTGTTAAATTGCGTTTTTCCTACCAGACCTTGACGAGGAGTTCTCCACCAAGGCGGTTCTTGACGGCGTCACGACCAGTCATGATGCCTTTGCTCGTAGAGATGAGGACGAGACCGCGACCGGATTTAATCTTTGGGATTTCGTCAGCGGCGACGTAGACACGGCGACCGGGCTTAGAAACCTTTTCGATTTCGTGGATAGCGGCGACTTTACCTGCTTCGGCAATCGTTACATGAAGAACGTTGCGCGGGGAGTGGTCGATGACCTCAAAGTCGGCGAGATAGCCAGCCTTTTTAAGAGCTTCGACAACAGCAACTTTAAGTTTCGAGGTTGGGAGATAAATTTCGTTCTTCCCTACCATGAGATTGTTGCGGATGCGGGTTAAGAGGTCGGCGATTTGATCAGTAGATTGAATTGACATATTTTCTCCTTTCTCCTACCAGCTACTCTTAGTTACACCTGGGATTTCTCCCTTAGAGGCTTTTTCGCGGAAGGTAATACGGCTCATGCCGAAGCGGCGCATATAACCACGCGGGCGGCCGTCGAGCATATCGCGGTTTTTAAGGCGAGTAACGGACGCGTTGCGGGGAAGCTTTTGGAGACCCTCGAGGTCGCCGGCGGCTTTCAACTCGTCGTGTTTCGCTTTATATTTTTTGTACATTTCGGCGCGTTTTTGATCGCGGAGAACGGCAGATTTCTTAGCCATTAGTTGTTCTCCTTTCTCTCAAACGGCATACCAAACTTTTCTAACAACTTTTTGCTTCCTTCCTTGGAGCCATTTTTAATGATAAAAGTGATTTCGAGACCGTGGAGAACAGCGGAGTCTTCGAAAGTGATTTCCGGGAAGACAGTCTGTTCGCGAAGTCCGAGGGAGTAGTTTCCTTGTTTGTCGAACGAAGTGGTCGGAACGCCGTGGAAGTCGCGGACGTGTGGGAGCGCGACGTTGATGAGGCGATCAACGAATTCGTACATCTTGTCGTTTCTCAAGGTCACGAGGTAGCCAACCGGAGCGCCCATGCCTTTGCGGATTTTGAAAGTCGCGATGGACTTCTTGGCAAGGCGGGAAGTCGGAGCCTGACCGGTGATTTTCTCGAGAGTGAGTTCGACGGTTTCGGTGAAACGCTTATCTTCGCGTTTCTTGCCGACGCCGGCGGAGACGACAACTTTGTCAAGCTTCGGCACTTGGTTGATGTTCTTTAAGCCTAACTCTTTTTGAAGAGATTTTTCGATTTCTTCGGTGTAAAGAGTTTTAAGGCGAGGGATGTATTTATCTGCTTTCTTGGTAGCCATGTTAGAGCACCTCCGGAGCTAAGCTGATAATTTTGTTGAAGCCGAGGTCACGAAGTTCGCGAGGAACCGGACCGAACACGCGAGTGCCGCGCGGGGTTTTGTCGTCGTTGACGAGGACGGCGGCGTTGTCGTCGAAGCGGATGGTGGAGCCATCGGGACGGCGAATTTGCTGGCGAGTGCGGACGATGACGGCGCGGACAACGGCCTTTTTCTTGACGGCGCCGGTTGGGGAGGCATCTTTCACCGAGCAGGTGACGATGTCGCCAACGCGAGCGTAGCGAGCGCGAGTGCCGCCGAGAACGCGGATGACCCCAAGTTCCTTGGCGCCACTGTTGTCAGCAACCTTTAATCTTGTTTCTTGTTGAATCATTATTTCTCTCCTTCTTCAGAGGCTTCAGCGTTCTCGCCGAGGACGTCGGTGACGTCTTCTTTGAGCTCGACGGAGCCGTGGGAGCGTTCTAGGACTTTCACGAGCGTATAGCTCTTGGTCTTAGAAAGCGGGCGGCAAGGGGCGATTTCGACCTTATCACCGAGGTGAGCCTCGTTTTTCTCATCGTGAGCAGTGTATTTACGAGTTTTTGTATATTGCTTACGATAGAGTGGGTGGGTTTCGCGATTTTCGATGGAGACGGTAATGGTCTTGTCACGTTTATCGG
>CAYRNS010000025.1:0-11362 GCA_964425805.1 uncultured Candidatus Saccharibacteria bacterium
CGCCGCCAGCATTCATCCTGAGCCAGGATCAAACTCTCCATTAAAGAATTTGTATCTTGCTGGAATAAAATTCCAGAAAACTCAAATATAAAATGAACTGACGATGATAGTTTTCTATAAAGAAAACATTTAATTGCACAACTAAATTGTTAATATCTCGTAAGAGACTCGGAAAGAATAAACCTCGCGTTCTCTTAGACTTCCTTAATCTTATCTCAAACTTCCCCTATTGTCAAGACTTTTTTGGAAGATTTTTCGACTTTTTTGCGCAACTTGCTCCCGCGCTCCAATAATCGCCCACCCTACTTCTTCTCTTCTTCGGTTTTCTCCTCTTCGTCTGGCAAGACAATGCCAATCGATGCCACCGTGTCCCCCTCAGAAAGACGCATAATTCTCACCCCTTGCGTCGCTCGCCCGAGTGTCGGAATTTCTTTCACTGCCACCCTAATTGCCTGCCCCTTACTCGACATCATAATCACTTCTTTCGCTAACGGGTCAAGCGTATGTACCGCCACAATCGGACCAGTCTTCGTCGTCACCGCCGCCACGCGCACCCCCACGCCACCACGTTTATGTGCTGGGAAATTTGAAGCCAGCGTCGCTTTGCCATAACCGTTCGCCGCAATCACTAAAATCTTCTGCTTCGGGTCACGAATAATGTCCATCCCCACCACTTCGTCGCGCGGTCTCAGTCTCGCTCCCCGCACCCCTCTCGCGGCTCGCCCCATTGCCCGAACGTCCTTCTCGTTAAACCGAATCGCCTGCCCCGCCGAAGTGGAAATCACCACATCATTCTCCCCCGTCGTTCCCTGCACCCACTTCAATTCGTCCCCCTCGTCCAGTTTAATCGCAATCAAACCGTTCGACCGAATATTGAAGAAATCTTTAATCGCCGTTTTCTTAATCGTCCCTTTCTTCGTCGCCATAAACAGATATCCATCTTCCATCCCTGTTCCCTGCTTAATAATCGCCGTAATTTTCTCTTCGGGATGCATCGAAAGCAGGTTCACCGCCGCCGTTCCCTTCGCGGTAAGCGAAGCTTGCGGCACTTCATACGCCTTCAGCCGGAAAATTCGCCCTTGGTTCGTAAAGAACAGCAAGAAATCGTGCGAATTCGCCGTAATAATTTGCGCAATCACATCTTCTTCCTTCGTCGTCATTCCACGCTTCCCTTTTCCGCCTCTGTTCTGCTTCCTAAAATCGTTTTGCGACACGCGCTTCATATAATTCTGCGCCGTCAGCAAAATCACGCTCTCCTCTTCCGGAATCAACTCTTCCTCAGCAAACTTCCCCACCTCGTGATTAATAATCTTACTCCTCCGTTCGTCGCCATATTTCTCTTTCAGTGCAATCAACTCTTCCTTAATCACGCCGAGAATCTTCATCTCATCCGCCAAAATCTCTTCCAGTTTCGTAATCAGCGCGTGCAGTTCTTTCAACTCTTCTTCAATCTTATCGCGCTCTAGTCCTTGCAAACGTCGAAGTTGCATCTGTAAAATCGCCGCCGCCTGAATCTCGGAAAGCCCAAATCTTTCCATGAGCTGCTTGTCCGCGTCGTCATAACTCGCGCGAATCACCTTAATCACTTCGTCGATATTATCAAGCGCAATCTTCAAACCTTCGAGAATATGCGCACGCTCCTTCGCTTTACGCAAATCATACTCGGTTCTTCTTCGTACCACTTTCTGACGATGCTTGATGAACTCGCCCAAAATCTCCTTCAGTCCCAAAATTCTCGGCTGCAGCCCATCCACCAGCGCCAACATATTATAATGGAACGAAGTCTGAAGCGGCGTCAACTTATACAGTTGGTTCAAAATCTTCTTCGGGAACGCATCTTTCTTCAGTTCCACCACTAGTCTCGTCACCCCGCGCGCCGACTCATTGCGCACATCCGCAATATGTGTAATCTTCTTCTCATTCGCAAGGTCCACAATCCGCGCCTTGAGGTCTTCCTTGGAAACGCCATAAGGCATCTCTTTCACGACAATATTATATCGTCCGTTCTTTCGTTCCTCAATCTCCGTCACCGCCCGAATCGTCACCGACCCCTTCCCCGTCGCATAGGCAGACTTCATTGGTGCTCCACCATAAACTTCCGCCCCTGTTGGGAAATCGGGACCTTTCACATATTTCATCAACTCTTCCAGAGAAATCTCCGGATTATCAATCTGCGCCACGGTCGCATCAACCAACTCGCCAAGATTATGTGGCGGAATATTGGTCGCCATCCCGACCGCGATCCCCATCTGTCCGTTCAAAAGAATGTTCGGCAACGCCGCCGGCAACACTACCGGCTCCTTTTCGCTCCCGTCAAAGTTGTCACGAAAATCCACCGTCTCTTTTTCGATATCGGCAAGCAGCTCCGCCCCCACCTTGTCCATTCTTGCCTCAGTATAGCGGCTCGCCGCTGGCTCATCACCGTCCGCCGAACCGAAGTTCCCTTGCCCCTCAATCAGCGTATAGCGCATTTTCCAAGGCTGCGCAAGGTTCACCATCGCCATATAAATCGACGAATCGCCGTGCGGGTGATACTTACCCATCACCTCACCCACAATCCTCGCCGACTTCACCGTCGCATGTGGCGCCTTCCAGCCATTCTTATTCATCGCATACAAAATACGACGATTCACTGGTTTCAGGCCATCCCTCACGTCCGGCAATGCGCGATCAACGATCACCGACATCGAATACTTCAGGAAATATTCCTCCATCGTACTCTCAACGTTTCGATTTTCGATTCCGTTCAAAATTGCTTCCGTCGTATTTTCCGGTTCACCGCCCACCACTTCTCCCTCAACCGAATCCTGTTTTTTTAGTTCGTCTTTTTTATCGCTATCTGCCATATTTTTTCTACTCCTTAAAAGTCCAGGTCATCCAGGTTGACTTTCGCCGCCCCTGCCTGAATAAAGTTTTTGCGTAAATCAACTTGGTCACCCATCAACTTCGCAAACACTGCATCCGCCTTCTCGGCGTCCTCAATATGCACCTGCACTAGCACCCTGTTCTCCGGGTCCATTGTCGTCTCCCAGAGCTGCTTCGCATCCATCTCGCCTAACCCTTTAAAACGTTGCTGCGCCGTATATCCAGCCTGCTTAAATCTCTCTTGGCTCTCGTCAATCTTCGTGCCATTTTTCCGTTTTTCTTCAATTTTCTCAGTCAATTTCGCTTCAAGCGCTGCCTCATCATAAAGATAATCGATTTTACGAGTATTGCCCGTCCCCTTAATTAAACCAAATAGCGGTGGCTTCGCTAAATACACGTGCCCAGTTTCAATCACCTGCGGCATATACCGGAAGAAAAAGGTCATCAGCAGCGTCGCAATATGCAGTCCGTCGACATCCGCATCGGTCATGAACACAATTTTGTCATATCGAAGCCCATTAATATCAAACTGCTCACCAATTCCCACGCCCAACCCCTTAATCAGCGACACCAGCTCTTGGTTCGCCAACATCTTATCTAACCGCGCTCGCTCGGTGTTCAGTACCTTACCGCGCAAAGGCAAAATCGCCTGAATCTTCGGGTTTCTCCCCTCTTTCGCCGAACCCGCCGCCGAGTTACCCTCGACGATAAAGAGTTCGCACTCGTCCCTGTTCCGCGACGAACAATCCGCAAGCTTCGACGGCAAATTCAGCCCATCAAACGCCCCCTTACGAATCACGTTGTCTCTCGCTGCTCGCGCTGCTTTCCTCGCGCGCGCAGCAAGCGTCGCTTTCTGCACAATTTTCTTCGCAATCGCCGGATTCTCCTCAAGGTAATACCCAAAATACTCCGTCATCACCTTATCAACATACCCTCTCACCTCTGGATTTCCGAGCTTATTCTTCGTCTGCCCCTCAAACTGCGGGTCTGGCAACTTCACCAAAATCACCGCCGTCAGCCCCTCTTTAATATCATCCCCCGTCAGATTATCTTCCTTCTCCTTCAAAAGCCCGTTTTTTCTCGCATAGTCATTAATCGTCCGGTTCAACCCCGTGCGGAACCCCACCACATGCATCCCCCCGTCAGGCGTCAACACGTTGTTCGCAAACGGCTTCATAATCTCCGCAAACGTATCATTATACTGCAGCGCAATCTCCACCTCGCTGTCCGCAATCTTCTTTTCGACATAAAAAATGTCGTCAGAAATCACCTCTTTTCCATTATTGAGGCGCTTCACATAGCTCCGAATCCCCCCCTCAAAATAGAACGATTCTTTCGCCCCCGTTCGCTCGTCCAAAACCTCAATCAAAATCCCTTTCGTCAAATACGCCTGATGCCGCGCATAATTCGACACCCAATCATAATCAAATGTCGTCGTCTCCTTAAAAATCGTCGGGTCGGGATAAAACGTAATCGAAGTTCCATGCTCTCTCGGCGCGCCACTCGTCGCCTTAAACGGCGAAGAAGTCTTCCCCGTCTCAAACTCCACATGGTGCGTCTTCCCGTCACGATACACCTCGGCAATCATCTTCGTCGACAACGCATTCACCACCGACGACCCCACCCCGTGCAAACCAGAAGACACTTTATACCCCCCATCGCCGAACTTACCGCCAGCGTGCAGCACCGTCAAAACCGTCTCCAGTGTCGACAACCCCGTCTTCGGGTGCTTGTCCACCGGAATCCCGCGCCCGTTATCATCGACGCGCACACCCCCGTCGTTCAAAATCGTAATCGTAATCTTGTCTGCAAACCCAGCAATCGCCTCGTCAATCGAGTTGTCCGCAATCTCCTTAATCAGATGATGCAACCCATCATAACCGGTCGAACCGATATACATACCGGGGCGAATCCGCACCGGCTCCAGCCCTTCAAGGACCCTAATCTCTGACGAATCATATTCCTGCGCCTTTGGCATAGCAAATTACCTCTGTCTTTAAAATAACTTCCCCCATTATATCTGTTTTTAGCTATTTTTTCAAGACCTTAAGCTTATTTTGTCGTCCGCCTGCCAAAAGTCATTGTCCAACCGCACAAAACCACTTTCTCGCGCCTTCTCCGGCGCTTTCACGGGCATTTTTTGCGCAGATTCCTCCCGCGCTCCAATCGCTCCCTCTACCCCTGTTTTCTCGTCATTTTGCGCCGCTTTTTGCGGAACTTCGCTCCGCGCTCTAATCGCCGTCTCCGCCCCACTCCCCAACTCATTCTTCTTCCTCATCCACGCTTCCAAAAAGTTCTCTTCCCTCTCCTCTTTCCCAGGCACCTTATACACCCGCTTCGTCTCCGTCTCCGCCGTCCTCGCCTTGTCCTCCACCCCGCCCTTATTACTCGCCGCCAGTCTCTGGTCAATCTCGCGCGAAACTTCCAATCTCGGTCGCCCATACTTCGTCGCCGAATACGTCTTCAAACTCTGCAGCACCTGCGGATTTTCCTTCCCCAGCACCGACCACGTCATCGTAAACGGCGTGCTCGGCATCCCATACATCATCACCGTCGCCACCGCATGATAATTCGGCGTCTTGTGCAAATCCTCCGCCGTAAACGTCGGCGCAAACACCTTCTCAATCAACTCCGCATCCGTCACCCCCAGCCGCCCCGCAATAATCGTCCCCACGTTCCCCAGCACCCCCTCACGAATCCGGTCGGTCAGCTGCGTCATAAACTGGTTCGCCACAATCAAATTCAGCCGGAACTTCCTCGCCTCCGACAAAATACTCTCAAAACTGTCCGTCGAAAAGTTCTGAAACTCATCCACAAACAAACAAAAATCCTTCCGCTCATCCTCAGGTATGTCCACCCGACTCATCGCCGCCGCCTGAAACTTCATCACAAATATCATCCCGAGCAGCTTCGAATTCAGCTCCCCCATCTTCCCTTTCGACAAATTCACCAGCAAAATCTTGTTATTGTCCATCACCTCACGGATATTAAACCCGCTCTTCGTCTGCCCAAGCACATTTTTCATCATCGTATTCGAGATAAACGGCCCCCACTTCGACACAAACCACGTCGTCACTTCCCCCGCGTCACTACTCTTCTGGCTCGCCGGAAACTCCTTCGTCCAATAATCATACACCTGCCTATCTGTCACATACGGCAGCTTCGCTTTCACGAACTCTGGATCAATAAACGCCCTCGGAATATCAATAAACGATGCCCCGTTCGGGTCCGACATAAGAAGTAGCGCCGCATTTCGGAACATATGCTCCCCCCTCGGCCCAAAAATCCCTGTATGTCCCGGATCATACAGCGAATAAAGCATATTAATCCCCTCTTGAATAATAAAGTCCTTCTGGTCGGGCGTCTGAAACTCAAACATATTCATCCCAATCGGATTCTCCATGTCTCCAGGGTCAAAATAAATCACATCATCAATCCGCTCTTTCGGCACCATGCTCAAAAGCTCTTCCGCCACATCCCCGTGCGGGTCAATAAACGCAAACCCTCGCCCCTCTTGCATATCTTGCAACGCAATATTCCGCAAAAACTTCGACTTACCCATCCCCGTCGAACCAATCACATACGTATGTCGCCTTCTATCTTCCTGCGACAGCCGAATCTCTTTCTTCTCACCCCTAAACTCGTTCACCCCAATCAACACGCCATTTTCCACCAATCTCGCCGGTCCCTCCACCTCTTTCGTCAACTGCCGCATCACTTGGCTCGTCGGAATCGCATTCTGCTCCGGCAGGTGGAACATCGTCGCTAGCTCCACGCTGTTCAAAATCATGTTCACCTTATCAAGCGGAAAATCCCTGAATATATAATCTCTCGCCAACTTCCTCTCATCGTTTGCCGGCTCGTACTTAAACCCATTATAAATCGCCGAATCAAACTGCGAAAACGCCGTCACCACTCCCCCCGCCATCGCTTCTGCCCGCGCTTTCCCCTGATCACTACTCGCCACCACCCTCACCAACGTCTCAAACGCCGCATACTTCGTCTTCTCTTCCACCGCGCCAATTTCCTGCTGCTCAATATTCGTCAACACCTTCACCTCTTCTCGCCTCTCCGCGCTCCCCTCATGCGCCTCCAGCGGCTTCCAAAGCATTCTAAAAATTTGCGCAAAGTCGTTAAGAAAATTGTTCGCCCCGCCGACTTTAATACTTTTCTTGTTCCCTTCTTTTACATTTTTTACCCAAGTCTCCGCATTTTTTGTCCACTCATTGTCTTTCGGACGAATCATAATCTGCAGCCCCACCCCCTCGCCATCTTTCACCGCCGCCAACGTATTTAGTAACGCCACGCTCGCATCTCTCTTCGTCTCCTCATACGTCGCGATCGGATACACATACTCTTTCTTAAGCGACAACTCACCCCCCGCCACCCCTGAAAGCTTCGCCGTCTTTGAAAAAATATTCTCTCTCTCCGCCTCCTCAAGCCGCGCCGTCGGATACGCCGAAATCACCGCCTGTTTCACGGTCTCCGTCAAGACCGCCGGCACCACCGCATAATACTTAATCATCCCTCCCGTCGCCACAATCTCAAAAGAAATATGTTTCTGCCCAAAAATCTTCGCGTTCCACCCTTTGACCAGCGTCGACGCAATCATCGAATACATCACCTGCGCCTGAGAAATCGCCTCGTTCACCACATCCCGCTCGTCTCTCCCGCCCGCCTGAATATCTGACGTCTCCGGCGGTAAATGAATCAGCATCGCAATCATCTTCAGCCCCCGCTCCGCCACCTTCACTTCGCGCACTTTCCTCACGTACCCCATTCGTAGTAAAATTAACACAAACAGGAGTGCCACCCCGCCCAAAACCAAAAACAACACGGGGCTACTCATGACGCTCACTCCCCTCCCGCACACGCCCAAACGCCCTTAAAATCAACGTATCGCTCATGTCTTGCACTTTCACGTTAAGCATATACGGATCGTCCGCAAATTGCCTCTCGATTTTCCGAATCTCTCTCAACCCCTCTTCCCCCATCTCCTTCTTGAGCGAAGTATTGTCCCTTCTCAAAGCATCCTCAAACTCATTATACATACGCTTATTTTACCACGCTTACGCTCTTTTGTGTATTAAAAAACAGCCCAAAAACACGAAAATCACCGTCCCCGCCAGCGTCATCAAGCTCGTCGATCTCGTCACTAACAAAATCACCGGTCCAAACGCCAGCACCGTCGCATACATATACGTCTTATTTTCCGAGACCTCTCCGCCACTCTTATCTTTTAGCATTCTCTGAAAGATTTTCACTACTTCGGTCATCACACCGAACAACACCATGAAAACCATTGTAAAAAATACTAAAACCCCGAAAACACCGGCTTCTCGCGGCGCGGTGTAATTGAGCATAGCCAGTATCCCAAAAAGCGAAAAGATACTTAAGATTGGTACGAGTCTGCCACGCATATTTCTATTGTATCACACTTAAGCTTAAGTGTATATTGCGTGATTGCTTTTTGCCCCCAAGTTTTAACTATGGGCTAAAGCGGGGGGATTATCCGGCAAAACTAAACTTACTATAGGCCGCAACCCTTGTCCCCGCCTCAGTCTCTTGACCGCTCCACAATCGTGGAGCATGTCCTTGCTAGTTCCCTTTTCGTTCTATTTTGTTTGAAGGTACTAACGAAAAGTTCTTCTAGCGCGCTTCATCTAACTGACGAAGCTTGAGGCAACTCCTATGTAATTTATGGCTAGAAATTGCCTATTCGCGCCGCCAGTTCCCTTGCTTATTTATACTTCATCTGTCTTCCTTTTGTTTTTAGTGTTTGTTCTTGTCTTTCGACTCTTTCAGTCTAGCATATCCAGGCTGAAAAAGCAATATTTTTGTTCAACTTTTTTAATTTATTTTTTACAACAAAAAGCCATTTTCAACCTGTTATTTCTATTATTCAAAAATGTTGTATTTTTTACACTCCACCACCGTCTTCCCTATTTCTCGCTTGTGGAAAACTCGCCAAAAATCATAAAAAATTTATGCAAAAAAGTGTTGACACAAGCGTTTTGTCGCGTTATACTGGTATTAGCTTTTGAATAAAATAATTATTCAAAGCCAAAAACAAACATTTTAGCCAAAAATAACTCCACACTCTACACAAAAAGACCGGTTTTCCTCGCAGTTACCGGTCTTTTTCTTGTCGCAAATTCCCTGTTATATAAAAAATCACCTCTGTCATATCGAGGTGTATAATTTTTTTATTCATTTTCTTGGTGGAGCTGCCGGATACTGCCTCCGGGTCCGAAAAACCACTGGATACCATTCTACGTTCATAGTTCCCTGTTTCATCTCGACATATTACCTAGAGCGGCAAGAAACAAAACTCTAAGCTGCCATGACTTACTTTTCGAAGCCTCTCTCGTCACCAAGAAGCCCTTAATCCCGTTGTATGATAATCCACTCTCTACGGAATCTTAAGAGCAGACCAGCCTATAAAAATAGATTAGGCATAAACAGGCATGTAAGCAACACGCCTTGCAACAGTGTTTTCAGCACTTATTTAACACTTACGGTGTTCAATCGTAACGCTTGATATCTGTTAATAATTCGTCTAAGCTTTGTCAGCCCCAACTCCTTTCATTATACCACACTTCTCTTGAAAATGCTACCCCTTTTCCTTATTCCGCTTCTCCTTGCACTTTACCGCCTCATCCTCTATTCTTACCTTATGATAGCAAAAACTTACTCGGCAATCCCCTACGGTTACGAGGGTCGCATCGTGGAGGTCGAAGGCGACATGAACAAAGGTCTCCCCTCGTTCAACATCGTCGGCATGGCGAATAAGACCGTTTCCGAAGCCCGTGAACGCGTCAAAAGCGCCCTCGGCGCGTCAGGCTTCTCCTTTCCCGACAAGCGCGTCACCATCAACCTCGCTCCCGCCGATCTCCTAAAAGACGGCTCTAATCTTGACCTCCCCATCGCTCTCACCGTCCTCGCCCTCAGCGGACAACTCCTCGAATCCGACCTTAAGGATAAACTCTTCGTCGGCGAACTCTCTCTAAACGGAGCTCTCCGCCCCGTCCACGGCATCATCAACATCGTCGAAGCCGCCCGCACCGCCAACATCTCAGAAATTTACGTCCCCCTAGAAAACCTCGCCCAAGCTTCCCTCCTCACTGGCGTCAAAATCATCGGCGTCAAGAATCTTCAGGAACTCTTCCTCCACCTCAAGCACCAACAACTCATCCAAACCCCGCCCCAAAACGTTGTAGAAAATACAAAAACAGACCAGAACTCACCGATTCTCGACCATATCCGCGGTCAATCCTTTGCTAAACGCGCCCTCGCCGTCGCCATTGCCGGTCATCACAACATCCTCATTTCCGGTCCTCCGGGCGCCGGTAAAACCCTTCTCGCTCGCGCCGCCGCCAACCTCCTTCCACCACCCTCCCCCGAGGAGCAAATCGCCATCACCAAAATCCACTCCCTCGCCGGCGAAACCGATCAAATCGTCTCCACTCGCCCTTACCGCGCCCCACACCACACCGCCTCCGCCGTCTCCATCATTGGCGGCGGCGCTAAAGCCGAACCAGGCGAAATCTCTCTCGCCCACCTCGGCGTCCTCTTCCTCGACGAAATCCCCGAATTCCCCCGCTCCGTCCTCGAAGCCCTCCGCCAACCTCTAGAAGACAAGAAAATCTCCGTCTCTCGCGTCAACGCTAAGACCACCTACCCTGCCGACTTTATGCTCATCGCCACGATGAACCCCTGCCCTTGCGGCTACATCGGTGACCCTGCTCACGAATGCACCTGCACCCAAAACCAAATCAGTGCTTACCGAAAGAAGCTCTCCGGTCCCCTCTTCGACCGCATCGACATGAACATCACGGTCGCTAAGGTCGAAAACTCCGACCTCCGTCAGAAGACTGCCCTCGACCCGACCAAACCCACTGAACACAGTGTTGTAAAAAATAAAATTACAGAGGTACTAGACCGCCAACGCACCCGCTACGGTCACCCCGACGTCTTTAACTCTTCCCTCTCTTCCCATCAAGTCTCCACCCTACTCCACCTCACCGACGCCGCCGAGCGCGTTCTTCAAAACGCCTCGGAAAAGCTCAACCTCTCCGCCCGCTCCTATTTCAAAATCATCAAAGTCGCCCAAACCATCGCCGACCTCGACGGCTCCGACGTTATCGACGCACCTCACCTCACCGAAGCGCTCACCTATCGCAAACGCTAGTCCGCCCCTTGCCAAATCATAAATTTTTTGCTATAATGTAAAGATAAGGTTAAAGAGAAAGGACCACCCCCATTAGTAAACACAACTCACGCACCAAACTCAACGGAGAAATTCGTTACCCTGAAGTACGCGTAATTGGAACTAATGGAGAGCAGCTCGGCATCATGTCGAGCCGTGAGGCTCAATTTCTCGCCCGTGACGCCGGTGTCGATCTTGTCGAGATCGCCGCTAACGCCAACCCGCCTGTCGTTAAAATCATCGATTGGGGCAAATACCAATACCAAAAGATGAAAGAAGAGGCTAAAA
>CAYRNS010000026.1:0-10158 GCA_964425805.1 uncultured Candidatus Saccharibacteria bacterium
CTGACCGCATCGCGGAAAAAGCCGAGGGCTGGATTAAAAAAGTCCGCCAAACTGGTGAGCCGATGACAATTAACCTCAACCCCGCCGACCGCCGCATCGTCCACAAACTCGCCGAAGATTACTCCGACATCACCACTCACTCAGAGGGAGAGGGTCGCGACCGTGTATTGATTATTTCTAAACTAGATATCACGGACGACTCAGAATAGCTTTTAAGACAATAAAAAGCCGAAACCAACAGTAAAAATAACCTTGATACTGTTTCGAGCACGAGCTTGTCTCCGCGCGGAGAAACAGCCTATTAAGGTTATTTTTACGATTGCGGAGAGGCTTCCGTCTTAAAAGCTATTCTGAGGCGGTTGCACTACCAACAATAATGATAAAATCATACCCAATCGGCGAGATTCCATTTGGTAACTCTGCCATATCTTTCATCTCAAGCCCATAATACTTCTCCAGCGCTTTCTTTGTATCTGGCTTCAACCCCTCGCTCGCATCATAAATCTCGATATCTTCGGTATATTTATACTCACCCTCCGGCGCATTCGCAATCTCTTTCACGCTAAACCCTTTTTCCTCCAACATCTCTTGCTCTTGAGCTGCCACTCCAGCTTCGCCCGTACCGTTATAAACTATAATCACTGCGCCCTCACGCTCTGTCGGATTACTCTTCAACTGCTGCGCAAGATATTGTTGCACTTGCGCATAATTACCAATCCCTGCCACCGGCGCAATATAGGAAATTCCGCCCTCGTTCGCAAAGGTCATATACCGCGTATTATCATCCCAAAGCGGAATTTGTCGAATCGAATCAAGATCGAACGTCTCCAAAAGATGCATCCCCGTCTTCAACTCACTCATCTCAAAGTTCATCGTCAGGTTGTCTCCCACCGCAGAAATCATACTCAGCGCCTCAGAAAGCCCCAACCCTTTCTCAACTACTTTATTCTTAATCCCAATCAAAATCTTCTGCTGACTCGCCGCACGAGAAAAATCACCATACGCCGTCCCGTGTCTCGCCCTCGAAAGCGCCAGCGCATCAAAACCATTGATAGTATACTCTACCCCCGCTTGATAAACCGCGCCGGTATACCACTGATCATCAATATCTTCGTCAAGCGTAATCGTCACTCCGCCCACCGCATCCACAATATTCACTAGCGCTCCCCAGTTCATATGTACCCAATACTGCGTATCAATATCAAGAATTTCTTTTATCTTATCTTGTAGCATTTTTGCCCCGTCTTCTTCCGTCGAACCATAAACATACTTGCCACAATAATAAACTTCGTTGACCTTACCAGTTGCCGTACAAGTCGGCTTCGCATAAAGGTCGCGCGGCAGGGAAACAATCGCCACGTCGCCCGCTTCTTGGTCGAGACTCACCACCATAATCGAATCAGTCAAGTTCGAACCGTCATGCTCATATCCACCAAACCCACTACCCTCCGCATCGAATCCACTCGTCCCGAACACGAGGATATTTGTCCGTCCGTTCGCATCCGTTTTCAAAGGCTCATAAGTTTCACTCGTCACGGCGCCAATCGCACTCCAAATATCTCCCTTACCGCCAGTAATTTTCTTAATAATTCCGTCGCCCCAGAAATAAAGATACACGCCAGCGCCGACCGCTAAAATCAAAAGTATGATAAAGAACCATTTAAAGAACTTTCCGACTTTTGACTTCTTCTTTTTCTTCTCAATCTTTTCTAGTTTAGCCAGCCGCTTTTGCTCGACTTTCGCTCTCTTCGCATTCTCTTTCAGTTCCCGTTTCGACTTCTTCATATCTTTCACCTCCTCATCTCCCACTTCAGAAATCATGCCATCTTCCGTCGCAGCGTCTCTACTGTCCATATCAAAAGTCTCAACCGGCGCCAAAAACTCTTCGTGCGCCTCTTCGTTCGCCAACGCATTCCCAAACAACTCTTCCTCAAGCCTCTCGTCTCTCACCTCGTTCCTGAACTCTTCTTCTTCGTCAAAAATCTCAATATCATTACTTTCTTCTGGCGCTTCCACATCAAGATTAAACGCTTCCGGTTCCGCAGTAAACATCTCTGTCGTCTTCGCACGAGAAATTTTCTTGCGTTTTTTCGCCGGCTTCATATCCATCGCCACGACATTCTGAGAAACAGCCTTAGCTTTTTGCACTTTCACCGACTTAGCAACTTTCCGAGTCGTCTTTTTTGCAACAGACTTTGCAGTAGACCTTTTCACCAGCGGGTCATTTTCCGTGACCGCCTTAACTTTTTTCTTCGTACGATTCGACGGCAACTTATTCGCTTTCGAGCGCGCTACTAGCGCCGAATCTTTCACCCCGCGAACAGGGAACCCATCTATTGTCTTTTCTTCTTTGACCATTTATTATACAATTATAACATACTATGTCCGAGAAATTAACTAAAAAGCAAAAGCAAATTGTCGAATTTATTTCGACCTTTATGAAAGAAAATAACTACTCCCCCTCTTACCGAGAAATCATGACCGGTCTCGGTCTCAGCTCCGTCTCCGCTGTCGCTGAACACGTCGACAATCTTGTCGCTAAAGGCGCCATAAAAAAGGTCTCCGGCGCCGCCCGCTCTCTCGAAGTTGTCGCCGTTCAAAACCCCGAACTAATAGCAATTTTCAACAATAAAATCAACTCCGACGACGTCTCCGAAGAAGAAATCGAAACTCTCCTCAAAGCCGCAGAAATCCTCGGTCTCGATCTAGAATAATCCCTTGCAGTTTTAAGCTCCTGTATATATAATATAAACAGGAGTATTGCCTATGCAAAAAAATAAACAACAAAACCCATCTCCTGAAACAGTTTCGCGTCGTCACCGCCCGCTTTATAAACACCCGCTTTTTCTTGCCACCGTCATTTTAATCGTTATCGCTGGCATAGTTTTCGCCGTCCTCCACTTCACTAAAAAACCGTCCAACTCCTCCGACTCCACTGTCTCGACTTCGCAGTCTTCCAACGCGCCTAAATCCACCCAATCTTCGACCGAAACTAAAAACGAATCCACTCCCGAAACCCCCGCCGACACCACTTCTTCTGACTCCTCCGTCTCTCCCGACGGCAAGACCCCGGAAAAATACGAGGGCGCCGACCCAAATCAAGGAGAAACCATCACTGGCTCTCTCACTACCGCTCGTTTCGACGGCAATAAGCTCCTCGTCCGCGTCAATATCGACCAATACCTCTCCTCCGGCACTTGTCAACTCACTCTCACGAACGGCGCCAACCAACTGGAAAAAACCGCCCGCCTCATCCCCTCCGCGTCAACTTCAACCTGTGAGGGCTTCGATATCGACAGCGCCGAACTCTCTAACTTCTCTCGTTCAATCAACATTAACATTAACCTAACTTCCGGTGACAAAACCGGCGTAATCACGGGAGTCATCGAATGAACCTAAACCTCGAACAAATCCACAAAAAACACCCAGGGCTAGTTTATAAAATCAGCTTCCTCTTCGCTTTTGTCGCCGTCTTCACTTTTCTCGCTCTCCGACTTCCGAACAACTCCGAAGCTGCTTCTCTTGCCAACTTCAAACCCGGCAACATCATCTCCGACTACACAATGAGCAACTACGAATCAATGACCGTTGAAGAAATTGATCAATTCCTCCACAACCACGGCAACTGCAACAACACGGAAACCTACAAAGCTGCTTGGTATCCCTCCGTTCATTATCACATCAAGGACGGACACTTCGTCTGCCTCGCCGATGAAGTCTTCGCTGAGGGCGTCGAATATGGCGACCTCATCCCCGAGGGAACTAAATCTCGCACCGCCGCCCAGGTTATTTACGACACCGCCCATGAATTTAAAATCAACCCTCAAGTTCTCATCGTCCTCCTCGAAAAAGAACAAGGCTTAATCTCCGACTCTTGGCCTAACTCTCTCCAATATCGCTCCGCTACCGGCTTCGGCTGCCCCGATACAGCACCCTGCAACGAACTCTACTACGGCTTCGTCAACCAGCTCGACAATGCCGCCTACCTCTTCCGCACAGTTCTTGACGGCGGCTGGACCAACTACCCTCTCGGTGAAAACTACATTTACTACAACCCGAACCGCGCTTGCGGCGGCTCCACCGTCAACATCGAAAACCTTGCCACTAGCTCGCTTTATCGCTACACCCCATACCAGCCTAACGCCGCCGCCCTCGCCGCCGGCTACGGCACCGTCGCTTGTGGCGCTTACGGCAACCGCAACTTCTACCTCTTCTTCATGGACTGGTTCGGCGACCCCACGCTAACCGCCTACGAAGATTTGCTCTCTCCGCGATATTTTGAAATATCCGAAGACACTGACAGAATTAACCCATTTACTTCTGAGGTAATCGATCAATTACCAGCGGGTCTTATTCGCAAATTCGACTCCAAAGTAAGACTTTCCAACGGGGAATTGTGCTTGAGAACCGAGTCTAGTACTGCTAGTAACACCGACGCTTGCATAAGGATGTCGAGCCTTAAAGAAATTGCATTTACCTACGAAGAAGTACTAGAAAACGAAAGAGAGAAAATAATTATTCCTAATGCAAAAAAGATTACTCTTAATAGTGGGGATGAAGCTATGAGCTTTTCAGAATACACCATAAGAAATTTCCCCTATAAAACCACATTTCAAGGTACAACATACTATATAACCGAATTTGACGCCGAACACAATAATTCACAATACGGGATTGAAGAGAAAAACCTAGTAGAATCCTACACCGAATTTGATTCTCCAAAAGAATACATTTTAAATCAGACGGTTAACCGTATCAATCCATTTACTGGAGAAGTATATGATGCATTACAAAAAGACCGCAAAATCAAATTCGCCAGCGAAATCACAATCAATAATACAACGTATTATCGCACAGAAAACAACACAATCAACAACATTAATGCGGGAATCTCTAAAGAATATCTTTCAGAGGTTATTGCGCCAGAAATAAGTTACGAAAACTTCATAAGCCCCAGACAAATGGTCCTCACTAGAACCGTTGATAGAATCAATCCGTTCACTAAAGAAATCTACGACACACTACAAAAGGGTAGGATTATAAAATTTTCCACAAAAATCTTCATTGACGGCGAGTGGTATTTTAGGACCGAAATTAATACAAGAGATGGCATTGACGCCGTAATTCCATCCAATGCAATCGGAGAAATCAGACAATGAAAAAACAACCCCTAGTATCAATAATAATGCTGACGCATAACGCCCCAGAGTATGTTAAGACATCAATAACTACCCTAGAAAAAACCACCGACATACCATACGAACTCATTACTGTCGATAATAAATCCGAACAAAAAACTCGTAAGGTTTTATTAAAATCTTTCGCGAAAGGAAAAATAAATAAATTATTGTTTTTAGACGAAAACACGCTCTTCGCAAAAGGGAACAACGCTGGTGAAAAAATATGCCACAAAGATTCAAAATACATTTTGCTACTTAACTCCGACGTTGAAATTATCGATCAGTATTGGCTCAAAAAAATGCTAAATGTCCATAAAAGGGGCATTACTTCGCTTGGCTTTGTCGCCGGAAATCCTTACGATCGTGCCGACGGCTACTGCTTTTTAATAGATAAAGATCTTTATGAAAAACACCATGGACTAGATGAAAACTTCGAATGGTTCTGGTCAATTACTCTTATCCAAGCGAAAATATTAAAAGAAAACTTATCGGTTATCGCGGTAAAAGATCACGAAAAACTTCTCCATCACTTTGGAGGAGCATCCGGCGGCGACTGGCAGGGTGCAAAAGGAATGGACGTCGATACGAAAAACGTAATAAAATGGTTTAGCAATAAACAAATTAAGACGCTAGATACTTTATGATCTTTAATTAACTGAGCTTTCGTCGCAAAGCGGACAATAGGCTTCTTGCCGAATCTTTAACTCCTAAAACACCAATAGCATCAAGTTCTCCCTGCAACTCGATGCATTTTTGTTGATACTCTTCCGACAGCCAAGTATCATAAGCCGCGTCAAGGAAAAACTGTGCTAATCTCGTATCAGATAATAAATCTGTTACACGCATCTCTCCTAAATACGAAGCGTGAGAATCGAAGCCAGTAAACGAAGTACACTTTTCCTCGAGCGTTGCTCTCATCTTTTTATAAAGCGTCGGATTTTTTGCGGGGTGATCGTAATCAATTCTTTTTGTTAAAAATTCTTTTTCGGTCATATGATTGGTTAAATCTATCAGCCCCGCATAGCGTTTAGGGTCGCGCCCAGAAATAGCGATTACTGGCGTTCCCAGAGCAATACAAGGCAGCATCGTATGAAGGCGCGTAGTTACGACAAAATGTGCAGACTGATAAAGATAAAGCCAGAATTTAGAAACAAGAAATCTCGTTTCTCGATCAAGTTTTTTCTTTCGATTTGTATTAATAGCATACACTGGACGCTTGGTTTTTGATTTTATTTTCTTGAGAACTTCATCACTGACATCGACCGCTAAAATATAATCCCGTTTTTTTACGCCGTCCGCCGGATTTAAAGTCAACGTTATGCATCCCGCAAAATAACTCTCTACGCCTATACTGTTAAGAAACTCCATCGTCGGATAGTTTCTTGCTCCGACCGGACCAAATGTATTCAAGAATTCCACGCTCCCAGCAGAAGAAAAAGCCTTAGCCGCCTCACCGTTAAGAGCATCCTGTTCAACGTGCATAGAAACCAATAAAGGTTCAATCGCCGAATTTTTTGGCGGCCAGTTTTCGGGATGGTGAGTATACCACCCGTTCATTATTAGTTTTACCACCTCATCTTTTCCGATTTGTGTACCATCGATATTATCGCGATCAAAATAGTAATCAACTCGCGGCAAAAATCTCCTTGCGGCTAACGATTGCACTTCGTCGCCGATATTCTCTGTGTTATATTCAAAAAGGCCAAACTTTGTAATCATATTACTATTATAACATTATGCTATAATAAAGATATGGCAAAATCAATCGCTTGGCTTGCAGTAAACTTTGGTCCGAGCAGTGGCGGAACCAGAACTATTCTGCAAAACATTAATTACCTAATTGATGATGGTTACAAATGCGATTTATACGTAGATCGCACCGACGAAACACCCGATGAACTAAAAACGCGGATCGAACACGACTATTTTCACTTCAAAGGTGGCGTCTTTACTGGGCACCATTTAGAGAAAAAATACGATATGGCGGTCGCTACATATTACGAAACGGCAAAAACCGTAGCCGACCTTAACGTAAAACATAAGGTATATTTCGTTCAAGATTACGAACCTTGGTTCTTTCCAGCTAGCGAACAATTTATTAACGCCGAAAAGTCGTATGCTCTCAACCTTAAAACAATCACCATTGGCAAATGGCTTTCTCGAAAGCTGGACGAGAAATCGACCAACAATACTCACCCAAAGTACTACAATTTCTGTGCTGATCTTTCGATATATCATCCAATCGAAAGCTCCACAAGCGATGAAGACTCAATTTGTTGCGTGCTGCAGCCTGATAAGCCACGACGATGCACTGAAATGGCGCTTCGCTCGCTTCAAATAGTAAAAGCAATTCGCCCACAAACGAAAATTTACCTTTATGGCTCTCCTATCTGCGATGTGGAAAACCTCGACGCAACTCACCTAGGAATTATAAGTGTAGAAGAATGCAATGAGCTATACAATAAATGCACTGCCGGGCTTTGTCTTTCTGCATCAAATCCGTCACGCATCCCATTCGAAATGATGGCGGCAAGTTTACCAGTAGTAGAGTTATATCGCGAAAATAATCTCTATGACCTCCCTGAAAACGGATGTCTTTTGGCAGAGCCGTCGGCAGAAGCGCTCGCCTCCGCTCTCTTAAAAATCTTAACAGACAAAAAGCTACGCTCCAATCTTTCCGAGGGTGGAAAAACCTATATGCGTGACTATCCCCTAGAATTGGGATATGAACAAGTTAAGCATATCATTGACTCTATTTTTCAGGATAATGATGAGATGTCAAAAAACAAACCAAAAATTATTTACGGAAGAGAACCCATAGCATCAAACATTGACAAAATAATAATTAACAAACTGCCGAAAGCTGTACTTCAACCCATCGCAGAAGAACACGACGAAAGACCAAGAAGTCTTATTAGTCGAATTGCCAATAAATTACGAAGACTTACGAGATAGCTTCGCAGTAACTTTTTTAAATCCAAACAACCCAGTATATGCGGATAACAATGCTATCGTCAGCAATCCGGGT
This sequence comes from uncultured Candidatus Saccharibacteria bacterium, assembly GCA_964425805.1. GTDB lineage: Bacteria > Patescibacteriota > Saccharimonadia > Saccharimonadales > Saccharimonadaceae > Nanosyncoccus. Next base: position 8,209 of record CAYRNS010000026.1, read on the forward strand.
ACGCCAACGTAATAAAACACGAACGTTCTGCCGTAAGACGCTGACCCTGCCGGATTAATAAAGAACCATGCCGTTGCAAAACTATATACTAGCGTGACGCCAAAGAATATAAAGCTCGCCGCTACGCAACAAAGCGCCGCACGTTCTTTCTTGACATATTTCTTTAACGACCTGCGATTCTTAATTATCGTCACTACCACATAAACATATGAACCTACCATCGCCACTATCAATACTATATTGACCACTCGATAAACCCACATCATCGCCTTTACGACTTCTTGCGCTTCTTTCCGCCCAGATTTTTCAACCAAATTCAAATCATCCGTCATATGTAGCGCGCGATTTACTAAAGTATAGTCGGTATGATTTCGTTTTGTTCCATACTCAATTTCGCTCTCGCCAAACCCAATCTCGTACCTCGTAAACCAAATTGAATCTTCTAACGACGCCCAAATCTGACCCAAGATATCACTATTTGTAATCTCGTCCCAAGTATATCCACCCGTCGAAGCCAAGAGCTGTATCCGTCCCTCCGCTTTTTTCAACGTCCCGTTTCTGAACGCCTCCTCAAGCTCCGCATTGACCTGCCTAAACATTTCGTTTACCTCCGCCTCCGTTGTCCAAAGCCCCGCATCTGCTAGCTCCGACCGCATAATCCAAGTTAAGAAGTCGCGTCTGATTGGATTAACTTCTAGCCCTCCAGGCTGGAACCCCGTCGTCATAATTTCATCAAACAGCTCCGGGTGTGCCTCTAAAGTCGGCGAAGCGGCAAAAGCCTGCTTCAGCGCATCGACTGGCGCCCAAATAATCTCCGTTCGCCCCTCTGCCTCAATTTTATAAATATTTTCTACAAACTTCCCCAACTCGCCTTTCGTACGCGTATTTGTTTCATAAACTCCAAAGAACGCATGATTCACGCCTTTATAAGTATTCGTCCACCCAAACCAAATCACAAAGGGAACCATACAAATAATTGCCCAAAGAGTCGCCTGCCGAACCCGCTCTTTTTTTGCACCTTTTCCTTTGAAAAACCGATAAGCAATCACGGCGAACTCTACCACCATTAACACTAGCAAGCACGCCATCATCCAAATTCCATCCTCTTTTAGATAATAGGCATACGCAAACACAAGACCAGCCACCACCGCCAGCCAAGCCGCTTTCTTTTTCTTCTCCCCGCGCACCAAATTCACTAGCCCAATTAACAGCAAGCTAAACGTCAAAATAATCGTCGGCGCAATTACTGCGTTGCGATAAATGCGTAGCCCCCCCCAAGATGTAAATGCAATCGGCAAAAATAACACATAAGCAAAAGCCCCGAGCCTTACCCATTTGTTTTTCGTAAACTTGCCAACTAACACCCAAACCACAAAAGCCGCTAATGCCCAGAAAAGCGACAAGAACACCGTGTATGGTAAACCACTCACTGCCGATACACCCAAGAAGACCGAAAAGCTCAAATCTTTAATCAGGGTTAAATTGGTGGGATTCGTAAACCTACTCGGATCCAGCCCTCTCAACATCGCAACATCGTCGTAAGTCTCACTTGCTCCGAACCACCCGCCTATCGCTTTCCCGAGCAAAAGTCGTGTCACCACGAGCGTCATCATAATAATATATATGTAATTTGTCTTTAAAAACCTTAAAACCTTCCTTTTCATACCCAAATTATATCACAGTTGTGCTATAATGGATTTTAAGTAAAAATTGTGGAGTAATATTTCATGACCAAGAAAAAGAAAGTCATCATTATTGGTGGCGGTCCGGCTGGCCTCACTGCCGGTTACGAATTATTAGACAAATCCAAAGATTACGACGTCGTCGTCCTCGAAGAATCCAAAGTCTTCGGCGGCATCTCTCGCACTGTCAACTACAAAGGGAATCGTATGGACATGGGCGGTCACCGCTTCTTCTCCAAAGTTCCCGAAGTCAACGATTGGTGGGAAA
>CAYRNS010000027.1:0-9775 GCA_964425805.1 uncultured Candidatus Saccharibacteria bacterium
CGAAGAGAGAGGGGTGGAATTCGTAAGTCGGGGCGACGAGAGCGTTCTTTTCTTCGTCGGACTTTGACTCGTCGTTTTTGGCGGCGTCATAGGCGGATTTTTCTTCCATGTATTTAGACTGGAGGTCGATGACGGTCTTAATGTTTGAGCTGTCTTGTTTAACGAAAGAGTAGGCGCGGAGGTCGAGATTGGAGCTTTCGGTGGGGAGGTTGACCATGACGCGGATGGCGCCGAAGATGGCGATGAACATTGGAAGTTGGATGATGAGGGAGAGGAGAGAGCGGAAAGGTTTGACGTTGTATTTTTTATACAAGTCCATGGTCTGGAGAGATTCCAGCTGGCGGTTACCGTTGCAGTTCTTTTTGATTTGAGCAAGCTCTGGTTGGAGCTTACGCATGAGTTTAGTTTGATGGAGTTGACGCTTGACGAGCGGCGACATACAAAGCTTGACGACGATAACGAAGAGAATAATTGCAAGACCGAAGTCACCAACGAGGTTGTAAATTAAAAACAAGATGTTGGTAATTGGGCGGACAATTATTGTATCTATTAAACTAAACATATTTCTCCTATTGTAGCATACTTTCCTCTATAAGAGAACGGATTGTTTTTTGGAGTTCGGGGAAAGGGATGTCTTTGAGGTTTTTGTTGTAGGCAACAAAGATATAGTCGCGGGGCTGCTTAAACTTGTCGAAGTCGAGACGGATGGCTTCATAAATCCGACGGCGGATGCGGTTCCTGCCGACGGCGGTTTTGTTAACCTTTTTAGAGACAACAACAGCGAGGCGAGTCTTCCCTCTTTCGTTGTCGCAAAAAACAAGGCTAAGGTCGGGACGACGCAAAGTTTTACCGTGGCGATAAACATATTTTACGCCACCACGAGAGTGGAATCGGTATCGTTTGTTCAGCATTATCTATATATTATATAACAAAACTCCCCGAGGGGAGAGTTTGTTAGTAAGTTAACCTTTTGCGACCTTTGAGGCGGCGGCGCTTAAGGACAAGGCGACCGGCGTGGGTAGCATTTCTTTTCATGAAGCCGTGCTCAGCTTTGCGCTGGCGCTTGTGCGGCTGATACGTACGTTTAGGCATAGAGTAATAATCCTATATTTTTAATATTGGCAAATATTTGGTATATTATACCGCAGTTTTCCACCGAAATCAAGAAGTTTTCCACAATGAAACAGATTAATTATGAAAAAGTGGAAAAGTTTCTCCCTGTTAAATTATTCTAAATTATAAAATAAAAATTATAAGATAAAACCTGTGGAAAACTTTGAAAGTTTAAGATATAATAGAAAAGTTACAAGGAGGTCGAAAAAGTGTTTGATGTTTTCCAGAATGTCCTAGCTGAAGTTCAAACAGAAATCAGTGAGATGGCGTTTAAGACATGGTTCGAAAAAGTCGAACTAGTGTCTTTAGATAAAGAAGCTAAGGTGGCAACAATTGGTGCGCCAAATGTGTTTAAGATTAAGACGTTAGAGACGAAGTATCAAGGTATTTTGATGGATGCGTTTAAACATAATAATATCGATCTAGTGAGGTTGGAGTTTACGATTAAGGGTGATGGAAAGACACGAGTAAAAGCGCGGGAGGTAACGAATGCGGAGGGATTGAGACTGGGTGGGAGCGAGAGAGTGAAGTCGACGCGGGAGTTGATGGAAAATATTGGTAGTAGAGCGAAGACGTCGAGAGTTAGCACTTCGGGGCTGAATAGCAAGTATACGCTTGATAATTTTGTGGTGGGGAGTAGTAATGAACTGGCGGCGGGGGTGGCGAGATTGATTGCAAAGAATCCCGGCGAGAAGAAGTTTAATCCGTTTTTCCTTTATGGGGGACCGGGGTTAGGTAAGACACACCTTGTGCAAGCGGTGGGAAATGCGATTTTGGAGCAGCATCCCGACATGAAAGTGCTTTATATTCCGATGAATCATTTTTATTCGGAATTTATCAATGCGGTGCGAGCGGGCAAGGGTGAAGATTTTGTGAAAAAGTATCAGAAGCTCGATGCGCTAATTATTGATGATTTTCAGATGATTATCGGGAAAGACCGAAGCCAAGAGGAGTTCTTCAATATCTTTAACGACCTCCATATGGCAAATAAGCAGATTATCGTAACCTGCGACCGGTTGCCGGACCAGATTAAGACGCTGGATGTACGGTTAAGTTCAAGGTTAGCGAGCGCGGGGGCGTATGACTTGCAGTTCCCTGGGTTCGAGGATAGATGTGCGATTTTGAAGGCAAAAGCAGAGTTTATGGGGCAAGAAATTGAGGATGCGGCGATTGAATATATTGCGGATAATGTCAAAACAAATATTCGTGAGCTGGAGGGGGAGTTCCAGAAGATTATGGTGACGGCAGAAATCAAAGGGATGACGCCGCTTGAGTTGATTAACGAGGGGTATATTTCCGGTACGGTGGTGCGACGAAAACGAAGCGTGACACCAAGAGTCGTCGTGGAAAAGGTGGCGAAATATTATGATTTGACCGTAGTGGAGATGACTGGGCGAAGCCGAGTTGCTAATATTAAGACCGCGAGGCAAGTGGCGATGTTTTTACTATCAAAAGAGCTAGGGATGTCAACTACGAAGATTGCGCCAGAGGTTGGCGTTAAAGACCACACGACAGTTATGAACGGAATCAAAAAGATTGACACTGACCAAAAAACTAACTTACAGCTCCGCGACCAAGTCGAACAAATAAAGGAGGCTATTTATGGCTAGTTGTCAAATTTGGTGGAAAAACTCGTGGAAAACCATGAGGATTCGTGGTGATATTATTGTCGAAAAACCTGCGAATAACTCAAAAAATGAATATTTTGATTGTTCGGTTTGGTGGAAAATTGTTCGGTTTTGCGAATTCCTGTTCGGTTTTAGCGAATATGTTCGGGTAATTTGTGGAAAAACGCTCACAGATAGGAACGCTATCAAAAACCATAAAATCCACAATTTCCACATAGCCTATAACTACTATTACTAAATAAATTAATAAGGAATTAAAAAGAAAGGATAATAAATGGAGATTGAAATCGAATCGGGTAAACTAGCAAAAGCATTAAACGTGGTAAGTAGAGTTGCGACAGGAGGAAAAGCAACTTTACCAATATTGAATAATGTATTAATTAGAGTGGACGAGGGTAAAGTTAGTTTAACAACCACCAATTTAGATATGGCAGTGGTAGATTATTTACCCGTCAGTGCAAGTAAAGACGGAGTGATTACTGTACCAGCGAAACTCTTGGCGGAATTTGTGGCGAATTTACCAAAAGGTGAGAGCGTGAAAATGTCGGTTGAGGGGACAAAAGTGACGACTAAGGCGGGTAAGTATGTTTCCACCTTGAACGGGGCGGTGGCGGATGATTTTCCGGAATTACCGGAGATTGATGAAGTGAAAATGGTGGCGTTTAAGATGGGGGTGGATGAGTTTAAGGTGGGGGCGACACAAGTGATGGTGGCGGCGTCGAATGATATGACACGACCGGCGCTGACAGGCGTGTATTTTAATACGGATGGCGGGGCGTTATATATTGCGGCGACGGATGGATATAGGCTAGCAGAGAGGAAGTTTATTGAGAAAGTCGAGAGCGAAGTGAAAGCGATTGTGCCGGCGTCTTCCCTGTCAGAAGTGATGCGGTCGTTAAATGAGGAAATGGAAGAGATTGAGATTTTGTTTGATGAGACGCAAGTGAGGTTTAGGTTTGGAGAGATTGAAATTACATCAAAGCTGATTGATGGAAGTTTTCCGGATTATCGGCAGTTGATTCCGAAAGATAGCGAGGCGGAGATGACGATGGATAAGGCGGAGTTACTAAGGGTGACGAAGTTGGCGGCGCTGTTTGCGCGGGAAGTGGGCGGCTCGATTGTATTAGAGGCGAAGACGGCGACGGGAACGTTTTCTGTGGCTTCGGTAGCGAATGAATTTGGGGAAAACTCGTCAGAAATTGAAACGGAAGTGACAAAAGACGAAAGAGTGACACTTAATTCGAGGTTTTTGATTGATGCGCTAAATGCGACGGAAGAAGAGAAAGTGACGCTTGGGTTTTCTGGGAAGTTGAATCCGATTATTGTGAAGAACGAGAAAAGTGGAAAATATACGCATATTATTATGCCGTTGAAGTCATAATGATTATTGAGAATTGTAAAATAATGAATTTTAGGAGTCACGAGTTTTTTGAGTTAAAGTGTTGGAAAGAGACGACGATGATTTCTGGGGAGAACGGAAGCGGGAAAACTTCGATTCTTGAGGCGATTTATGAAGCGATGCGGGGAAAAAGTTTTCGGGCGGTGGATAAAGAGATTTTGAGAAGAGGGGCGGAGTTTTATCGGGTGGAGCTGACTTATGTGAACGGGGAGAAAGTGGTGGTAGTGTATGAGCGAGACGGCAAGAAGTCGTTTCTCGCTGGAGATAAGAAGACGGCGAGGCTACCGAAGAAGTATCGGTATCCAGTGGTGTTGTTTGAGCCGGATGATTTGAATTTAGTGTCTAGTTCCCCGTCGCACAAGCGAGAATATTTTGACCGAAGTTTTGGGCAGCTTGATGATAATTATGGTTCGTTGGTGTCGAAGTATAATAAGGCGCTTCGGCAAAGAAATGAGCTGCTGAAGAGTGAGTTTTTGTCGAGCGAGGCGGTGTTTTCTTGGAACGTGATGTTGAGTAGACTGGGGGCGGAGATTTGGCGACTTAGAGAGGAGATGGTGAGCGAAATCAATAAGAGGTTGACCGGAGTGTATCAGTCGATTGCGGAGAATGAAGACGAAGTGAGGTTGGTTTTGAAGCGAGACGTGGAAGTGATGGACGAGAGTAAATATTTGAAAGAGTTGGAGAGGAATTTTGAGAAAGATAAGATCTTGGGATATACGAGTTTTGGGGTGCATCGAGACAATTATGAGTTTTGGTTTAATAAGTCGTTAGCGGACGGATCAGCGAGCCGAGGTGAAGTGCGGTCGATTGTGGTGGCGATGAAGTTTATTGAGGCTGATATGATTTTGGCGGCGGTTGGGAAAGCGCCGGTGGTGTTGCTCGATGATGTTTTTTCCGAGTTGGATGAGACGAGGCAGAAAGCCTTGGTGTATAATTTTAAGAAGAATCAGGTGATTATTACGAGTGTGAATGCGGTGGAGGATATTGAGACTAGTTGAGGACGTACATATACCAAGAACGGTTGGAAGTGTCGAAACGCATTTTGCGCGAATTTGATTGTCCGGTGTGGGCAAGGGTGGAACCCCAAGGGTCGACATAGAGGAGGTCGGTTTCTTGAATTGAGCTAGCGGTGACACCTTGGCGGACGCCGACGATGGTGATAAAGTGGCGGCTGGACGAACAACTGGGTTTATTGCGACGGCAGACGTTTGCAGAAAGAACGACGGGTTTGCCTGCCATGATTTGGTTGTAGATGAAAGTTAAAGCTTGTTGGAGTCCGGCGGAGCTGGAGTCGGTGATGTCGCTCTTGGAAGTGAATTTACCGGCTTGATAATTAGGGAGATTAGTGGTGTAATTCCCGTAGTACATGTCGGCGGCGCCAGTGCGAGAGAAAGCGTCGCATTTATTACTCCATTCGGATTTATAAGATTGACAGATGTGGTATTGTGAGCAAGCTTTTTTAACATAATCGGTGGGTAGGATAGCGGTGTTGACCATGTTGAAATTGGCTCCACCGAAAGAAACGGCTATCGTGTTAGAACCGGAGGGTGGATTTGTTGGGTCGGTTGGATCATCAGGGTTTTCTGGATTTTCTGGGTTGGTGCCATTTTGACAGTCGGATTCAGAGTCGCAGGGGACGGTGAAAATGATGTTGTTTTGGGCGTAATATTTACGTTCTTCTTTGGTGAGTTGGCGAGCGGAGACGGAAGTCGAGAAAAGGATGGTGAGGCTAGTGATCGTGAGGATGAAGAGAGGTTTTATTCTTGACATGGGTTTCCTATTCTATTTTAGTGGTTGAGAAGACGTGGAAAGTGGCGGAGTCTTTTATGTTGGAGAGGAGTTCATTGCGGGTCACGCCGTTCATGATGTAGGTTTGGTTGGTTGGTGAAGATATATAATAAACACCATCGGCTGGGGCAGAGGCGTAAACCAAAAGGCAGGAATTTTCAGTTTCTAAATAAAGAAAACTACCGGTTGCGCATATAATGATAACGGCGTCATTGTCTAAGTAGTAATTGAGGATGTTGTGATTGGCGGCGTCGAGCTGTTGATAAGAAAGATGGTTTTTAGTGGCGAGGTTTTGGAAAGAGTCATTCGAGAATGATGACTGAGGAGTAACTTTAGTTTGAGAAAGAATTGATATGCTTGAAGCGAAGAGGAGGGTGTTTGTGGAATAGCTATAATTGGAAGCGTCGTAAAAGTATGATTCTGGAGTATTGATGTAGCGGGTGGTAGAGGAAGACGATTCGTAGTTTTTATGCGGATTGGAGGAGATAAGTGATTCAAGGGTGTTATTGAGGGTTTCGTATTCTTCAGAAGCGTCAGTGACGGATGGCTCATCGTCGGTGTTGTTTTTGTTAAGAACCATAATAACGATGATGATTATTGCAGACAAAATAACAGTAGCTAGCGCGACAATGAAGATAGGGTTGCGATAAAACTTTGGCTTTGTTTCCATTGCTTATATTATAACATAAGCAAAAGAGTTATTGTAAGTTGTTGAGGGATTTGACGGTGGAGTGGTCGAGAAAGTCGAGTTCTTGGTAAGTGAAGAAGAGTTGGGGCTTGGTTTTTGGTTCGCCGTTTTCTAGGACGAAGCGATAGGTGTTGGTGGAGCCGTCGTAGAGGGTGTGAGTGAGGGTTTGGACGGTGATGTTGGAGTCGCCAAAAGAATAGAGATTGGACTTAGTGATGTTGGGTGGGTAGTTGCCGGATTTTAAGTCATCGAGAGTGTAGTTGGTGAAAGGATTGTAGTAGTTTTCTAAGGTGATTTCGTAGTCGAGAGGGTCGTAGTCGCCGAAGTTTTCTGAGAGGACGCGCTTAACCATGGCGTCACGAGCGGAGGCGGAGAAAGCGTTAAGTGTGAGTTTGAAGCTATAGTTCCCTGCATCGTCTTTGTCGAGGAGGTAGTTGATTTCGTAGGATGGGTCGTTCGAAACGAGAGGGAGGTAGTTGATGATTTGGAAAGCGGCGGTTTTGTTAATGGCTTTTTGATCTTCGGCGACAGAAGCTTCGTAGTCGCGAGAGTTAGTGCCCTCGACGCCGTCGTTGTTATTATTGGTGAGAATAATAGCAATGATAATGCCGACTATGAGGAGAAAGCCGAGAAGAAAAGAGACAGCGAGAACGGTGTGTTCTTTGAAGAAAGTCTGAAAGGAGAATTTTGGTTTGTCCATTAAAGCTCACTTTCAGGGATGGTTTCGTCGGCTGGGGTGTTGGTTTCTGGATTGGCGGCGAGGCGATAAACGGAGAGGGGGTAGGAAGAGCCGCCGTAGTTAGCGGACATACGAGAGAGGCGGTTTAGGGAGGGGGTCCAAGTTTGATAAGAGGCGGAAGCGATGTTGACGGAGCAAGAGCCATTTGGGCAGGCGTTACCTTTGACTGTTTGATTGCCAATCCAAATTTGGATGTGACCGGCGGTGGCGTCGCCGGTGCCAGCGGAATAGGCGAGGACGTCACCCGGCTGGAGGTTAGACATTGAGAAAGCTTCGCCGTCGGTTGAGACCTTGGTCCACTTTGTGCTTCTGTTCATATATGCCATTTGAGAGCGGACGCCGACTTTGGGGAAATCGGTGTCGATTTGACCGTAGTTCATGACGGCGCCGACGAACTTGCCGCAGTCGCGGAGGGAGAGACCACCAACGGCTTGTTGGGCGAGTTTGGCGATGGAGTTTAATGTGTCAGAGCAAAGAGAAACGCCACCGTCGGCGCGAGGTTTCCAAGCGACTTGACCGAAGATTGCTTCGCAGTTCCCCTCGGCGTTGGGCCAAGACATTTGTTTGGCGATGTCGACGATTTTGTTGGCGCCGGCGGAACCAGCGGTGATGCCGGAGCAAGTGATGGAAGAGATTGGGGTAGTGTTGTCTGCGGAAGTGGTGATGTCGCCAACTTCGGCGAGGGCGGATTTGGCGTATTTGAGGCGGTTCATGAAAGCGGAGTAGGCGGAGCTGGTTTCTGTTTCTGAGAGGTCAGCATAGGTTTTTGGGGCGTAGTTGTTGTAGCAGCCAGCTTTGTCGTTGGTGGTGCAGAAACTGGAGCGGGGGGTTTCGAAGTGGCGATACATGAAGAAAGTAGCTTCTTCAAGAGAGAGCGCGTTCATGTTTTCTAACTTTGAAGTGGCGCCACGGACGCCACGTTGAAGTTCGTCGAAGAGGTAGCCGAGCTGAGCTTCCATGGAAATGACAGGGAGACCGTTTTGGTCGGCGAAGTTTTGAAGAGCGGTTTGGCGACCGCCGGAAGTCCACTGAGCGATGCCGAAGCCGCGTTTGTTGAATTTTTCCCACTCGGTGAGACGCCAAGAAGTGTCGTTAATGAGAGTGCCGCCCTCGATTTTGTTGGGGACGACAGATGATTCGGCGATGAGATTGCCGACGATGGCGGCGGCGGAGGTCTTGGAGTAGCCCTTTTGGATTAAGTAGTTGAGGGCGGTTTTAGAGTTGTCGCCGAGGTCGACAAGGTCGCCGTTTAAACAATCAGAGAGAGGCGAGTCTTCGTCGTCAATGAACATGATGTTGTTTTGGGCGTAGAATTTAAGGTCGGCTTTTGAGAGGGCTTGCGTCGACTTAGTGGTTATGGCGAGTGGGGCGAAAAAAGAGAGGATGAGCGCGAGAACTAAAAGACAGTAACGTTTGACCATATATTATATATATTATTATAGCAGAAACGCGGGGATTATAAAGCGGGAGCGGTTATCGCTGGGGTGTTTGAGCAGCGGCGGGGTTGGTGGTGATGAGGGATTCTTCGGTTTCCGAAGCGATGATTTGGATGTGGACGTGGTTGCTGCCGGCGAAGAAGAGACCTTGACCGACCGGAAAGTTGGCGAGGCGTTTCTTTTCTTCGTCGGTGAGTTTGAAGACGTCGGAAAGGACGTCGACGGCGGAGGAAGATTGTTTCAAGAGGAGCTGCATAGAGGAGTTGGCGACGATGGCGCGGCCCATTTTGGTACCCATGAAGTCTTCGACGTCTTGAGTGATGGTAGTGAGACCGAGGTAGTATTTGCGGGCGCGCTTAGCGAGAGAGAAGAGGAAGTTCGCCGAGTCTTCAAATTGCATGAGTTGCCAAGCCTCATCGACGATGAGGAGGCGGCGCTTTTGTTCGGCGCGGACGACGTTCCAGATGTGAGAGAGGACGATGTACATGGCAACGGGGCGGAGTTCGTCCTCGAGGTCGCGGATGTTGAAGACGACCATTTGGTTGTTGATGTCGACGTTGGATTGTTGAGAGAAGATGCCGGCGAAAGTGCCAGTGGTGTATTTACGCAAGCGTTGGGCGAGTTGGGGTCCGGTGCCCTCCATGTGGAGGAGAGTGTCGTAGAGGTTGATGATGGTCGGAGGAGTGGACTGGTGGGTGAGGGGGTCGGAAGTGATGCCGGCGCGGGCGTAAGTGTCGATTAGAGCTTGGTCGAGGTCAGCTTCTTCGTTCGGGGTGAGTGGGACGGCGGGTTGACCGTTAGTGGCGGCGCCGCCAAGCATGAGGCGGAAAAGCCCGTGTAAAGTGACGAGGTTGGCACGGAGAGCGTCATTGGCGTCTTCAGAGTCGACGACTCTTGGGAGGTCGAAAGGATTAACGCGGACGTCGGAGTTCAATGAGAGGCGGATGTAGGAGCCGCCGACGGCGTCGCAGAGTTTTTGATATT
>CAYRNS010000028.1:0-8640 GCA_964425805.1 uncultured Candidatus Saccharibacteria bacterium
CATATTCTTTGGTTGATAATGCCGGCAAGCTAGTGACTGGGCATATTCCGGAAAGTATCATGCCGATTCTCAAAAGCCTAATCCCGGAAGAGGAAATCGTAATTCCAAAAGTGCCGAATACGGGCAGGAAATAGTAGCGATTGGGGGGGTAGGCTATGCCGACCGGTCGCCGGCGAATGGGATGGAGGAGAGGTTATCCCAATTTGATTGGGTATTGAGGGCTTTTGCTTCGGCGAGTTTTTTATCAATCAATTCTTGGGTTTTGTGCGTAAGGAGGGCGGCTTTTTCTATGGTTGCGAAATATTCGTCGTCTTTATTTTCATCGAACACTAGAGCATTCACGTAGTATTCATCCATGGCAGAAAACTGGTACTCGGGGTGTGTTTTTACGTCGATTTCTTCGAAGCAATTTGACTCTTCGTCGCGGCTAGAGTCGATATGGGTGCGGATAAATGCGGTTTCAAGCCCGGAATCCCATTTGAGGTCTGGAAGTTCACCCATTTCGAGCTTACGGTACTCTGGATGTAGGGCTAAGAAATTGTTACTATCAAAGATGTTAGCGCGTCCGTTGTCATCAAGAATTATACTTTTTTGTTCGTTATAATTTTTGTTGCCTACGATGATAGCTTCGTAGTTGCCGAGTTTATTCGACTCTCCAGTCTCTCTATGAATGAGATTGTATCTTTCCTCGCCTGGTTGCTTGACGTAGCCACTTTCTTTCGTTTCTATGGAGCGGGCATTAACATCGCCGTCTATAACTTCGGCGATAGTCTCCGGAGCGGAGCCTCGCTTAGATTCGAGTTTTCTAAAGTTAACGCGAGAAAAGTCGTCCTTGTCGATAGCAAATCTAAGGTCGGCAGACTCAATAGCGCCATAAGCCCTTGGTTTGTTGTCGCCATAGCGAGTAGCATATTCGATGCATTTCTTGGCAGATTGTTCGGCGACGTCGTCCATTCTTTTAGATTCGATTTCTGAAGCATCTTTGAAGTTGAGCTTAAAAGAATCGTACGCTTCTTGTCTTTCCGCGGTGAATGCTCGCCCCTGCTTTGCAAGCTGCTCAAGCTCTTCTGACGTGAGCTTGTGTTGCTTTGATGCTGGTTCAACTTCGTCGAACCCGCCTCCGTAGCCGGCGATGACGCGCTGGGCGTTGCCGGCTTTTTGTTGCTGGACGAGCCCAAGAATATTTCCACCATATTTCATTAGAGTTCCTCCTCATCATCATTAGGATAATTATGTTTGTTCTCATCGACGAGTTCAGTTAGTTTTTTCCGAGCGATGAGTAGCTTAACGCGGTCTTCGAGGCTGATTGGCTTCTCGACAAAGCGGAAGAGGTTAGCGTTCGTGTCTTTTGGAGCGTCCGGTTCTCTATCTTCAAATTGCGCAAGCTCACGAGATAAACCATATTTTAAGAGTTCCTTAGCTTCGTAATAATCGTCATCCTCCCATTTGTGAGTGAGGAGATTGGTACTTTCTTCTAGGATTTTTTTGGTTGTAGTACGCTTAGTACCCGTGCAATAATCGTAACTTTCTTTTGTCATATAGTAGGGGTAAAGTTCATCAGCGGCTTCGCCGGCAGCGTGGGACTCTTGGGCGCTCATTTTTATATTCTGTTCTGCATTTTTGTCAACCGGCTCGCCCATGACTATTTTAAGAATCAGTTCGCGAGCGATTCGCGATTCACTCGCATCGAGCAATTTGTTTTGCAATTCTTCGAGCTTTGTGGAGATGTCCATAAATTGCTTGTAGGTGGGATTTTTCGGGAGATTATATAATGGAATGTCGTTCTTCTTGTGTGAGGACATTACGAGTTCAACGGTTTCTGCTTTGCGGGCGTCGAGTAATAAACCGTCGTAGGTTTGTTCGTATTCTTTAATACGTTCTGCTACGTCTTCTGGAATAGCTAGAGGGTCATGGTCTATAGTTTCCGTCGCGACGCGACCGTTATCGAAATCTGGCGCATTGTTCGCGAGATCTTGCCAAGGGTCTTCTGGGCTAGTGTGCTTAGGCTGATAATTTTCGTTAACTTCCGATTCGACTGGTTCACCATTTGAGTCTAGCTTTGTATGTTTTCCGATGGACTCGGAGCTATTCATGTTGCCTCCTTTGCGCCGCAAATATAAAGAAAAATGCGACTATTTACTTAGTCGCTAAACTACTGGCTACCTTATAGAAGATGGCCTTGTAAATAGCCGCATTCTACCTTCTATAAGGTAATAAAGTAAGCCTTTAATGTAGTTTAGCTGAGTTTAGTATATCAGAAAAATGTAATGATGGCTAGAGCTTAGTGTGGAGAGCGACGGAAGTGTATGATATAATGGGAGTAAATTAAATATAATAAGGAGAGTATGGATAATAAAGAAATCTATAAGAAGACTTTGACGTTTTCTGTGCGACGATTATTGTGGGATATATTGTCGTTCGTAATTATTATTGCAGTGTCGGCGGCAGGGTTTTTGCTGGCTGAGAAAATGATGAACAAAGGGCTGATTGGTCTCGCGATTGGCGTGGTGATTGGCATTGTCGTTGTGGCGATTGCATCACATTTTATTTCTTATGTGTTTAAAGCGGGGCAAATCGCGATGATGACTAAGGCGATTGCCGACGGTAAGTTACCGGACGACGTCTGGGGCGAAGGCAAGAAAATCGTCAAAGAGCGGTTCTTGACCGTGGCGGCGTATTATGCGGTGACGAGCGTGATTAAAGGTATCTTTAATGAACTAGGCAAGGCAATCACGGGCGTTGGACAAGCCATCGGTGGTGATAATGGCGGGGCGGTCGGAAGTGCGATTTCCGGCGTGATTCAAACGATTGTGAGCTATCTCTGCGACTGCTGCCTTGGCTGGGTGTTTTATCGTAAGGACGAAAAAGCGACCATGGCGACGATGGAGGGCGCGGTGCTGTTCTTTAAGCACGGTAAGACTTTGGCGAAAAACTTGGGCAGAGTGTTTGGTATGGGCGCCGTTTCTCTGCTCGTGATCGGTGGCGTGTTCTTCGGAATCTTTTATTTGATTTGCTCTGCGTTCCCTGGCGTATTCGAGGGATTGGCGGCGGAATTTGCCGAAGCAGCTGCACGTGGCGATGCCGACGCGAAGTTGACTTTCCTTTCTAATGCGCGAAACTTGACGTTAGTGGCAGCGGGGCTGGGCGGCGTCATTATGTGGAGCATGATTCACTCGGTGTTTGTGCGACCGTTCGTCTTGGTTGGCGTGCTGCGCAACTATATTGAATCGGGCAAAAATGAGAAAATCTCTGAAGCAGATATGGCTGAGCTAGACAAGAAGTCGACGAAGTTCAAAAAGCTGCGCGCAAAAGAAGCGTAAAAAATTCTTATTTAAAATCCGCACTGGGGATGCGGGTTTTTGATTTGCAAATGTGTTATAATTATGGCATGAAAAAGATTTTGGCGGTGTCGGGCGGGGTGGATTCGATGGTGATGTTGGATTTGATGGCGCGACAATTCCCTGCTTCCGAGCTGGTTGTGGCGACTTTTGACCACGGAACGCGAGAAAGCTCGAAAGCGGATGCGGATTTTGTGGCTTCCGAAACGGCGAAAATTGCGCAGATTGCTCCCGCGCTCCAATTACGATTTTACAGAGGTGAGGCTGAACTCGGGGCGAAAATTAGCGAAGAAAAAGCGCGCGAAAAAAGGTATGATTTTTTGAGACGAGTGGCGTTTAAGGAAAAGGGGGAGATTTATACGGCGCATCACTTGGACGACTTGGTAGAGTCGGTGGTTATCAATCTTTTGCGGGGGACGGGTTGGCGCGGATTGGCGGTTTTGAATTCGGCGGGAGTGAGGCGACCGTTTCTTGACGGGACGTTTGGTGAAGTGTTTGACAAGCGAAAGGTTCTTGAATATGCGGCGGAATATGGAATAGTTTTTCGGCAAGACCCGACTAACTCTGACGAACGATATTTGAGGAATCGGGTGCGAAAACGAGTTTTAGAGATGCCGCTTGAGAAGAAAACGAAAATTTATGAGCTTTGGCGGAGACAAATTGAAATCGCGAGGGAGATTGATGGGATTTTAGAGACGGTTTTGCCAGAAGATTTGCGATTTGAGCGAGCATGGTTTGAAAAAATGGATGAAAAAGTGGCGTCGGAAGTTTTGCGCGCTGGTTTGTTAAGAGCGGGCGCAACAGCAACGCGACCGCAAATTCGCGATTTTTATGAAGCAATTTTGAATTATTCGCCCGGAAAGAAGTTTAATTTGCCGAATGATATGCTGGTTAAAATTGGGCGGCGGGATTTTCAGCTAAAAGTATGATAAAATGAAAGTATGTTGATCAACGCATCAAGGCTTTTAAGTTATCCGGTTTTAAGTTTACATGTGGGTGGTCCGATAGCCTGGGTTTATTCGGAGATTGTCGACCCAGAGAAGATGAAAATCGTCGCGTTTTATGTTGAGGGTCCAGCAATTAATAATAACCCTGAGGTCGGAGATATTTTGGAGGCGAGTGATGTGCGTGAGTTTTCTGACTTAGGGATGATTGTTGATTCGGAGGATGATTTCACGACGGAGGGTGAAGTGAAGAAGTTGGATAAAGTTTTAGCGTTGAATTTTTCTTTGTATGGGCTTAAAGTCGTGACGAAGAAAGGTACGAAACTCGGCAAGATTGTGGATTTTGTGGTGGATACGGATAATTATATGGTGCATCAGTTGGTAGTGAAGCGACCAGTCGTGAAAGCGTTTCTAGATCCGGAGCTAATTATTCCGCGGAGAGAGATTTTGGAGATTGACGATTATAAAATCGTCGTGAAAGATGAGGAAGAAAAAATCCGTAAGCGTGCCATAAAAGAAGATTTCGTACCGAACTTCGTGAATCCGTTTCGTGAGCCGGATTTTTCGGCGAGTAGAATTGAAAGAACGAGGAAAATTGATGAGTAAGACGGCTGAGTTTAGGAAAGAGCTTTTTCTTACGACGGTAATTTGGGCTTTTCTAGTTGCGGGCGTGGGGGTGTTTTTTGGATTAAAATATCTGATGAAGCCGAGAACACAGGAGGATGCCGCTGGAGTGCAGAGTAATATTGAAGAAGCGCAAGAAGTTACGGAGGAAGAGACTGAAAATGAGGAGATGGAGACGGGGGAGGTGGTCGACGAAGTTGAGGCGCCCGTTGCCGAAGACGTTGCTTCGGGCATCGGACCGTCGCCTTTTGCGGGAACGGCGCAGAACACTAATGGCACAAATTCATCGACGACCTATAATGCCGTTGGTCATGTTGGAGCAGATGGCGTGAAGTATATTTATTATAAAACGATGGTTTGGGGGACAGTGGTGGCGGATTTTGAAGATTTTCGGAGCAAGGTTGCTGAAACGTTGAACGATGCGCGTGGTTGGACACGGGCGGGTTTGAAGTTTGTGGAGGTGACGGACGGACAAGATTTAAATGTTGTTTTGTCGGATGCCGCAAGCCTAGAGGGCTATAATGGCTATTGTTCAGGGAGTCTGTCTTGTACGTCTGGGTTTAATGAAGTGATTATCAATGACGAACGCTGGAGATTGGGGACTTCCGAGACGGTCAATGGCGGAATGAGTATGCGCGATTATCAAAATATGGTTGTTAATCATGAGGTGGGGCATTGGTTGGGGCATTATTCCCATATTGAGGTTTGCGACGTTGATGGTGAAGCGGCGCCGATTATGTTACAGCAGTCAACGGGACTCCGCAACTGCGGTGCGTTTAACCCGTGGCCGCTCGACTCAGAACTTTGGACTTTACGTTAAATTATAATATTTTTCAACAAGCTCGCGCGAAAGGTCGAGCGAGAAACCGTGGCGAGCGAGATAGGCAAGGAGTTTTTGCGGTTCAGTTTTAGGACCGCGTTTTGCGATGACTTTTTTGATTTCTTTGGCTTCGTTTCTGGGCGAGTTTTCCAGCAGTTCGTCGATGAGATTTTTATCGATTCCTTTTCTCGTTAGCTCTTGGCGAAGACGGATGGTGGAGATACCTTTTTTTGCAAAGCGATTTTCGATGAACCATTCGGCGAATTTCCAGTCGTCAAGATAACCCTTTTCTTGAAGTTTTTGAACGACTTGGTCGATGTCGGTCGTGTCAAATAATTCTCTTTCGCGGGTTTTGATTTTGTAATTATTGGCGAGTTGTTTGAAATCGGGGTCCTGTTTGATTTTTTCACGGTTTTCAGCGCGTCGACGATTGTCGATTTTTAGTTTGAAAAGTTTTTGCGTGAGATGGTCGCGTGTTTCCTTGACTGAGCGCGGTCGCATTAAAACCCATTCAAGGGTCTGACTGTAAAGTTTGCCGTAAGCGGAAGCATGTTTTAAATCTTCAATTTCTTCCGGTTTGAGGATTTTGCCGATTTTGAGGTGGAAGTCGACGACTTGTGTTAGGTTAAGCGAGAAAGCAAAATCGTTGTCGACAAAAATATTAATGCGGTTTTGGTCGCGGATGCCCGATTTTAGGTCGGTGATTTTATTTTCTTTGATTGGTTGCGTCGGTAATGATGGTTTTTCTTCGGCGTCGGTTTTTAAGTTGATGATTTTCATTATAGATATTTTTCGATGTAGGCGCGGAGGACGGGCAAATGAGCGGAGTTATCGCGAAGAGGTGGCTTAACGTGGGTGCGAACAAACATATCGAAATCGTCAAGTGAAACCCATACGACGGAGGCGACTTCATCTTTTTCCAAAGTTAGCTTGTCGTTTTTATCGGTACGGTCGGCGAGATAAATGTGAATTAGTTTTTTGTCGGTAGCGTAAGAGCCGACAAATCTAAGCTCTCTTGGCTTGAGGTGGAGTCCGATTTCCTCTTCGGTTTCGCGGAGAGCGGCAGTGAGCGGATCTTCGTCTTCGTCGATATGGCCGCCAGCGGACGAATCATAGAGACCACCGTTTTGAACGTTCGGCGAACGTTCTTGGAAGAGGATGAACGTTTGATCTTTTTCACGCTTGATGAGCCAGACACTGGCGCCACCCTCAAGTCCGCCATCATTATCTGGTAGACCGAGATTATTATAATATTGGTAAGGTTTTTTGCCTCCCACCTCAGTTCCTCCTTAGACTTCTTCGCGACGTGCGGCTTCGTCGCGGACTTTCTTTTCTATCTCGGACATGAGTTCAGGTTTTTCGCGGAAAAGTTTTTTGACGGCTTCACGACCCTGACCGAGAGTTTCACCGTTATATTTCAAGAAAGCGCCAGCTTTGTCCATAACGCCATATTGAACGGCGAGGTCGAGAATGTCGCCAACTTTAGAGATACCCTCGTTATACATGATGTCAAATTCGGCGGTGCGGAACGGCGCGGCGATTTTGTTTTTGACGATTTTAACCTTAGTGCGGTTGCCGGTAATATTGTCGCCCTCTTTGATTTGACCGATGCGGCGGATGTCGAGACGGACGGAGGCGTAGAACTTCAATGCATTGCCACCGGTCGTGGTTTCGGGATTGCCAAACATAACGCCGATTTTCATGCGAATTTGGTTGATGAAGATGACCGTGGCTTTGGATTTGCTGATGATGCCGGTAAGCTTGCGCATGGCTTGAGACATGAGGCGAGCTTGGAGACCCATTTGAGCGTCACCCATATCGCCGTCAATTTCTGCTTGCGGGACGAGAGCGGCGACGGAGTCGACGACGATGAGATCAACAGCACCGGAGCGGACGAGAGTCTCGCAGATTTCAAGAGCTTGTTCGCCGTTGTCGGGCTGAGAAATAAGGAGATTCGCCGTGTCGACGCCGATGCGTTTGGCATAAGCTGGGTCAAGGGCGTGTTCGGCGTCGATGAAAGCTGCGGTGCCGCCTTGTTTTTGAATTTCGGCAATGGCGTGGAGAGTTAAAGTGGTTTTACCAGAAGATTCGGGACCGTAAATTTCGATAATGCGCCCCTTAGGATAGCCACCGCCAAGGGCGAGGTCGAGCGAAAGAGAGCCGGACGGGATGAGTTGGACGTCGATTTTCTTGGCGTCGCCAAGTTTCATAATCGAGCCGTCGCCGAAATTTTTAGTGATTTGAGAGATTGCGAGGTTGAGGGCTTGTGCACGTGCGTCAGCTTTGTTGTCATTTTTGGAGTTTTTGTCGTTTGTTGCTTTTTCCACCGTTTGGTTCTTAGCCATAAATATTACCTCATTATTTTTAATGTACCCTTATTGTATCTAGTTTTTGAAGATTTGGAAAGAGTTTTATTGAGTTTTTCCAATTTTTGGGGTTATAATTTATATATGGATAATGTTTTTTCTAAAATTATCAGAGGTGAAATTCCTTGCTATAAAATTTATGAAGATGAGAAGAATTTGGCGTTTCTCGATATTGCACCAGAGTCACGCGGACATACGCTGGTGATTCCAAAGGCAGATGTGGATAAAGTTTATGAACTTTCTGACGAAGATTATGATTCCCTGTTCCGCGCGGTGAAGAAAATTGCGCTACATATGGAGAAAGTTCTGAGTGCGCGCGTTGTAATGAAAGTAGTGGGGACAGACGTGCCGCATGCGCACGTGCATTTGATGCCAATTGACCCTGAGTGGAAGCACGGGCGGACGCTCAAGTTATCTGAGTCTGAGTTTAAGGAAATTCAGGAAAAGCTCAAGTTCTAGCCTTATTTTTCCATCATCACGCTCTGCTTATTTTTGTTGTTTTTGGCTCCATCCCGCTTATCATCTTCCTGGACTTTATAAAGGACTAC
>CAYRNS010000029.1:0-8092 GCA_964425805.1 uncultured Candidatus Saccharibacteria bacterium
TTCGCCCTTGAG
This sequence comes from uncultured Candidatus Saccharibacteria bacterium, assembly GCA_964425805.1. Classification (GTDB taxonomy): domain Bacteria; phylum Patescibacteriota; class Saccharimonadia; order Saccharimonadales; family Saccharimonadaceae; genus Nanosyncoccus. The sequence goes on from CAYRNS010000029.1 coordinate 13, forward strand.
GAATTTCTCAAATTCGCGTTCGGAGAGAGTGAGGCGGCGTTTGTTGCCGAGTTTAATTTTCTTGACGACGACTTTGGACTTTACTTCGAGAAAAACGGCGGAGTTGCCCTTAGTCATTTTATAAATACGGGCGCGGAGTTTTTCGCGGAAAGCGGGGCGCTCAATTGAGTTGATGGCGAGGTCGCTGTTTTTGGTGTCAAAGTAAATGCTTAGGACTTCTTCTTTGTAGAATTCGTCACGCTTGAGGTTCTTGTCGATTTTTTTGAGGAGCGCGGTTTTTTGTTCCTTGGTGATTAAATATTTTTCTTCGACACGCTCGATTGTCCGGTCGTCGTAAACCTTGCCGGCGAGGTCTTTGCCGCCGACGCGAGGTTGTCGCTTTTTGGTGATGATTCCGGTTACGTTCATGTTACTATTATAACTTAGAAACCTTAAAAATCGTTGAAATTTTTAAGGTTCTGAACAAAAATCCCCTCAGCTTTTGCTGAGGGGAAATTTGTTTAACAATGGCTTCGGGAGCGGTCAAGCTTTAGATTCGGCAGACCGATTAGAAGCGTTTGCGGCTAGCCAAGAAGTAACCACCAGCGGTGACGGCAGAGCCAGCACCGAGGGCAGTGACGATGATGTCGCTGGCACCCGTGGACGGGAGAACCGGTTGAACAGGATCAACAGGTTTTTCGTTCTTCGGACATTCCTTGTAGATAAGGACATCAGCGTAATCTTGCTTTAAGTTAGCATCAGCGCCGATGTAACCTTGACCCCAAGAGCGGAGAACGTTGTCGCCACCACAGCCGAGGTTTTCGTCTTTCATGGTAACTTGGAAAGTAACCACGGCGGCAGCACCAGCTTCGTAGTTGCCGATGTTGATGCCATCTTTGGTGGTCAAACCGTCGGACTCAAGAGAGATGCCGTTCTTATGATTCGAGTTGTAGAGTTTAGTAGAACCCTTAACGTAAGTTTGGTTAGAACCAAGCTTGTCGAAGATAATCACGTCTTTTTCAAGAGAGTCAGAGGTGTTTTTGTAGGTGATTTTGTATTCAACAGTATCACCAGCCTTAGCGTAAACTTGTTTCTTCCATTCAGTTTCACCAGCAAGGCGAACTTGTTTGGTGATAGAGAAGTCATAGTCGTAAACGGCTTTGACACGGAAAGTGACGAAAGCGGAGTAACCGAAACAGCCAGGAAGTTCGCCGTTAAGCGCATCGTAGCCGAGGGTAGTACCACCCATCACGAGGTCATCGCTAAGTTTAGTACCACTAATTTTACCCTTGTTTTCGATAAGAGCGGATCCCTTAACATATTCAAGGTGGAAAGTGTTAGTGGAAGATTTGAACACGACTTCGTCCCAAATTTTGGACGGAGTGGCGTTGCTGGAAGTAATCGTACCAGCGACGGTGAGAGATTTACCGGATTCGGTAGGGACGTAAACGTTGGCGTTGACGTCTTTCGCGACCATCTCAGTGCCGCGAGGGTTGTTGTTGTGGACGTAAAGGCGCACAACATATTCTTTGCCGTTTTCAACTTCGATGTCGTTAGCGTTCCAGACGTTAGCGGCGTCGGCGGCACGGGCTTGAACGAAGTAAAGCTCGTTCATGTCCGGGTTGTTGGAAATGGAGTTAAGGACGATTTTGTCGTCGATAGCGCCATTGTTGATTTCTTCGATGGTATAAGTCTTACGACCGCCATCAGAGTCGCCCCAAGCGGAAACGTTGGTGGCAACGAGGGTAGTTCCAGCGAGAGCCGCAACGGCAGCGACGCCAAGAACAGATTTAATGTTTTTCATAATAACTCCTTTAAGATTAGTTATAGATTAACATATTTAATAGTATTTTTCCAGAGGTTTTATAGAGGTAGCGTTTAAACCTTAATAAACCCTTGGAATCTTTCCAAGACTAGCCGAATTGTTAAATGTCTTCTAGTCTAAAGCCGAATCATCTCAGATACAAAACTTGGGATGTCCGGGCGGCGAATGAGCCGCCCGGGGTAAGGTACCAAACATCCATTTATATATTATCGGGGTTGAAGTCCCCGTTATTATTGCCGTCGCCACTGGTTGCAGGCTCCTGAGTCGGAACGTTGTGATGTTCCTCGGCGGGAGGCTGAGTTGCTGTGTCCTCGCGAATGGGCGTAGGAGCGGCGGTTTCACAGACTTCCGTGGGGCGAACCACGGCGGTCGGTACGGCGGTAGGTGCCGCTGTGACGACGGGGGCAGGGGTAACCGCAGGAGCCGGCGTTGAAGTCGGAGCGGAGGTCGTATGGGGATCTTCGCTGTTCTGCGGATTGGTCGGACCATGTCCAACGGGCGCGTCGCTTTCCTGAGGCCGGTCTCCCGGATTTTTGGTCGGACGCGGAGTGTTGGTCGAAGTCGGAGTCGGTGTTGGCGTGACGTCAGACGGCGGGTTAGTGGGGGATGACGGACTATCGCCGCCATTTTTGTTCTTCCACTTCCAAGTGCCGCCCTCGGTCATATTGACCCAAGCGCGAGCGCTGAAGCTGCCGCTTCCTTTGGCGTCATTTGCCGTATTTTGGAAGCCGCGATCGGACGAGACAAAGGTTTTCTTGGCGCCTTTCGCGTAGAAAGTGAGCAAGATGTCCTTGTTCTCGGTGTCGTCGTCGTGGTTCAGGCGACCATGGAGATTAACTTCTCCGGAATCGTCTGATCCCTCGACGGCCAACATGTAGTTTTCCAAACTCCAATCGGTCGAACTTTCGATGCGACCGCCTTTCAGCTTCTTGAAGAAGTAAGTTAAAGTCTCGTTGACGACAGCGTCGTAGTCCTTGGCGGACATAGCGGCGAGTTCGAACGCGAGCTTATCTTCTTCAGCAAGAGACTTCGGCTTAATCATCCCCATCTGGGTGCGGAGGCGAATAATCTGATGCGGAGACTTGCAAAGTTCACGCAGCCAGTTATACGTCAGCTCCTGAGGGGTTTTGCCGTAAATCGGCGCGCCGTAACTGTTTTCGTTTTCCTTGTTCTTGGTGGGAGTAAACCACGGATCATCCGCGGGAATATAGCCACCAGAGTAAGTGAACGTGCGGAGCACAACTTCCTTACCGTCGACATTGACTTTGATGTCGCTGCCGAGAGTGTAAGTAGCGTGAGTCGCGGGAACGGCGGTCGACGCCGCGGTGACGACAGCGGTCGACGCAGCAGGTTGCGTAGTCGGAGGCGCGGTCGGCGCAGGCGGAGCGGTCGGTTCGGGAGTAATATATACATATACTACTTCAGGGGTTACTTCAGGCTGGTAAGCTTCCTCAGTCGTCGCGGTCTCAGCTGATGTGCCGGTGGCAGGGGTTGATTCCTGTACGATTTTCGGTTGAGTGAAGACTTTCTGAGGATTAGTGAACACTTCAAGGGTGGGGGCGATATGTGTGCCGCCCGCCCAGTAAACGATAGCCCACGTACCGAAAGCAAGCGCGATCACCAATACTAAGATTAGTATCAGGAGCAGGACTTTGCTCAGGAAGGGGTAGCGTTCTTTAAAAGGCTTCGTTGCTTTACTCATTTTCTTCTCTCCTTTTAACGTTTTGCTCGCAGAAGCTGGAGCAGTTGTGCTCGCCCTTCCTCAGTCTTACAAATCTCTTTAATGGCGCGATCGTCGAATTCTCGTTCGTCGTCGCCATTTTCAGATTTTAAGCCTGAGCGACGGCGGCGAGTGGAATGGTTGACGGTTTCTTGATTGGCTTTCGCAGGGCGATAGCCTTCGGTCGGTTGAGCAATTCTGACGGGTTGAGCGGGTGTTGCGTTGTGAGCCGGTTGTGCGGTTGTGACTTCCCTTACGGGTTCCTCTTCGTCATCGTCATCGTCGATGTCATCAATGTTAGCTTTGCTAACAAAGTGAGCAAGGACAGGTAAGGCGATGGCGCCAGCAATTCCCAAGAAGTAGGTGACGGTGCCAGCTCTAATGATCGTGCCAATGACAAGACCTAAGCCGAGACCGAGCGCTACACTGAGGATTTTGATGGTAGTAATCTGTTGCTTATTAGGGTACTTGATGAGAAGATACCCGAGACCGACAATCGCAGCGGCGGTGAAGATGAAAGCGACAATGCAGTCACTTCCAAACAAAGCCACGACGACCGACGCCAGCCAGATAAGTGCTATAGCTCCGAAGAGCCAGACTTTATGGCTGTGTTCGCGCCGCTTGGCGCGAGTCTCTTTTTTGGTGAGGACAGATTCTTCGAGTTCCTGCTCAAACTGTTCTTTCAGGGAATTGAAAGCCAAGTAGAAGCAGATTCCAGACACGACCACACTGAGAAAGACGTACATGATGTTTCCGAGCATGGGGTAACCCTCCTTCAAAAGATATAAATGGATGTTCCAGACAGTGCGTTTGTGTCTGGGATGATTCGGTTTTAATGACCCTTTATATTAGATTCTAACGCCTCTAATACAGACTGCCATCATTATATCACACATAAGCGATTTTGTCAATAGTTATACCATAAGCTTGACGGCTGGTAAAAGATGGTTGATTTTCGGGCTATGGGCGGGCTGAGGCGCAAAAGATATTCGCCGGCTCAGCCGGGGTGCCGATGACAAGAAAAAGACCCCTTGCGGGGTCAATTGGGGGGAGAGGGATTTTCGGGTTTACTTGTGGTTTGCCTTTTCGGCGAGAGCGGCAGCGATTTCCTCTTCGGTGGCGGGATACCACTGGTGCTTGTCGTCTTCGACAGGTTCGTTCTTGATGAACTTGGTGCCGTCGGGGTTCTGGTAAGTGACAGGTTCGACGACGTACCATTCCGCCTTGAAGCCGAGCTTCTTTGCCGCTTCCTCAGGGGTGACCTTGAAATTGGTCAGCCTTGCCGCTTCGGCGACAATCTGAGTATCGTCAAACCAGACAGGGTCGTCCTTGCTGACGGAGCCGTGAATCCAGAAGCGGTCGACAGGGCGAAGCTTCGGTTTCCGCGGGGTAACCATCGGAGTGATGAAGTTCATCCAATCCTTGTTTTCGGCGCACAATTCTTCGCGCTTGAACTCGCGGGGATTACCCTCGACGTCGATGAACATGGCGTACGCCTGTTCGATGTCATCGGTTTCTGCCGGCAGGGCAGGGGTGGTTTTCGGCAAGGTTCCGGGCATGGTGTCACGATAAGAAGACATTTGATTTCCTCCTCCCAAATTTGAAGATCTTTGATTCGTCCGTCCCCCTAGCGAACAAAATCAATGGCTTCATTATAACACAAGCTTGATTTTTTGTCAATAAGATATAGTAACAAATGTCTTTTATGACCGGATTTCTGTGGTAAAATAGGGGTATGAAAGAGTTTGATATTGCGATTGTGGGGGCAGGAGTAGCGGGGATGACCGCGGCGATTTATGGACGACGGGCGGGGAAGTCGGTGGTTTTGTTTGAGCGTTTGACGGCGGGCGGGCAAATTCTAAAGACGACTAAGATTGCGAATTATCCCGGGTTTAAGGCGATTATGGGAGAGGAGCTAGCGAGCAATTTGCGGGAGCAGGTGGTGGCGCTCGGGGGCGAGATTGAATCTGCCGAGGTCTCGACGGTCGCTCGGAAAGGGACTGGTTTTCTGGTCGAGACGGACGACGAGCCGGTTTTAGCACGGACGGTGATTTTAGCGAACGGCTCGACGGAGCGGAAGCTGGGGTTGCCCGAAGAAGCGGATTATGTTTCCAAGGGAGTGAGCTATTGCGCGACGTGCGACGGGGAGTTTTATCGCGGGAAAACGGCGGCGGTTTATGGGGGCGGGAACACGGCGGCGTATTCGGTGATGTATCTTGCGGGGATTTGTGAGCATGTGTTTTGGATTTTTCGGAAGCCGGAGCCGAGGGCGGAAAAGTCGCTGACGGAGAGAGTGCGGAAGCTGGAGAACGTAGAGGTGTTTAATAATACGGTGATTGCCGGGTTGCGTGGCGAGGGGAAGCTGGAGGGGTTGAAGTTTGACGATGGGCGCGAAGTGAACCTTGATGCGCTGTTTGTGTCGATTGGGCGAGAGGCGAATAATGAGAGGTTTGCTAGCTTGGTTGAGTTGGACGAGGCGGGGTATATCAAGGCGGGGGAGGATTGCCAGACGTCGCAAGTGGGGGTGTTTTGCGCCGGTGATACGCGGGCGAAGAAGTTGCATCAGATTGTGACGGCAGCGGCGGATGGGGCGGTGGCGGCGAATGCGGCGATTGAATATATTAACTCACAGGATGAATAATTTGATTTTTGCGGGGGATTATCGTGAAAAGTAAATATTATAAGGAGGTAAAAATGTTTGATTTAAAGGGGCAAGTAGCGGTCGTGACGGGGGCTTCGAGCGGACTGGGGCGGCAAATGGCGGAGGCGTTTGCGCGACAAGGGGCGGATTTGGCGATTTTGGCGCGGCGGATGGAGAGACTCGAGGAGCTGCGCGACCGATTAGAAAAAGATTATAAGGTTCATGTTTTGCCAGTGAAAGTGGACGTGACATCGTCGGAAGAGATTGACGCGGCGGCTGCGAAAGTTAAGTCAGAGTTCGGCAAGGTGGACATTTTGCTCAACTGTGCCGGCTCGTCCAAAGATAAGGGGGTCCTAGAGATGGCGGATGACGAGTGGGACTTTACGATTGCGACGGATTTGACGAGCGTGTTTAAGATGACGCGGGCGTTTGGAAAGTTGATGGCTGAGGCGGGGTATGGGCGGATTATCAACATTGCGAGTATGTATGGGCTGGTCGGAAATACGGAGATTCACACAGTGGCGTATCATTCGAGCAAGGGCGGGGTGGTGAACTTTACGCGTGCCGTGGCGGCAGAGCTGGCAACGTCCGGAGTAACCTGTAATGCGATTTGTCCGGGGTATTTCGAGACAGAGTTGACAAAGCCGGTGCTCGACACGCCGAAATTCCAAGAGTTTGCGAAGACGCACGTGCCGATGGAAAGATATGGGAAGCCAGGGGAGCTGGACGCAGCGGCGGTGTTCCTTGCCTCTCGCGAAGCGTCGTATGTTACTGGCGCTATTTTGCCCGTAGATGGTGGCTACACTTGTATATAATCTATATTTTTGCGCACTTCGTCGTCAAAACCTCCGTTGCTCGCTCTCCGTATCTTTAATACGGTTCGCTCCGCTACTCGGTTTTTCCTAGAATTGCATCAAAAATCTTAGATTATATAGATAAAGAAATTCCCCGAAGTAGGATTCGGGGGATTGTTTTTAGAGGGCGGAGAGAATTTGGTCGATTTTCTGGACTTCGGAGTTGGTCTTGGCGCGAAGTCCAAGGTAAAGACGGAAGAAATTTGGGTGACATTTCAAGTATTGGAAGTCTTCGGTTGGGAAAAGTGAAACGCGGTCGGGGGTGAAGTTAATCTGATTTCGGGTGATTTCGCCGAATTTGTCGCGGAGGTTGAGTCGGTAAGTTGGCGCAACCGGACCGTTGACGATTTTGGTGATGACGGCTTTGAAGAAGTGGCAATTCGGGATGAGTTTTCGGGCGATTTCGGGCGGGTCGGGAAGAAAGCAGGTGACGCGTTCGTTCATGAGGAAAGTGTTGATACCGAAAAGTTGCGGCTTGCTCTTGGCGCGAGTTGCTAGATTGGCGAGATATTCGCTTTTTTTGCGACATTCTTGCGCCACAGAGATGAGAACCATGCGTTTTTCCACGGAGCCAGACGAAGTACCAACTCTTGTGTAGTAGGCGTCGCTTCGGTTCCAGGCAGCGCAAAGGTTTTGTAGGCTTTCGCGCCCAAGATAGAGCAAAGATTGTTCGACGAGAGCGTTCATTGAATACACGGAGAAGAAGTCGTTCGGGATGAAATCCAGTAAATCTTGTTCCATATTATTCCTCCTCTAAAATAGATTGTAAGTAGCGAGCTGCACCTCTGCAACTATATACTTCTTATTATAGCATAAACTTGTCAAAAAGTCAATTTTAAGCCCTGCCAGTATGTTATGACACGGGGGAGCGGAGAGACTTTTAAAATCTATAAAAATATGCTACAATTGTTTGGAATCTGGTGGGATTAGCTCAGATGGTTAGAGCGTCTGATTGTGGTCCAGAAGGTCGTCGGTTCGATCCCGATATCCCACCCCAGATTTGAAGATTGCGGGTATAGTACAGTGGTTAGTATGCAAGTTTTCCAAACTTGAGATGAGAG
>CAYRNS010000030.1:0-7437 GCA_964425805.1 uncultured Candidatus Saccharibacteria bacterium
TTGAGGCGGACGGCGCGGATGCCGATTTGGAAGAGACCACTGGTGACGGTTTCGATACGGTTGTTGATTTCTGTGGCGGCTTTGTCGTAAGTGGCGCGGTCAATACGGGTGACGGGTTGGACCTTGCTTTTTTGGAGGACACTGAGGAGGTTTTTGGTTTCGTAAAGTTGTTTTTCGTATTCGGCGGATGGGTAGTATGGGACAACAATGAAGAAAGATTTGTCCATGATATTAGCTTCTTGAGAAAGGACATCGATGAAGTTGATGTAATCGTCCATGAGAATCCCGAGGAGCATATTGTCGTTGTTGCGACGGATGTCCATGAGGCGGGTGATGTAAGGACCGATGTCGACACGCTGAGAGCGAATTAAGATTTGGGTAGTGAAGTTTAAAGAGTTGAGGAAGTTTTGATAAGAGTATTCGACGCCCTCACGTTCGGTTTCTGACATGAGGTCGAAGTTGATGGACTGACAAGCGACGACAGCGCGGAAAGAGCCGTCTTTCATGATGACCATGCCGTCACGAAGTTCGGAGATGAGGAGAGTAGTTTGAGTCGATTGCGGGTGGTCGGGAGTGGCTTGTACTGGAGCTTGTTGCATGGGGGCGGAGACGACTTGGTTGTTGACGATTGGCGCGCCGACGATGGGAGCGGAATTGGGTAAAGGTTGTCCCGGGTAGACGCCGGAGGCGGCGGATGCGTTTGGTTGTTGTGGGTTCATAATTTATCTCTCCTCTTTAATGTAAACTAATATAAACTTCATCTTTATCGGACTGATGTTTTTTCGATTTGTGATGAGCGACGTTGGCGATTGAGGCGACGGTGAGGTCGTCGCTTTGAGACAGTTCGACGAGACGGTCGCGAGTGATTTCGGGGATGGGTTGAGGTTTAGATTCGGTTTTTGGGGCGGTTTGAGTGGCGGGGTTGCCTGGGAGTTGGTCGGCGGGGATTTGAGTGGCGTTGGTTGCCTTGGAGTCGGTGACGGTGGGTTCGGATTGGGTGAGGTTGGCGGCGTTGAAACTGGGTCCGGCGGGTTCTTCAGGAGGTTGAGGCTCGGATTTGATTGGATTGTTGGCAGCGATGGCGGCGCGCATTTGTTGGATGACTTCGGCGCGGTGACGATCGGCTTCAGAAGAGAGGTCGGTGGCGACCTGAGTGGACTGGTAGTTTTCGAAGATGTCGGGGGCGGCTTCAGCTTCGGCGATGAATTCGTCGCGGACAGGCGAGCTACTGGGGGCGGCGAAGCCGTCTTTGATTGAATAACCCTCAGAGTCGACCACGTTGGCAAGGAAAGAGAGGCGACGACCGGCTTCTTCTTCGGAGAGATTTTTAGTCAAAACTTTTTCGACGGTTTTTGGAGCGGTGATGGTGATGGTGGATTCGCGTTGACCTGGGAACCAGAAGCGTTTGTTAGGCTTTGTGTAGAAGCTGATTAAGGCGGCGATGTAGGTTTCCATCGGCTGGTCTTTGCGTAAAGGTAGGGCGAGGACGAGGAGGAAGAGGGCGAACGGGATGGGCAAGATGGCGAGGAGTGGGAAGATTTGGAACAGTGCCCAAGCGAGGGCGATGAGGGCGGCGACTATCAAAAGGTAGATGAATTGTCGAAAATTAAACGGGCCGAGAAGTTTATCGTCCGCTTCAACATCCTGAGGGACCTTATATTGCGCCATAATATAATAATAACACAAAACTCTAGTTGTATAAAGCATGAGCTTCGGTTCTGCTTTTGATTCTGGTCCTCGTTGACCCCTATAAAAATAACAACATATCAGTCTAGTTCGTGCTCGATCGTCGGGTAGAAACGCCTTGACTACTCGCACTCGCTAGTGAATGTTGTTATTTTTATCGGGACAACTGCGGATTCGAACAAAAGTAGAACAGAAGTTCATGCTTGCTTATTTTTATCTTTAATTAGAAGTTGGAGTCGTCGTCGAGGCAGCTGAGGATGAAGTCGAGGAGGGCTTCGTTGGATTCGTAAGAGTTGCGTTCGTGGTGGTCACGGACTTGGTCGATGATGTCGTGGAGACCGAAGCGTTCAAGTTCGCTGATGGCGTCTTCGTAGAAAGCGTCGCCGTCGGGGTTGGCGTAGAAAGCTTGGGTTAGAGATTCCTTGAGTTGATTGCGTTCCTCTAGGTCAAGGATAGGAGCACGGTCAGCATCGCCGGTTTCGGAACCGGGTTCAGGAGCTTCGGTCTCTTCTTCTTCCTCTTCTTCGAAAAGCTGAGTGTTGCGGCGGCGTTCGGCTTCTTTTTGAGCTTTGCGTTCTTCGCGGTGTTCGCGGCGGCGTTGGTTGACTTCGTCACGATAATCGTCAACGAAGTCTTCGTTGTCGAGACCGAGGAAGTCGCGGACGGAAGCCTTGGCGGCGTTAGCGGCGCCAGAGCGGCGAGAGGTCATGACTTGGTCGAGAGTCTTGTTCTTGAAGAGAAGATCCATGAAAGCAACCTTAGCGAGTTTTTTGCGGAGCTTAGCGCGCTTTTCGTTGCGGTCCTTTTTGTCCTGCTTAGTTTGCTCGGAGTCGGTATCCTCAATTTTTTCGTCACCGTTACCATACCATTCGGGAAGTTCTTCGACAGGGCGATCTTTCGGGTCCATACGTTCAAGAAGTTCTTTGGAGATTTTTTCGAGAGGATTCTCGTGGTGCTCAGGATCATCACGATATTCCATGAGTCGTTCGGCGTAATCATTGCCGAGAGCTTCAACGATAGGCACGAAGACGTCGGTGCGGAGACCGAGAATTTGAGACGGAGTCTGCCATTTGAGGTAATTTTTGACGCGTTCGGTGAAGAAATCTTGACCGACGCCGTAATATGGGTCGCCTTTTTTGAGCCAGCGTGCTTCCCATTTGCCGTCTTTGCCTTTTTTGAGACCGGTGAGGTCGGCGGAGCCGTTGACGATTTGTTCGGAGCCGGAAGCATATTTGAGCATGGCGGAGATGTAGGCAGGAGCCATGGCGGTTTCGATTTGTTTCATCTTGTTCTTGAAGTCCTCAAGGCTTTCGGCGGTCGGATTGCCATCTGCGTCGGTTTTTACGAAAGCGTTGCGAACGCGGGTTGCCATGTTGTCGAAGTAGGTGCGCTCAATTTTATCGAGCGGAGTACCCTCAACGAGTTGAGAAAGCGAGAGCTTTGAGGCGCCGGAGTTTGGAATAAGATTGCCGTTTTCATCATATTCGTCGTAAACGCCGGTAATATATTCGTCGAGACTGAGGATATCGTTTTTGCGTTTCCCTTTTGACTGCCCCTCGTTGTAGACGCGGGCGGTTTCAAGGTTGATATATTTACCAAAGCGGCGGAGGAAGACGTCGGAATCCTTAGTCGTGAACATACAGAAGTTGGCGAGAGATTGGGAGGCGTGAGTGCCGAGGCGGATTTGGCGAGTTTTGAGCATGCGCTCAACAACGTCAGTGACGAGGTCGGTATCGCCGCGCATATTGAGCGCAGCCATGCCGGAGAGAATCGGGTCGATGTCTTTAGGAATATGGTTAGTGCTAGTGAGCTGGAAGAGGCGGTCGTAGAGCTCTTGGGTTGGTGGGAGGTAGCTGAAGTAAGAGCTGAATTTCTTGCCGAGAAGCTTGGTCTGGCTATCGAAGTCGGCAGCAGCGTTGGCGCCAACGAGGTGAGTACCCATGAGGTCGCCCTCGAGCTTCGAGTTGATTTGCTGGTAGCGGGCGAGGTCTTGGTAGTTGACGGAGCGGGCGAGTTCTTCGGTGCGCTTAGTGGCGTTGAAGTGAGCGTTGGAATTAGCATTGAAAGCGGCATTGATACGGTCTTGACGAGATTGGGTGTTGTCAAAGCGGATTTTTTCTTGGCGCGCGGTTTCGTAGTAGAGAGAGTCGGCGGCGAGCATATTGGCAGTGTCGATTGCGGCGAGCTTCGCCTTGTCGGATTTGTTCTTGGCGTAATTCGAGAGACCTTTTTCGGCGTCGTTAGTGTTTTTAAGGACGCGCTCGTTATATTTCATTGATTGAGCTTGAAGAGCGGTAAGCTGGCGACCACGCTTAGAGATTTTGCCATTGACAGGTTTGCGAAGTTCGGAAGCGTAGGCGGCGCCGCGAAGCTTAGACATATCGAGGTATTTTTGAGTATCGGAGGCGACGCGGAACTTGCGATCTTGTAAGCCTTGACCGATTTTGCGACCGGCTTGCCAACTGCGAGGCTGAGCGCCGAGGTAGCGAGCGCGACGGAGCGCGGCGTCTTCCGTCGCCCAAGAGCGGACAGAGCCGACAGGGCGCTGAGCGAATTTGTTGACGGCGGCGGAGATTTGTCCCGGGAGGGTGCCGGACATCTTCAGAAGAGACCAGGAGGCGAAGAGCGGGATGACTTTGACGGCGATGCCGAGGACAAGAGCGAAACCGTCTTCGGCGGCGGCGATGATAGTCCAGCCGACGAGAGAGCTGGCGCCGAAGAGGACGGCGAAGCTTGGGTAGAAGATTAACATTTGGGTTAAGGATTTTTTCCATTTGTCGAACCAGCTTTCGGTGTTCGGGAGGAGCATACAGACGAAAGCAAGAGGGCTAATCATGATGAGGATGTAGACGAAAGCTTGACGGAGAGCGATGGTGAGGTAAGCGATACCAACTGCGACGCAGGCGCCGAGAAGCACGGGGATGAGAGAGACGAAGAGGGCGCCGAGACCACCTGTGGCGCCAACGGCGAGGCCAGCAAGGAGAGCACCGCCGGTGAGTCCGGCGAGGATGCCGCCAAAGTCGATTGAGGCACCTTCGCTGGCACCGGCGACGATGCCGGTTGGGGTGATTGATTGTTCAACGTTGGTGAAGATTTCTCGGAGACTGGCGCCGGCGATGTTGGAGACGTCGACGAGGGCGGCGCAGATGATGTAGCTTAAGTTGATTAAGATGGCGGAAACGATGATTTTAGGGAGGAGCTTTTTGATGCCGTAGTTGCTGATGCCGATACCGGTGACTTGAGAGTAGATGATGATGAGGAAGAAGATGACGAAGACGACGTTGGTAAAGTCACGGAAGATGGTCCAGATTTGGTGGTAGGGGGAGTCGGAATCGGTGGTGAGGGGTTTGATGACGAGGTGTTGCTGAATAACGTCGTAAAGCCCATCGGTGATGCGGGCGAGAAAGCCAGTGGTGGGGCAGACGAGCCAGCCGAGGGAGCCGGATTCATCATAACAGGTGTTGGTGGATTCTTCGTCTTTGGTTTCCTCTTTTTTCTCTTCGGTGTTTTCTGTTTGCGCTTGTTCGGAAGTCGTGGTCTGATTTTGGTTGGTTTCTGGTTCGGCAAAAACAGGGGTGGTGAGGACGCTAAAAGTCAAAAGAAGCGCCGAAAAAATGGCGCCCATAGAGAAGATTATGCTTTTTAGTTTTTTCAACACACTCATACAGATATGTTTATCTTATAAATTATAGCATTTTGAAGCGAAAAAGTCAATCTTTTAAAGATATGACTTTTGTATGTTATAATGAGGGTATGAGAAAGAAATTGTTTGCTTTTATGGCGGGGATATTGATGATGACGGGGGCGGTGGTGCCAGCGCAAGCGTTTGCGGCGGGGACGTGTGCGAACGGAGTGACCTTTTTTGGGCTTGACCCGTGGTATGCAGCGCTAGATTGCGAGGACGGCGAGATTTCGCAGAGCAATTTTGAGTCAGGTCAGATTACGTCTACGGTAGGGAGAGTGATTGGCGTGGTGGTGAAAGATTTGTTGTTCTTTGCGGGATTAGCGGCGGTGATTTTGATTATGTATGGGGGGTTCCAGTTTGTGACAAGTGCGGGAAATTCGGGGGCGGTCGAGAAAGCGAAGAAGACGATTACGAGCGCGCTGATTGGGTTGGCGATTGCGACGCTGGCGTATGCGATTGCGACTTTTGTAGTTAAGTTGACGACGGGAGCATAATGAGATGAACAGGATGAAGATTTTTGCAGAGATTCCTACTGAGATTAAAAATAAGTTTCCGACGCCTGGAAATACGGCGGCGGCGCAAGAGAATATTATAAATTATTTTCTGTATGCGATTGGCGTGGCGGCGGTAGTGATGATGATTGTGGCGGGGATTCAGATGACGACGAGTGCGGGTGACCCGGGAGCGGTGAAGAAAGCGAAGATGACGTTGACGTATGCGATTATTGGTCTCGTGGTGGCTATTCTCGCTTATGCGATTGTCAATTTCGTGATACGCAAATTATAAGCTTCGCTATACTGCGTTAACGGCTGCGCTCCGCAGGAGACGTATGATAAATACGTCTCCTTTGCTGTACTTGCCATTGCCTTGTCTAGCTCGCTTCTAATTAGCGTAATAAATATTTTGACATATTGATTATGGTTTGATATGATAGATTTAAGTTAAAAAGAAAGGAAACTTTAAATGAGCTTATCTAGTAAAGTTAAAACTGCGGTGATGGCTGGGGTGTTGGCGATTGCTGGACTTGGTGCGGCGGCACTTCCTGCTGCGAATCCGGCTTATGCTGAGTCGGCGTCGAATCTGATTAATAACGGTATCATTGCAACGAACTTGAACGGCGGGAATAACCTTGAGGGGACAGTGACCAATGTGATTAACGTCGTGCTTTATGTTGTTGGTATTCTTGCCGTGGTGATGGTGATTATCGGTGGTGTGAAATATACGACTTCCGGTGGCGACCAAGCAGCGGTGACGAGCGCGAAGAATACGATTCTTTACGGGATTATCGGTCTCGTGATTGCTATTCTCGCCTATGCGATTGTCAACTTCGTAGTACGCAAAGTTGCTTAAAGGAATTTAATAAAGAGAAACCTCCGAGGAATCGGAGGTTTTTCAAAGGTGGAGCTTCTTTCCAGGAAGAAGCTCCAATGAAGAAAGCTGAGCAATAAAATCAACTTGGAATGAATCCAAGTTGATTTTTGATTAGAAGTTCTTTGCTGATTCGAAAAAGTAAAATGAAGAAACTTATTGAACCGGAATTACTTTCGGGGCTTCGACTTTTTCTTTTTCGAAAGTGATTGTTAAGACGCCATCTTTAAGCTCGGCTTTGACGGAGTTTTCGTCTTCGCGAACGGCAACAGGGAGAGCGATGGTGCGAGAGAATTCGCCCCAGTAACATTCCTGGATGTGCCAGCGAGTGGTTTGATCGTCTTCGCCACCACTCAAGACGCCAGAGATGGTTAGAATCGAGTCGTGAATCGAGACGTTCAAGTCGGACTTTTTAATCCCGGCGGTGCGGGCTTTGATAACTAATTTGTCGGCGGTTTCATAGACATCTACGGCGAGTTGTCCAGGAAAGTCGCCTTCGGTTTCCCACCCATCATCCCCCTCATCTGATGGTTCGATAGCTTCTTCTTCCCCCTCGGGCGCGTCAAGAGCCTCTTCTGCAGGAGCAGAAGCTGCCGGCTCGTCTGGCTCGAGCATAGTGGTAGCGTCGTCTTCCAAGAAAGCCGCCGCTAATTCATCTTCCATCAGCATGTCATCGTTGGTTTTACGAGCCATACTCG
>CAYRNS010000031.1:0-6229 GCA_964425805.1 uncultured Candidatus Saccharibacteria bacterium
GGATCCCAGTATCCACGATTAACAGCAGTAGTGGAGAGAAAGAAAAGACCCCCTGCTGGAGGGGGTCTTAACCTATTTGCTTTATCTTCTATCTGGACACTAATAAAGTATCCATACTCTATATTGTATCACAAAATACGTATTTTGTCAATATCCTAAACCTGAAACATCTGTAAGAGTCAAATCATCTCTTTAGTAATCGTGATCGTTGCGCCACTATCCGCCTCTCCTGCGAGCACTTTCTTCGCGACGATGTTTTCAACAATTTTCTGCATTACACGCTTCAGAGGTCTCGCGCCCATTTTTGGGTCATAACCACGTTCAGCTAGTTCTTCTGCCACTCCCTCACCTAAGGACACCTTAATCTTCTTCGGTTCAAGCGTTTTATTAATCGATTTCATATTTAGCTCTACGATTTTGGCAAGCTCTTTTTTCGAGAGTGGCGTAAAGATACAAATTTCGTCAAACCTGTTTACGAATTCAGGCTTAAACTCACCGCTTTCAATCAGTTCGTTCAGAATTTCCTCTTTTGCAACCGACAAATCGCGACCGTCCTCAACATATTCGCGAATCCGATTCGCCCCAGCATTACTCGTCGCAATCACAATCGCGTCGCGAAAACTAACTTCACGATTTTTCGCATCGCGCATTACGCCCTCGTCTAAGAGTTGCAATAGTGTCGTCAAAACTGCTGGGTGCGCCTTTTCAATCTCGTCCAACAAAACCACAGAGAAAGGATGCGTCATCACTTGCGCGGTTAGACTTTCCGCATTGTCTTTCCCCTCCTCGATCAGTCGAGATACATCGCTCTCAGTCACAAATTCGTTCATATCAAGCCGAATCAAATTATCTTCGCCGTTAAAATACACGTCTGCTAACGTTTTCGACAGCTCAGTCTTGCCGACGCCAGTCGGACCGAGGAACAAGAAAGTGCCGATTGGCTTTTTATGGTTTTTTACACCAGCCGCGGCGCGACGCATCGCATCTGAAACTGTCTGCACGACATAATCTTGCCCGACCATCCGCTTCCGAATCGCCTCTTCAAGATTGAGTAGTTTCTCTCGGTTTTCCGAATCGTTTGCCGCAGAAAGTTTCACGCCCTTAGTCTTTTCGATAGCAAGTTGCACAGTCTCTGCCGTTACGACGCCAGCCGTTGCATAATTCGCCGCCGATTCCAAAAGATTCAAAGCTCTCCCCGGCATTTCAATATCATGCACGTATCTTTCACTTAAACGATAGGCCTCTTTAAGCGCTAGATATTGATAAGTAACGTTATATTTCTTCTCCAACTCAAGAATCTCGTCCTGCATAATACGCGTAGTTTCTTTTTCGCTTGCTGGCTCTACAATGACTTTATTAAGCTTATTTATGAGCGTACTGTTTTTTGCGGCGATTTCCAAATATTTTTGCTCATCCATGGTCAAGATAATCCGCAGACGCCCCGCTTCGATAATTGGCAACAGAACGTTAGAAATATTAACCGACCCGACTGCTTCTTCAAAGAACAGCTGCGCATTGTTTAAACAAATGATGATATTTTTTGCTTGGTAAGCTTCGCTCAGTACTAATCGCACCAGCCCCTCGAGCTCTCCGCGTTCGCCCGCTGCCGCAATCAATGCGCTTGCGTCGAGTGCCACGACTTGACGGTATTTTAAGCTGCTCGGCACTTTCGCGTCGGCATCCATCAATTCTTCCGCAAACGCATTAACGATAGTCGCACGCCCTGTCCCCTCTGCGCCAACCAAAGCGATATTTTGTCGACCACCTTTAGAAAACGCCTCAATCATCTTGCTGACAATTTCGCGATGCCCAGCCAAATGAATCTGCGTTCGCGCCTGCCGCTTCCTGCTTTCGGAAATATTGATACTATATTTTGAAAGCGTTGGCGTATATCCGAAAGAAAAATCGCGTGCAATACCACCGTCGCGACGTTTTTTATTGGCACTTCGTACCAAGCCATAAAGATGATTGTGCCAGTTTATGCCATCTATCAAATCATCCAAGTCTAGTCGTCGTTCGTGCAGCAACCGCTCACAATCGGGATGTTGCTTTAAAACGGAAACGCCAATCATCCCGCCAGAAACAACTTCAGCGTCAATTTCTGCTCGGATTTTCCGCGCATAATCAAAAATTGGTGCCATGTCTTCGGGAATTTCCGCGGCAACTCTTTTGAGAAAATCACGCGTGATACCGAATCGAACCGCCAAAAACTTACCACTCCAAGTTTTATATAAACCGTCAACAAAATTTTCTGGCGTTGGTTTTTTGCTCAAAATCCGTAAAACGTTTGCCGACAAAATATCATTTATATCGTCAGTTTTACCCAGCGGTACTCGTTTTAAATCACTCTTACTCCAAAGCAAAATCGCGACAGAAATCATAGCAATCGGCAAACAGAGCCAAGCTTCCGCGCGCTTCGCAAAGAACATTAAATACACAAAACCGCCTATGCTCAAAATAAGCAATAGGTACATCATGAAACGGACTATCGGATTGTCCAAAAAGCCGCCGAGCCTTGCCTTTTTTGCGCGAATTGAATTATAACGAAACTCGTCCATTATTAGAACACAACCCCTCTCGCAAATAACATTATTGAATAAACCAACAAGAGCGGCATCAACGGCCACAGAACTCCGAACACGATTCCTAAACACACACGAATTATCAAAACGACCGTTCCCACAATAAGCAAAAAGAATCTAACCGTCGCGCCGACTAAGCGAGAAATCAACAAGTCAAACCACGCATGAATCCGTGCATTCAACGGCAAATTGGCTTGTTTTTCTGCGGAAATTTGCCGGAACGGCGCAAATAAATTCCTTAATAAGAGTCGAATCGAGAAAAAGTCGGCCGCGTCTTTCAATCCATCAACAAATCTAGCCATATATTCGCCAAATCCCCTGCCGTACCACCATTGAAAAAAGCTTATGACTAGCATAAGCTTATTATATCATACTTTCTTTGTGGTCGGGGTTAGCAGACTCGAACTGCTGACCTCACGCTCCCAAAGCGCGCGCGCTACCAACTGCGCCAAACCCCGACGATTCTTTTATTATATCATTTTCCTGTTTTTTGACTAGATGATACGCCTTAAACTCTTTTACTTCCTTTGTTTCCGTAACTTCATACCCATGAAAAACTTCCTGAGAAAAATCAACTTCTTCGTCTTTCGGCGCCATATACCAATACGAGTCTTCGCCCGATGCGAAATCAGTTAACGCCCGCACTGGATTGACTTCCGTCACGTAAGCCGACGCTTGATAAAACAGATCTTTCGAAGCCGTGACAATCGTCTCGCTGTTTTCGGCGGCGACCTTAGAAATTTGTGCTACAATGTCTTTCGGGTCAGTCCTCATGTTGTAAAGCCCTAGCGCATTTAAACCAATCATTACTAAAACCGCAATCACTAAAATCACAACTACTTTTTTGACAAATTTGAATAACACCAAAAGTAAAATTGCCGCCACGGTGATTAAAATTAATTTCACGATAGGCACAGGCAACCCCCAATCATATGCCCACTTCGCCATAAACACGGAAGTTCCCGAAGAGAGATATGGCAACGCGAGCAGCACAATTGCTGCCGACAAGATAAACAGTAAGAGCTTTTTCATAATTCTATTTTAACAGTTCTAAACGTCTTTGTCGACAATTCTGTAGAAATATGATAGAATAATCAGAGTTGTGGCTGGGTGTGGCGCAGTTGGTAGCGCGCAGCGTTCGGGACGCTGAGGTCGTCGGTTCAAGTCCGATCACCCAGACCAGCAAGAATTATAAAAATCGCCGAAGAGGCGTTTTTTAGTGTTGATTATTCCTTAAAATGATATAATTAAGCTATGGATCATCCGAGCGGTCTTTCATTGGAAGAAGTCAGAGAGCGAACTGAAGCTGGACAATATAATAAGCCAATTAAGTCTCCCTCAAAGTCTGTCGCGCGTATTATTTTTGATAACACTTTTACATATTTTAATGGTGTTTTTGCTGCACTTGCTGTTGTGCTTATCACGGTTCGTTCATATCGCGACCTTACGTTTCTTGGCGTCGTCACGGCGAACACTTTGATTGGCATTATTCAGGAACTTCGCACTAAGAAAACTCTCGATCGGCTGACAATGATTCACTCGCAAAAAGCGGAAGTGGTTCGAGAGAACAAAAGTATGATAGTTCCAATCAACGAGCTGGTTGTCGACGACATAATAAAATTCAAGGCAGGCGACCAAATTCCAGTTGATGCGGTCGTTGTAGAGGGGGGCGTTTCGGTCAACGAAGCTTTAATTACCGGCGAAGCTGACGAAATTCCAAAAAATTCGCGAAACGAACTGCTTTCTGGTAGTTTCGTCGTGTCTGGCGAATGCTACGCAAAAGTAACAAAAGTTGGCGTCGAATCATATATTTCTAAACTTACACTTCAGGCTAAAGCTATTAAAAATGGCGAACAATCGGAAATTATCCGCTCGCTTAACCGTATCGTTAGGACCGCCGGCATAGCTATTATTCCTGTCGGCGCACTTTTGTTTGGACATCAGTTCTTCATTAACCATCTGCCAATTGATGCCGCCGTACAAAATGCGGCTTCGGCAGTACTCGGGATGATCCCGGAGGGACTGTTCTTGCTTGCAAGTGTCTCGTTAGCTATCAGCGCTGTTAAACTTGCGCAAAATCAAGTTCTCGTTCACGAGATGAAATGCATAGAAACTCTTGCGCGGGTTGATGTCCTTTGTGTTGATAAAACCGGCACAATTACAAGTCCTGACATGAAGCTAAAGCAACTCGTCCCGCTAAATGATGCTAAAAATTTAGAAAATATTATTGCTAATTTTGTAAAAGCCTTGCCGAACGATAATGCCACTATGTCGACGCTTAAAAAATATTTCAAAAATAGTCCTCAAACAAAAAAGCCAAAGCAAATTTTTGGCTTTTCGTCTAAATACAAATATAGCGCTGTTGATTTTGGCGAGAATAATTTTGTGTTGGGCGCTCCGGAATTTGTCCTTAAGGCGGATTATGACAAATACGCAAAAGATATCTTAAGTTATGCTCGCAAAGGTTATCGCGTTCTCGTGTTCGGCGACTACAATTCTCAGTTGAACGGCGAGGAGTTAACGAGACCAATTCAGCCGCTTGCCTTGATTATTTTAGAAAATCCCGTTAGAAAAACCGCGCCAGAAACGTTCAGATATTTCCGCGAGCAGGGAGTAGCGATAAAAGTAATTTCTGGCGATAACGCCATGGCGGTTGCTGAAGTTGCGCGTCAAGCTGGCATAGAAAATTCTAACAAATATATTGATGCTTCGACGTTAAAAAATGATGAAGAAATTGATGCTGCCGTAGAAAAATATACTGTTTTTGGACGCGTTACGCCGGAACAAAAACGTAAATTTGTTAAGGCACTGCAAAAGAAAAATCATCGCGTGGCGATGACTGGTGATGGCGTAAATGATGTTCTTGCGCTCAAAGATGCCGACTGTAGCATTGCTATGGCTTCTGGCGGCGATGCGGCGGTTCAGACGGCGCAACTCGTCTTGCTTGAGTCTGATTTTTCCAAAATGCCTGCAGTTGTTCGCGAGGGTCGGCGCGTCGTTAATAACCTTGAACGCTCGGGCAGTTTGTTTATCGTCAAAAATGTTTTTTCGGTTCTTGCCGCGGGGCTAACTCTTGCTCTTGGAGTTTCTTATCCGATGTTGCCGGCACAGGTCTCTATGCTTTCTATTTGGACAATCGGGCTACCGTCTTTCTTCCTCGCACAAATGCCAAACGAAAATCTTATTAAAGGTAGATTCATTTCCAATATTCTAGGCAAAGCCGTCCCGGGCGGCATCGTTAGTGCCATTGCGGTATTTTTGACGGTGTTCGGTTGCAGAATTTTTAATGTTCCAGCAGAAGAAGTGTCTACGGCTTGTACGCTTGTTTTTGCGGCGGTCGGCATGTTCTATCTTCTCCGAATTTGCCTGCCATTCAATACGTATCGCGCCGTTGTTTATGCCGGCTGTACAGTTGGGCTTGCTGTTTGTTTTGTGGCGTTACGCTGGATCTTCCGCCTCGCGCCAGAAATCTCCGCTACGACCTTAATTCTCGCCGGCACGATTGCCATTGCTTCTTGCCCGCTACTTGTTTTTCTTCCAAAGCTTCTTAAAAAACCACTTGATAAATTAACAAATTCTATCGACTAGCGCGCAGCGATTTTGGCTCCATCCCGCTTATCATCTTCCTGGACTTTATAAAGGACTAC
>CAYRNS010000032.1:0-5900 GCA_964425805.1 uncultured Candidatus Saccharibacteria bacterium
GGGGCGTCGTCGACGACGATGTCGACGCCGGTGGCGCGCTGGAGAGCTTGGATGTTTCTTCCCTCTTTGCCGATGATGCGACCTTTCATTTCGTCGTCGGGGAGCTTGAGGGCGGTGATGGTGCGGTCGGCGGTGACTTCGGAGGACATACGTTCCATGGCGGTCAGGAGAATGCTTTGGGCGGTTTCGTCGACGTCGTGTTTGATTTCTTTTTGTTCCTTGGCGACAAGGTTGACGAGGTCTTGTTTAATGTCGTTTTCGGTCATTTTCATGAGTTTTTCGCGGGCTTCAACCTTGGAGAGACCGGCGATTTTTTCGAGCTTTTCGTGTTGTTTGATGCGGATGTCGCGGATTTCGCTCTTTAAGTCTTCAATTTCTTTTTCGGACTTTTGGAGTTTTTCGGATTTCTTTTCGAGCTGGTCAAGCTTGTTGTCGAGGGAGGTTTCGCGTTCCATGAGGCGGTTTTCTGTGCGCTTCCATTCCTTGCGGCGTTCGGATTCTTCCTGCTGGGACTTGCTGGCGATTCGGGAGGCTTCTTTTTTAGCTTCGAGGACGATGTCGCCGGCTTCGTGTTTTGCTTTTCGGATTAAGTCTTCGGCTTTGTTTTTGCCGCCGTTTTCTTTTTTCTTGTTATATGCGAAAATTCCGCCCGCGCCGGCGCCAATGCCAACTACGGCGGCTATCACAATGGAGATTATTTCCATGGGTTGCTCTTTCTAATTGTTCTTTTCCGCGTTTTGACTCTCGCGGAGGGGTAACAAATTTATATCAAAATTTAATATTCCAGTTCTATTATATCATAAAAAAGTGCATTTTGAGAATATCGGTCTTTAGGGCTTTTGGTCGAGCGCTCTTGTCGGGGTCTCCAGTCTCGGTCCGGCACCTCATACGCTGGGCGTCCGGCAGAACCGCCCTGCGGGCGAACCTGTCGGCGCCGTCAGGAATATAGGTGGCGGCCCTCGCAGGTGGAAAAGACCCCGACGAAGAGCATCTCTCCCCGCGCCTAAAGACCTTTTTCTTCTGTTTCTTCGTTTGCGTTTTCTGTAGGAGTGAGGTCGTTGAGCTGGTTGAGGAGGTCGTCGTTTTCGGCGCGGAGGGCGGAGTTTTCTTTTTTCAGAGTTTCGATGTCGGCGCGGGCGGAAGAGTAGGATTGGTTGGCTTTTTCGAGTTCGGCTTTTAATTTGTCGTTTTCAAAATATTCGTAGACGGCGAAGCCGGCGGCGGCGAGAGCGATGGCGCCAAAGAGGGCGGTCAAGATGGCGAGCCAAGGGGATTTTTTCTTTTTTTCGGCTTCGCGGGCGGCGAGCATGGCGGCGTCGGCTGCCATTTGGGCGCGTTTTCTGGCTTCGATTTCTGCCTTGGTTTCGGCGTAAGTGCCTTTAGTCCTGTCTTGCATCTGAGGGACTATTGGGCCATTATTATTGAACATAAGTTTATTATACCACTATTTTTTAGGTTTGGAAATGTTGGCGGGGTGGCCGTAGTCGGGGAGGATGATTTGGTGTTTGGTTCCCTTGTGGTCGAAGAGGGGGATGTGGAGTTCGTGGCTTAAGGTGTTGACGACCGAGCTGCCTATGCGGAGGCCGGTGAAGGAGCCTGGACCGCCATAAAAGGTGATTTTGGTTAGGTCGTGGAAAGTTTTATTATGTTCTTCTAGGTGGTTTTTTAGGGTTTCGAGGAGTTTTTCTGCCATTTCTCTGCCGAGGTTGTCCTCGTATTGCCAAGATTTGCCGGAGGCGTCGGTGAGTTTGATTTTGGCGACGAAGTCGGAGGTGTCAAGAAAGAGTTCCATAAAGTTTTTCCATTGGCTGGTTAAAGATTAGTTTGCGAGAGTTGTCGGCTTGGATTTTGAAAGTGATTTTTAGGCGGTTTTTCGGGAGGAGGTTTTGGACCGAGTCTGCCCATTCGACGACAGTTAAAACGGAGGGGTCGTTTAGGGATTCGTTTAGGTCTTCGGACATGAGACCTGGGTCTTGTAATCTGTAAAAATCGTAGTGGACTAGAAAATTATTGTCGAAGGGGTATTCTTTGGAGATGGTGAAGCTGGGGGAGGTGACGGGGGCGGTGATGCCGAGACCTTTCGCTAGGGCGCGGGTGAAGGTGGTTTTGCCGGCGCCGACGTCGCCGACGAGTTCGAGGCAGAGGGGGAGTTTTTGGGTCTTTAGAAAGGCGCCGAGGCGTTCGGCGAAGGTGGAGAGGGAGGATTCGGAAGTAAAAATCATTGGTGATATTATATCACGCTTGACGGTTTTAGAGAATAAGGGTAAAATATAAAAGCATAGTGGACCGTCGCCAAGTGGTAAGGCACTGGGTTTTGGTCCCAGCATTCGCAGGTTCGAATCCTGCCGGTCCAGCCACTATGTTTCAGGAACGCTTTTCGGGGCGTTTTTTGTTTGGGCGCGACAAAATTAGTGGTGGTCGGGGTTGTAGAGGCGGACGGTGGTGGAGATGGTTGTGGAGTCAGTTTCGCCCGGGGCGGTCCAGCAAGTGCGGATGTGGAAGTCGTAGAATTCGGGGTTGGTGTCGGCGGAGGCGATGCCGACGATCCAGATGCCTTGGGCTTTGGCTAAGCGGGTTTCGTAATTTGTGACCCTGCCAGTGGTGTCGTTCAATTCAACGTCAGAAAGGTTTTCTTCGAGGTCGGTGAACGTGAAGGAGTTTTTGCTGGAAAAAAGGAGCCTAGGGTAAGTCGGGGTGGATTCCATGATTGCGGCGCTGGAACGGTAAATGAGAATGCCGATGCTGGCAGTTTGAGCGGGCGGATAATAACTGTCTATAGTGCCATTTTCTCCGAGTCGAATGTTCATCATGGCGGCTGCGGTAGCTTCGTCAAGACGGCGGGTGTTGACTATGAAGGGTGCAGCGGTGGTGCTGAACCCTGGGACGCTTATGGTTGATCGGGCGGGAAGTGCGTTGTTGTCAGAATAAATGGCGTTACAGCTGACGCCGTTGTAGGAGTCGAAGAAGTGAGCGAGTTTAGGGTCGGAGGGTTTATAAATGAGGCTTTGCAGGTGCTTCCAAATCATACTGTATGTGTTTTTGGGGTCTTTGCTTTTTTCCTCAGCAAGATAGGCTTCGTGGAGGAAGCGGAGGGCTTCGGCTTGGGCGTCGATTTCTTGGCGTGCCATGGTGATTTCTAGAGCTTTTTGGGCGTCATAGAGACCTTTGTTCATGATGCCGATGGCGCCGATGGCAACGAGACCAAAGATGCCGACGGCGAACATAATCTCGACTAATGTGTCACCACGCTTATGCATATGTTTATTTTAGCACGAGCGGAGTGGGAGAGCAACTTGATTTTTTAGCGTAAGTGTGGTATAATAAAAAGATATATCGCTCGGTTCGGGAGGGGAGTTCCAGAAGCGAGTAGAACTTTTAAGGAGAGTGCTAGAGATGGAGAATTTGTATGATGTGATGTTGAACCAGCTGTATCCGAGAGTTTCTGAGGCTGAGCGATTAGCGGAGGAAGCGTCGGGGATGGTTCGCAACTGCGAGAAGCTCGAGTGGGGCGAAGTTTCGGAGATTGATGATGACATTTGGCGGAGGATTAAGCACGTGGACGGGCTTGAGGATTCGATTACGATGCGAGAGCTGGAGATGATGGACGATGAGACTCCTGACCCAGACGGGTATCGCGAAGAGGCGATTCGAGAGCTGATGAGTTTGGAATGTAGGGTGCGGCGTGCGTCGGATTTGTTACTGGAAGCTTGGAAGGTGACGACGGATAGGATTTGCGAGTTGCACGAACAGACTGTGCGCGAGTGCGAGCAGATGAAGCTTGAGCTGGAGGAAACAGAAAAATTACTTAAGGCGGAGCGGAATTGTCGAGAGAAGTATGGATGGAATTGCCGCGGGTTTGCGGGTCTGGAGAAGAAATAGCACTTGAGATTAAAAAGCCCCGACGGAATCTTGGTCGGGGCGATTTTTATGGGTCGGTAAGGGGGAGCTGCTGGTTTTTGAATTCTTCTTTTGCCTTGTACATATTGCGGTCGGCAATTTCTACGACTTCTCGGAAAGATTTTCTTTCGCTTAGGCTGATGGTGCCGTGAGTTTCCGGCGAGTAGAAGACGCCTGTGCCTTGGGAGACGCCGAATTCGAGGTGGATTTGGCTGTCTTTTTGGGGCTGACCGATGAGGGCACTGAGGTCTTCCGTGAGGTTTTTGGCGAGGGCGTAAGCGTCGAAGTGGGGCGTTTCTTCAATTAGTTCTTCGAAAACACCTTGTTTCAAGATGACGCAGAATTCGTCGCCGCCAGTGCGGAAGCAGTGGGCGTTTTTGCCGTAGGCTTTGTGGATTAGCTTGGCGATTTGTTTCAGGGTGCGGTCGCCGCATTCGTGACCGTAGGTGTCGTTGATGTGTTTGAAGTTGTTGGCGTCAATGGCGATGACGACGGTCGTGTAGTTGACGCGTTCAAACATGCGCATGTAGACCTGACGGTTCAGGAGTTTGGTGAGTGGGTCGAGCCGCAGGGTGATGTGGGAGTAGTAGATGAGCAGGAACGATACTGAGACGGAGATGCAGAGGAAGTCGTAGTTGGTTTTTGGGAAGATGTCCCTGAGGATGATGCCGACGACGATTGTGCTGGCGAAGAAGAACAGGGTTGACTTTAGGCTGCTTTGGGAGTTGCGGGAGAAAAGGACCAAGCCCCAGATGAGGGCGGCGATGCTGAGACCGAGAATTGTGAGGTAGACGGGAGTCAGGATGCCGCGGCGGTAGAAATTTGCTTCGTCGATTGTGAAGACGTTCCAGCCAAAGACCATCAGGGATAGAAGGATGCCATTAAAGACAACGAGTAGGGTTATGATGTTGCGAATTTTGACCATGGTGAGGAAATATTCGCTTTTGTGGCGTTTATTTTTGGTTTTGTCGACTTCGAAGAAAATGTCGAAGACAAGAAGCGCCAAGCACGGGTTTAACAGTAACTCGGAGAACTTAATGACGTAGAGGAAGACGACGTCGACGTTTTTGCCATCGAGGAGTGCGAAGAGGCAGTCGAGGATGATTTCTGCGGTGAGGACGACTATGAGTCTTTTGAACTTTTTGATTGTCCTCAAGGGGAAAACGTCGTTTTCGTTGAGGTGAAGTAGACAACCGACGAGGAATAAGATGGACAGACCGGCGGTGATGCAGTAGTTGGAAGTGTACGTGAGAATCCCCTCCTTATCAATTTGTGAATGTGCTCCCCCCCATGTAATCTTTTTATTATAGCATAAAAGGGATGGGTTGTAAAGAGAGGCGTTGTGGTTATTCGATGACGGAAAGTTCTTGTTTGAGGCGTTCGATTAAGGATTTCTTTTCTTCGATGCCTTTTTTGGTTTCTTCGACGAGGTGGGCGGGAGCTTTTTTGACGTAATTTGGGTTCATCATGCGGGCGTTTAAGGCGTCTAGTTCCCTGCCGACGGCGAGGATGCGGTCGGTGAGTTGGTCTTTGTAGGTTTTGACGATTTCGGCGGGGACGTCGAGGTAAACTTCGCGGCCGGAGAGGGCGAGTCTAATTCCCCTTGGGGTGCCGTCGGTCGGTTTGATGTAGTCGACGTGGGTGAGTTGTTTGATGAGTTCGGCGTTGTCTTCGACTAAGCCGTCGTCGCCGTAAACAAGCCCGACAGAAATGCCTTTAACGGTGTCTTTAAGCCCCGCTAAGACCTTTCTGGCTTCGGAGACGGTAAGCATGAGCCTTTCAAAGTTTTCGGCGCTTATAGGGTCAAATTTGAGGCTTTCCCGCCATTTTTGGTTGATAATCATGCCGTCGGTCCAGCTTAAGGCTTGCCAAATTGTTTCCGTGAGGAAAGGCATGAAGGGGTGGGACATGATGAGGAGGTCTTCGAGGGTGCGTTTGAGGAGAGGGAGGTTTTTGAAGAGTTTTTGGCTTTCGAGGAACCAGTCGGCGTATTTGTCCCAGAT
>CAYRNS010000033.1:0-5233 GCA_964425805.1 uncultured Candidatus Saccharibacteria bacterium
TGTGCTTTCTTCCGGATCCCAGTATCCACGATTAACAGCAGTAGTGGAAGTAAAGTTCCACCCATGTTCATTCCGCTTCAAACCGCTCTCTAGCGCGTCAAAATTGCCAGGGTGTATTTCTGTATCAACTTGAACTCTGGGCGTGATTTTAAAAACTCGTCAACGGCGCGCGAGGAGCCCGGTAGCTCGGGGTTATTATAATCATGAACGACGATAATTCCACCGCGAGAAAGTTTTGGAACAACAAGCTCCAGCGACGTTTTTATGGAGCTATAGAAATCTCCGTCGAGAAAAGCGAAAGAGATACTTGCAGGAAGATCGCTTGCAGCATCAAGCTCTTCAAAGAATCCTTTGATGATAAAATCCCTCTGGAAACCGAGTTTTTTGAGACGTTCAACAACCTCGCGTTTGGAAACGAAAAGCTCACCAGCCTTGAACTGGTCACCCGCCGCCGAAACATCTTCAGAGGTTTTTGGAGGCAAACCAGAAAAAGAGTCATAAAGCCAGAGCAGAGGAAAATTAGAGGGGCGACGCCCGTGAGCTTTTTTATATTTGACGATGGCTTCGTGCAACAAAACAGACGTGTCGCCCTTATAGCAGCCAAATTCGACAAAATCCCCCTCGACCAAATCGAGGAGGATTTTATTCGATAGATGAATAATTTCTTCAGTTTCCTGCTTTGTAACTTGCGGTTGTTCCATAAATTATTCACCTGGTGATATATTATTTATTGCATTTGCAATCTTTGCAGTTGCATTCAGACTTCAAATGTCCGCAGCCGCACTCGCATTTCTCACCATCCAGCACAACCTTTGCGCGGCGAATCATTTCTTCAAATTCGTCGGTACGAATAACATAAATCGGCTTGGAATTTTCCGCAGCGATATTTTCATGACGATTCTCGAGCTCGGACTCATTCTTCGCATTGTCGAGTTCAAAGCCGAGGTAACCGAGTTTTTGAGAAACGCAGCGACGAATCTCATCGGAGCGCTCGCCGATGGTAGCGGTAAACACAATCGCGTCGACGCCACCAAGCGAAGCCGCCATGCGACCAATTTCGCTCTGGATACGATAAACAAACATCGCGTGCGCAAACGTTGCGCGGTCATCGCCCTCATCACGCAAGCGAATAATCTCACGCATGTCATCGGTTTGACCGGAAACGCCGAGCAGACCACATTTTTTGTTCAAATATTGTTCGAGGTCTTCATCGTCAGTAAATTTCATAGCACGCTTAACAGCGAGCGCGGCGGCAGGATCAATTGAGCCAGAGCGTGTTGACATCATCAAACCCTCAAGCGGGGTGTAGCCCATAGTCGTATCAAGAGATTGGCCTTTGAACACAGCAGTGATGGACGAACCGGAGCCGAGATGGCAAACGATTAATTTCTCCGGCAAAATATCTTCGCGAGTCATGTAATCGACGATGGAACCGACGGACAGACCGTGAGCGCCATAACGCTTAATCTCATACTTGTCGGCGAGGTCTTTATCAATAGCATAATACTCAGTCAAATCCGGGCGCGCAGCATGGAAAGAAGAGTCGGAGATAGCAATCACCGGCGTACCCTTAAACTCCTTGACAAAGGCTTCGATTTCGTTGGCAACCACCGGAACGTGGAGTGGCGTGCGCTTTTTGGCGATTTCGAGCATCTTCAAACACTCTTTGTCAACAAGATGGTCTTCGGTAAAATATTCGCCTGTTGCGACGATACGCGCGAGGATGGCGTCAATCTTGGAAACGCCACCGAGATACCCCTCGGAAGTCAAAATCTCGTTTAAGGCGCCGACCGTCGAATTCAAATCACTATAAGTCTTGTCGAGTTTTTTCTTTGAGCCGTCGGCTTTTTTCAGAGTGCAAACGACTTTCTTGCCCTCAAACTCAAAGTGGAGCGAGCAAAGAAGCTCGTCTTCGCGATAGAGCGCATATTTGCGGGAGCTGGACCCCGGGTTAGTAATCAAAATGAGACGTGGATTTTTCATATAACTCCTTTAACTTCCTATATTATAAACTATTTTTTAGATTTTTTCGAGAGCTTCTTCGCTTCGGTGCCGGCGGCCTCAGATTCTTTAGCCTCTTTAACGATAACTGCTTCCTCGATTTTAACGCGTTCCTTGCCGACATCAGACTTCTTGACCGCCGAGCGAACGACAACAAAACCGGTCAAATAAACAATCGCATAAATAATCAGAACTACGCCCGTCAGCCGCGCCAATTCATCAGGAATTATGAACTGTCCACCAACGCAAAGCGCGCCAACGATAATTCCAATCACCGACCAAGCATACGAACCGACCAAAAGTCCGGTGCGACGGCGCAAACTAGAAATGTTAAGAAGTTGCACTGAACAAGTCAGAATAATATAAACGCCAACGACAAAAGAAATTGCTTCCTTGATAAAGTTCGCACGAGAAACCAGTAAAATTCCAACCGCAGCAGAGAGAATAATATAAAGTAGCGGTAAAGTCGTGCGCTTTTCTGGGTCGGTTTTAAGGAACAGAATAAACTTTACCGTAGCATAAATCAGCGCAATAATGCCGAACAAAATCGCAATCCACTCCGTGACTTTATCCGCCCAGACGACGAAGCAAACGCCAACGCAAAGCAAGGCAACACTTGATACTATTTTGTCTAAAGAAGAATCTTGTCTCATAAGGTTATTATAGCATGTTTTGCTCGTAAAATTACCTTGACTAGTAAAATAAATCAAAATAAACTTCAAATATATAAAAATAATTAGGCATTTTTGTCAATTTGCCAAAGAAAGGAGAGAAAGTGAGGAAAAAGCTTTTTGATCGCTATGTCGAGCTAAATTGTTATCGGCTAGCCGCAAATCAACTCTGCAAAAGCAAGCAAATCACCAAGACCGACTTGCGTGCCGTTGAAGCTAAAGTCGCACTTGCTGAACTTGCTTTAATTATACCCAAACAAAGCAAAACACACTCGCATACTTTAACGCGAGTTAAATAATTTAGAAAGGAATTTATGCCAAAAATATCAACAAAGGAGCATAAGCGTCAACAAGTTTTGCTCCATGACCCAACCGTAAAAGAGACGCGTCTTGAGCTTAGTCGTAAAAAGCGCGTCGCAGCCTATGCACGCGTTTCTACGGAGCTTGATTCGCAGCAAAACAGCTACGAAGCGCAGATTGATTATTATACAACCTACATTCAGAGCAAGCCGGAGTGGGAATTTGTGCAAATTTACGCTGACGAGGGTATCACCGGAACGAGTTATAAACATCGCGACGGTTTCAACCAGATGGTCGACGACGCGATGGCGGGAAAAATTGATTTAATTCTAACTAAGTCAATTTCTCGGTTCGCCAGAAACACCGTCGACGCCCTGACGATCACGCGCCAACTAAAAGCGGACAACATTGAAGTATTTTTTGAAAAAGAGAATATCAGTTCAATGGACGCGCAGGCGGAGCTGATTTTTACGATTATGTCATCGATCGCGCAAGAGGAAAGCCGTTCAATCAGTCAGAACGTACGTTGGGGAATTTTGCGCAGTATGGAAGCGGGAAAGGTTACGCTTCCTTGGAAAAGCTTTTTAGGCTTTGAGAAAGGCGAGGATGGATTGCCGCGAATTGTCGAAGAGGAAGCGGACATCATTCGATTCATTTATCGGGCTTATCTCGACGGAGAAACTTTGCAAGGCATAGCGCGGATTTTGCGACAACGCGGAATAAAAACCGCCTCCGGCAAAGAACGTTGGACTGCCGAAGCGGTGCGCCATATTTTAACCAATGAAAAGTATATGGGTGACGCGATTTTGCAAAAAACTTATACGGTTGATTTTTTAAGTAAGGAAGTACGGGTCAATAATGGCGAGCGGAAACAATGGTATATCCGCGATTCGCACGACGCAATTGTAACGCCGGAAGCGTTTAAGTTGGTGCAAGCCGAACTTAAACGTCGTGGCAAGTCGCGGGGAAGATATTATGATAGTCCGTTCACGGGAAATCTATATTGTGGGGTTTGCGGAGCGTTTTGCGTGCATCATACTTGTTATCGCGCGAAGAAAATTGTCGATGAACGGACGGGTGAAGTTGTGACTTATGAACCAGTCGGAAACGGAAAAAGCATGTGGGTTTGCAATCATAGTAACAAGCATGGTGTCGAGTCAGAAATGAGCCGAGCCTACGTTTGTCATGGTTGCGGGAGACTTCATAAAGGTGTTTGCGGGTCGAGCGGAGCTTGCGGAGTGCCAATGATTGAAGATAGAAAGATACGCAAGGCATTTGTCGTTGCTTTGAATCGGATGTTAGACAGTTATGTGATTGAGTGGAGTGAGTTCAGGAAAGATTTTTTAAGCTCCGACGACGGATCGGATATTTCGCATATCTCACTAGCCGAGCATATTGTCATAACGAACTTCGACGAGCGCGCTTGGTATACTTTGGTAGAATATGCGGAAATTATGTCCAATTATTCAATCTTGTTCCATTTCCGCGATGGCAGAAAGGAAGAGGTGGATTTGAAAGAAATGTAGATTACAGTTTCTATTTGAGCATGCAGCGTATTAAGTTACCTTGAGACTTACCATCTGCCCCAGAGCTTAATTGATCATGCGTTAGATGAATATCCCTTGCAACCGTGCCGCTTGAGTGAGCTGTCCTTGTCCAGAAATTAGACTGAAGATCCTGATAAGCAAACGTGCCGCTCTCTCTATATTCCCCAACCCAGACGTACGAAACTGGCATTTGACGCACGGTTGTAAAACTATAATTTCGATAAGTTACGAAGTACCAAGTTTTCTCTTCCGATGCGCTTCCGTAGCTAACGTTCGTCCATCCTTTGGGGCATAATGAGTCTACGCCGCTGACTGAGGTGCCATATTTGCCAGTCTCTGCCGTAGCGGAATACCAGTTATAAAGTCCGCCTTTGATACCCGTGTCGACTAAATATTCCCTCGGCATTTCTGACAGTCCTGTATTGCCCGCCACCGATGCCTCCTCGTCGCACACTCCAGCTTCCGTACACTTACTCCCCCAGTGCCAGTTCGCACCATATTGATCTCCCGACTGGAATTGATTTGTTTGTGCCGTTCCAAGACGATACTTTGATGCGACAAGAAAGTAATTGTCTTGTGTAATAGCTAGATTATTAGTGTCAAAGTAGGTGGGATATTCTGTAGCAAGTTCTTCTACAAAGCTACGATTGTTTGTTAATATCTCCTCCGCCAAAGTCCTCATGGTTTCACTTGGATCCCAGTATCCACGATTAA
>CAYRNS010000034.1:0-5121 GCA_964425805.1 uncultured Candidatus Saccharibacteria bacterium
GCGAAAACATCACCGTCCGCCAATTCAAACGCATCGAACTCGGCGTCACAGAATAGTATATATAATATGCGCACGCAGAAAATCGCTCAAAAGGCGATTTTCTCTTGTCAATTCGCGCAAAATATGATAAAATGCGCTAGATATTACTAACCTAAAGGAAACAAATGAGTCGTATCGGAAAACAACCTATCCAAATTCCGGCAGGAGTGACAATTACGGTCGGCGAAACGGAAATTACCGTCGCTGGACCTAAGGGTTCGCTCGTTGTTCCGGTTCAACAAAATACGAAAACCTCCGTTGATGGCGACAAAATCGTCGTCACTCGCGTCAACGACGAGCCTGAATCTCGCGCTTGGCACGGTCTCCAACGTGCCCTCCTCAACAACGCCGTCATTGGCGTCACTCAGGGCTTCAAAAAGGAGCTAGAAATCAACGGTGTTGGCTTCCGTCTTCAAGGCGGTGGCAAACAAATTGAGATGGCTCTCGGCTTTTCTCACCCCGTTAAATACACTGCGCCTGATGGCGTTGAACTCAAAGTCGACAAGATGAACATCATCGTCACCGGCATCGACAAACAAAAGGTCGGTCAAGTCGCTGCGGAAATCCGCGCTTTGAAGAAACCTGAGCCGTACAAGGGTAAAGGCATTAAATATGTGGACGAAGTCATTCTCCGCAAGGCTGGAAAGGCAGGAAAGAAATAATATGAAAGCTATCTTCCGCGCTAACCGCACTCGCGCTAACATCCACGGCACCGCCGAGCGCCCGCGCTTAAGCGTCAACATCTCTAACAAGCACGTCTCTGCTCAACTAATTGACGATGACAAGGGAGCTACCCTCGCCTACGCCACGACTGTTGGCAGCAAACTTAAAGGCACCAAGACCGAACTCGCCGCCAAGATTGGCGAAGAAATTGGCAAAAAGGCAAAAGCCGCCAAAGTTCAAAAAGCCGTGTTCGACCGTGGGTCAAAACTTTACGCTGGCCGCATGTCCGCCCTCGCTGACGCCGCCAGAAAAGAAGGATTGGAGTTCTAATTATGCCCGAATCTAATGACAAAAAAGCCAAAGTCGTCAACGTGTCCGGCACGCTCAAGATGAGCGACCGCACCGCCGCGACTAAGCAAACTCGCGACATCTCCGGTCACCGCATGGATCGCCGTGGTCGTCGCGACCGCAACGGTCGTATCAGCGACGCCCCGAAAGAATTTGACGAGACCACGATTCACATTTATCGCGTCTCCCGCACCGTCGCTGGTGGTCGCCGTATGCGTTTCAAAGCCCTCGTCGCCGTTGGCAACCACAAGAACAAAATCGGCGTCGCCGTCGCCAAAGGTAACGACGTTACCTCCGCCGTTCAAAAAGCCACCACAAAGGCTAAGAAAAACATGATTACTTTCGCCATGGATGGCGAAACCATCTGCCACGAAACCGAAACCAAGGTCACTGGCGCTGACGTGCTCATGAAGCCCGCCGCTCCAGGTACCGGTATTATCGCCGGCGGCGTCGTCCGCTCAATCATCGGTCTCACTGGCGTTAAAAACTTGATTTCCAAGAGCCTCGGCTCCACTAACAAAGTCAACATCGCTTACGCCGTGCTTGAGGGCTTGCGCCAACAAACTCCGCGCAAGGATTGGACCACCACCGCTCTTAAGGCATCCGAACCGAAAGAAGCCAAGGCTGAAGCCAAACCGGCTAAGACCGTCGCCAAGGAACCCGCTGCCAAGGTAGAAAAAGCTCCGGCACAGAAAACCGTAGCCAAGAAGACCACGACCGTCAAGAAAACCGCTCCGAAAAAAACTGCGACTAAGAAAACCGCAGAGAAGAAGGAGAAATAACTATGAAGTACAACGAACTCGAAGTCAACAAAAACACTCGCCCGTCCCGCAAGGGTCGCGGCATCTCCGCTGGTCAAGGTAAAACCGCCGGTCGCGGTACCAAGGGTCAAAAAGCCCGCACCGGTCACCGCAAGATGCCAACTGGCTTCATGGGCGGTCAACGCGCCATCATGCAAGCCATCCCGAAGCTCAAAGGGTTCAAAACCCTCCACGCTAAAGCCGAAGTCGTCTACACCGACGTTCTTAACGAACTTAAAGGCAACGTCGACAACTTCGTCCTCGCGGAAAAAAGCTTCATCACTTCGCCTTACGTCAAAGTTAAGGTCATCTCTCGCGGTGAATTGAAATCTAAAATCACTCTGGAAACCCAATTCGCCTCCAAGAGTGCCATCGAAGCCATCAAAAAGGCTGGCGGTGACTTCAAAAAAGTCGCTGTCCCAATGAGGAGTAAGAAAGAGGCTTAGGATAGGAAGCGGATTCATGTTCGGTTATTTGTCCGATTCCGCAACCGCCAGCAGTCAAAAATACAACATCTACCAAGCGAGTCCGAGGTTACGTCGTCGGCAAGCGCAGGACTAGATGTTGTATTTTTTGACGA
Organism: uncultured Candidatus Saccharibacteria bacterium; assembly: GCA_964425805.1. Classification (GTDB taxonomy): domain Bacteria; phylum Patescibacteriota; class Saccharimonadia; order Saccharimonadales; family Saccharimonadaceae; genus Nanosyncoccus. Next base: position 2,431 of record CAYRNS010000034.1, read on the forward strand.
CTGCGAGGCGAGGACCAGGACAAAACCGAACGTGAAGTCGCTTCTCTTTCTCTCTTCTTTTTTTTGTTTTTTTATGATATTATGGATAAAGTAAATTCTAGTTGAGGTCCCGTATGCATTTCAAAACCATTTTCAAATCCCTAAAGAACAAAGACATGCTCAAAAAATTCTTAATTATTTTGGGAATCTTGTTCGTTTACCGCTTCCTCGCTCACATCCCCGTCCCCTTAGGCGACGTCACCACTTTCCGCGACGCCGTCCACAATCTTATCAACTCCAGCAACTTCGGCTCTTTCCTCAACATGATTTCCGGCGGTGGACTGACTAACTTTTCAATCATCCTCGTCGGCATCTCCCCTTACATCACCGCTTCGATTGTCATCCAACTCTTGACTAAGGCAATCCCGAGCTTAGAAGAAATCTCCGAAGACGGCGAAACCGGACGCCGCAAGATTAACCAATGGACCCGCATCCTCGCCGTTCCTCTCGCCATCGTCCAGTCCATCGCCTACATTTACATGCTTAATCAAAACATCCTCGCCTCCACGACCGCCATCACGCCCGACTTAACTTCAATACAATGGGTCATCGCCGTCGTTGCCATGGTCGCCGGCTCCATCCTCTTGATGTGGCTCGGTGAACTCATGACCGAACAGGGAATCGGTAACGGAATGTCCACCCTCATCTTGGCAAGCATCGTCTCGACTTTCCCGTCGACCGCCGCCGCCCTCTGGTCAAGCTTAACCGACACTTCCGCCGGCTCTTTGAGCCTCTTCGGCTGGCTCAACCTCCCCGTCAACCCTACCGTTTTCTGGATTGTCCTCGGCTTCGTCGTCGCTCTCATTATTGTCATCTACTTCCTGACTAAGCTCAACGAAGCTCAGCGCATCTTGACCGTCAACTACGCCAAGCGTGTTCACGGCAACTCCGCTTACGGCGACATCCGCTCGATTCTCCCGCTCAAGCTCATCTCCGCCGGCGTCATCCCCGTCATCTTCGCGACTGCTTTCCTCTCCCTCCCCGCCCTCATCGGTCAAGTCATTTTAAGTAGCAACGCCGACTCCGTCCTCGGACAAAAACTCGTTGCCCTCTTCACAGCGCCAAATGCACAAACTTTCTCCAGTCTCTATCCCCTCGGCATCACTTGGCAATGGTTCGTTTACCCCGTCGCCATGTTCCTCCTCATCGTCATGTTTACTTACTTCTACACCAGCGTCAACTTCAACACTAAAGAAATCGCCGACAATCTCCAAAAGCAAGGTGGTTTCATCGAGGGTGTCCGCCCGGGTCTCCAAACCGCCAACTACCTCGAAAAAATCGTCAAGCGTCTCAACCTCTTCGGCGCACTCAGCCTCGGCTTCGTCGCCATGCTTCCGTTCATCACCGACTACGTCTTCATCGTCCTCACCGGCGCTCCGCAAGGTCTCTCCCTCTCCGGCACTGGACTCCTCCTCATCGTTACCATCTCAATTGAAAATCTCCGCGCCATCGACTCTCGCGCTCTCATGGTCACTTACGACGATTACGGCAAACCAACTAAAAAACGCACGAAAAAGTCCAAAAAAGCTCAAAAAGCTGAATTAACTTTAGACACAGCAGAAAACTAAATTAGAAAGGGTGGCATGAAACAAGACAACAAAAACACTAAAGACACCAAGGACATCAAAGCGGCAGCCGAGAAACCTAAGACGGTCAAAGAAACTAAAGAAGTTAAAACTCAGCCGAAGACCGTCAAGCTCAGCAAAAAAACCACCAAACAACCCGCTCAAAAAGATCTAAAAATCAAAGAAAACTCCGAAGAAATGGACCTTGAGGGCTCCCGCACCCTTATCAGCAAAATCCTCCTCGGCATCATCTTGTTCTGCCTCACTTTCTTCTTCGCTCGCACCGCAATTTGGGAATATCACTACTACAACGAAAAAGAAGGTAGTCTCCGCCGCGTCATCGAAACTGTTGAAGAAGCCGCCGAGGAAGTCGACGAAACCGAAATCACCGAAGAGCAACGCTCCGAATATTCCGTCCCCGCCAATCACCCACGCTACCTCACCATCGAAAAACTCGGCATCTACAACTCTCGCGTCCTCTCCATGGGTATCAACTCCGATGGCGAACTTGACACTCCTCGCAACATTTTCGACGTCGGCTGGTACAATCAGTCCAGCAAACCGGGTGACGGCGGCGTGCTCGTCATTGACGGACACAACGGCGGTCCCAACATCGAGGGCGTCTTTAAACACATCAACCAACTCTACTCCGGCGACGAAATCGTCATCGAACGTGGCGACGGCGTCAAATTCACCTACACCGTCGTCGAAAACAAAGAAGTCCCGCTCGCCGAAGCCGACGAATACATGCACGTCGCTTTCGCCTCACCCGTCCCCGGAAGCGAAGCTCTCACCCTCATCTCTTGCATCGGCGAATGGTCCCAAACCCAAGGCACCTATTTAAGCAGGCAATTTGTCAGAGCTGTTTTGAAATAGAGTTTTGAGACATTGCGCAGCTCGCTAGCGTCCCGCCCCTTGGGACGCGGCGAGGGCAAAGCCCGACGCGATAGTGCGAGACGCCCGTGAAGACGGACTGGCTCGACACGTGTCGAAAAAACTCTTTACAAAACAGCTTTTATTTGATAAAATACTCTGGTAATTTATGGCTAGTCAAAAGGAAGTGATTAAACTCACAGGCAAGGTCGTT
>CAYRNS010000035.1:0-4998 GCA_964425805.1 uncultured Candidatus Saccharibacteria bacterium
GCGAGAAGCCGGTGTTTTCGGGGTTTTAGTATTTTTTACAATGGTTTTCATGGTGCTATTCGGCGTGATGGTCGAAGTGGTGAAAATCTTTCAGAGAATGCTAAAAGACAAGAGCGGCGGGGAGGTTTCAGAGAATAAGACGTATATGTATGCGACGGTGCTGGCGTTTGGACCGGTGATTTTATTGGTGACGAGATCGACGAGCTTGATGACGTTGGCGGGGACGGCGATTTTCGTGTTTTTGGGCTGTTTTTTAATACACAAAAGAGCGTAGGCGTGGTAAAATAAGCATATGTATAATGAGTTTGAGGATGCTTTGAGACGGGACAATACTTCGCTCAAGAAAGAGATGGGGGAAGAGGGGTTGAGGGAGATTCGGAAAGTCGAGAAAGAGTTTGCGGATGATCCGTATATGCTGAACGTGAAAGTGCAAGACATGAGCGATACGTTGATTTTGAGGGCTTTTGGACGCGTGAGGGAGGGGAGCGAGCGTCATGAATAGTCCGGTGATGTTTTTGATTTTGGGCGGGGTGGCACTCCTGTTTGTGTTAATTTTACTACGGGTGAGATATGTAAAAAAAGTGCGAGAAGTGAAAGTGGCGGAGCGGGGGCTGAAAATGATTGCGATGTTGATTCATTTGCCACCGGAGACGTCTGATATTCAAGCGGGTGGGAGGGACGAGCGAGATGTGATGAACGAGGCGATTTCTCAAGCTCAGGTGATGTATTCGATGATTGCGTCGACGCTGGTTAAGGGGCGGAATGCGAAGATTTTTGGGCAGAAGCATATTTCCTTTGAGATTGTGGCGACGGGAGGGATGATTAAATATTATGCGGTGGTGCCGGCGGTGTTGACAGAGACAGTGAAGCAAGCGGTGATTTCGGCGTATCCGACGGCGCGGCTTGAAGAGGCAGAGAGAGAGAATATTTTTTCAAAGACGGCGAAGCTGACGGGGGTGGCGGGGGGTGAGCTGGCGCTTAAGAAAGAGTATGTGTATCCGATTGCGACGTATGAAGAGACGAAGAGGGATGCGAGCGTGGCGCTGTTAAATACGTTGGCGGCGGTGAAAGATGGTGAGGGGGTGGGGCTGCAGATTATGATTCGTCCGAAAGATAACGAGTGGACAAAAAATGCGGAGACTTGGGTAAAAAATGTAAAGGAGGGGAACAAGAAAAGTATTAAAGTCGGCGGAGCGAACAATTTTCTTAATGACTTTGCACAAATTTTTAGGATGCTTTGGAAGCCGCTGGAGGCGCGTGAGGGGAGCGTAGAGAAGCGGGAAGAGGTGAAAGTGCTGACGAATATTGAGCAGCAAGAGATTGGGGCGGTGGAAGAGAAGACGAAGTATGCAGCGTTTGAAACGCTGGTGCGGATTGTGGCGAGTAGCGATCAGGGGAAAGCGCGAGCGGAAGCGATGGCGGGGGGAGTGGTAACGGCGTTTTCGCAGTTTGATTCGGCGATTTATAACGGGTTTAAGTATGAACCGGCGAAAGATGAGCGAAAGTTGGCGAGGGATTATATATTTAGGGATTTTCCGTTGGATAATGTGAATATGATTTTGAATAGCGTGGAGCTGGCGACGATGTTCCACCTGCCGGAGCAGAATGCGATTCCGACGAGCCAAGTGATGCGACAGTTGACGAAAGAGGTGGAGGGACCGGCGAAGCTGGTGGAGAACGGGGTGCTGATTGGCGTGAACGAGTTTAGAGGGGAGAAAAAAGAAATCCGGTTGTCGCAAGAGGATAGGCGGCGACATACGTATGTGATTGGCTCGACGGGGATGGGCAAGTCGAAGTTTTTGCGGAATATTGCGCTGCAAGATATGCAAGAGGGGCGAGGATTTGCGTTTATCGATCCGCACGGGGACGTAGCGGAGGAGTTGCTGTCGATGGTACCGAAAGAGCGGATTGATGATGTGATTTATTTTGATCCTGGGGACATGGAAAATCCGATTGGGATGAATATGTTTGAGTTTCAGACGCCGGACCAGAAAGACTTTATTATTCAAGAGGGGATTAATATGCTTTATTCGCTATATGATCCGGGACATACAGGGATTTTTGGACCGAGAGGGGAGCATATGTTTAGGAATGCGGCGTTGCTCCTGATGTCGGACCCGAACGGGGCGTCGTTTATTGATATTCCGCGGGCGTTTATTGATCCGGAGTTTGTGAAAGCGAAGCTGCCATATGTGACGGATAGGCAGGTGTATGATTATTGGACGAAAGAGTTTCCGGCGTCGCAGAAGAGTAGCGATGCGGGGGAGGTGACGACGTGGTTTGTGTCAAAGTGGGGACCGTTTATCTCGAATACGATGATGAAAAATGTGCTTGGGCAGACGAAGAGTGGGTTTAATATTCGCGAGGTGATGGACAATAATAAGATTTTGTTGGTGAATTTGTCGAAGGGGAAGATGGGGGAGCTTAATTCGAAACTGCTGGGGATGATATTTGTGATGAAGTTTCAGGCGGCGGCGATGAGCCGGGTGGACATACCAGAGGACGAACGGAAAGATTTTTGTCTGTTTGTGGATGAGTTCCAGAACTTCTCGACGGACAGCTTTGAGAGTATTTTGTCGGAGGCAAGGAAGTTCCGCTTGAACCTGATTGTGGCGAACCAGTTTATGACGCAGCTGACCGACCGGATTCGCGAGGGGGTGCTGGGGAACGTGGGGACGATTATCGCGGGGCGGCTCGGGGTGACAGATGCGGAGCTGATTGAGAAAGTGTTTGCGCCGACGTTTACGGCGGAGGATTTGCATAAGACGCCGAATTATCATGCGGTGGCGACGGTGATGATGTATGGGATGCCGAGTACGCCGTTTACGATGACGTGGCCGGTGTTGGGGAAAGAAAATCCGCAAGTGTTGCAGAGTTTGAAGACATATTCGGCGACGAAATATGGACGGCCAAGAGCAGAGGTGTCGCGCGAGATTGATCAGAGGTTGGCGGCGAGTAATAAAGGTGGGGTGGAAGATAAGGCGAGAACGGCGGAGGTGGAGACGAAGCGGGTCTATAAGGTGCCCGGAAAAGAGGAGAGGGAGGAGAATTTCTTAGAAGCGTGGATGAGGAGGAAAAGTGAGTTGGGAAATGGGGCGGAGGCGACGATTAGAGCGCGGAGCGAAGTTCCGCAAAAAGCGGCGCAAAATGACGAGAAAACAGGGGTAGAGGGAGCGATTGGAGCGCGGGAGGAATCTGCGCAAAAAGTGGCTCCTAAAACGCAGGAAAAGGCGCACGAGGGTGGTTTTAGGCGGTTGGATAATGACTTTTGGCAGGCGGACGACAAAATAAGCTTAAGGTCTTGAAAAAGTAGTTAAAAACAGATATAATAGGGGAAGTTATTTTAAAGACAGAGGTAATTTGCTATGCCAAAGGCGCAGGAATATGATTCGTCAGAGATTAGAGTCCTTGAGGGGCTAGAGCCGGTGCGGATTCGCCCGGGGATGTATATCGGTTCGACCGGTTATGATGGGCTGCATCATTTGATTAAAGAGATTGCGGATAACTCGATTGACGAGGCGATTGCGGGATTTGCGAATAAGATTACGATTACGATTCTGGCGGACGGCGGCGTGAGAGTGGATGATAATGGACGCGGGATTCCAGTGGACAAGCACCCGAAGACGGGGTTGTCGACGCTGGAGACAGTGTTGACGGTCTTGCATGCCGGCGGTAAGTTTGGCGACGGGGGGTATAAAGTTTCTTCGGGTTTGCACGGCGTGGGTTCGTCGGTTGTGAATGCGCTGTCGACGAAGATGGTTGCTGAAGTGTATCGTGACGGGAAGACGCATCATGTGGAGTTTGAGGTGGGGAAGACCTCGAAGCCGTTTACGGTGACTGCGGGTTGCCCGAGAGAACACGGGACTTCGATTACGTTTTATCCAGACCCGACGATTTTTAAGGAGACGACGACGTTTGATTATGATTGGGTGTCGAATTATGCAAGACATCAGGCGTATCTGACGAAAGGGATTTTGATTGAGGTCTTAGACGAGCGGACAGGGGCTAAAGAGTCGTTTTATTTCGAGGGAGGGATTCGGAGTTATGTAAAACGCCTCAATAACGGAAAAGAGGTGATTTCTGACGATATTTTCTACGTGGAGAAGAAAGTGGGGGATTCTGAGGTGGAGATTGCACTTCAGTACAACGATACGTTTGCGGAGATTATGAAGCCATTTGCAAACAACGTTCTGACTCCGGACGGGGGGATGCACGTGGTTGGGTTTAGGACGGGGCTGAACCGGACGATTAATGATTATGCGCGCAAAAATGGGCTTTTGAAAGAGAAAGAAGATAATCTGACGGGGGACGACATTAAAGAGGGGCTAACAGCGGTGATTTTGGTGAAGTTGCCAGACCCGCAGTTTGAGGGGCAGACGAAGAATAAGCTCGGAAATCCAGAGGTGAGAGGGTATGTTGATAAGGTGATGACGGAGTATTTTGGGTATTACCTTGAGGAGAATCCGGCGATTGCGAAGAAAATTGTGCAGAAAGCGACGCTTGCTGCGCGCGCGAGGAAAGCAGCGCGAGCAGCGAGAGACAACGTGATTCGTAAGGGGGCGTTTGATGGGCTGAATTTGCCGTCGAAGCTTGCGGATTGTTCGTCGCGGAACAGGGACGAGTGCGAACTCTTTATCGTCGAGGGTAACTCGGCGGCGGGTTCGGCGAAAGAGGGGCGAAATCCGAAGATTCAGGCGATTTTGCCGTTACGCGGTAAGGTGTTGAACACTGAGCGTGCGCGGCTCGATAAAATGTTGGCGAACCAAGAGCTGGTGTCGCTCATAAAAGGGCTGGGCGTGGGGATTGGCGAGCAGTTTGATATAAACGGTTTGAGGTATGACAAGATTGTGTTCATGACCGATGCTGATGTTGACGGGTTGCATATTGCGACGCTCCTCATGACGTTTTTCTTCCGGTATATGCCGCAGGTGATTGAGACGGGGCACGTGTATTTAGCGAAGCCGCCGCTGTTTGGTCTGATTAAGGGGACGGGGAATA
>CAYRNS010000036.1:0-4340 GCA_964425805.1 uncultured Candidatus Saccharibacteria bacterium
GGTTTTTGAAGAGTTTTTGGCTTTCGAGGAACCAGTCGGCGTATTTGTCCCAGATTGTGCTATACAAGGATTCGACGGCTTCGGCGAAGCGGTAGGTTCGGAAGTCTTTTTCGAGGTTTTTTCTGAGGTCGTTGAGTTCGCGGCAGATCCAGTCTTCGCCCATGCTGTCAGTGTCGTAAGTAAGAGGCTCGCCAGCGGAAGAAGAACCCTCCCGCCCATCCCCTTGAACGGCTGGCTCGCTTACCCATGAGTCGATGAGGCGGGCGATGTTCCAGAGTTTGTTGCAGAGGTTGCGGGAGGCGATGACGGAGTCTTCGGAGAAGGCTTGCGCGAGGCCGGCGGAGCGACCGCGGAGGATGCCGAGGCGGAAGGCGTCGGAGCCGTATTTGGCGACGAGATCGAGAGGGTTAATGACGTTGCCCTTGCTCTTACTCATTTTTTTGCCGTGAGAGTCGAGGACAAGACCGTGGAGATAGACTTCCTTGAAGGGGACTTCTCCAGTGACGTAGAGTCCCATCATAATCATGCGGGCGACCCAAGCGAAGAGGATGTCGACGCCGGTTTCCATGACGTTCAAGGGGTAGAACGGGGAGCCGTGTTCTGGTGTCCAGTCGGTCGTGACGATGGGCCAGTGGGAGCTAGAGAACCAAGTGTCGAAGGTGTCTTCGTCTCTTATGTATTTGATGCCGCCGAGTTCGATTTCTTGGAGGTTTGTTCTGGTGTCGAAAATCCAGTCGGGGGCGTCGGCGAAGTTTTCTTTTCCGGTGCCGGAGACGGCTTCTTGTTTTTTGAACATGGGGATGGGGATGCCCCAAGGGATTTGGCGGGAGATGTTCCAGTCTTTGAGACCTTTGAGGTAGTTGATGATGACCTGTTTTTTGCTGGCGGGGTAGAATTTGATTTCGTTGTTTTCTAGGTGTTCGATGGCGGTTTTGGCGAGGCGTTCGACGTCGATGAACCATTGGTCTTTGAGAGTCGGTTCGATGACGGTGCCGCATTTGTAGCAGTGGGCGACGGCGTGGGTGATTTCTTTTTCACCGAGGAGGAGGCCTTGTGTTTCAAGGTCGGTTAGGACTTTTTGGCGGCATTCTTCGGTGGTGAGGCCGGCGTAGTCTTTGCCGGCGGTTTCTAGCATTCTGCCGTCGTCGCCGATAACTCTTAAGTTTTCTAGGTTGTGGCGTTTACCGACTTCAAAGTCGTCGAAGTCGTGGGCGGGGGTGATTTTGACGGCGCCGGTGCCGAAGGCGGGGTCGGCGTGGTCGTCGGCGATGATGGGGATTTCTCTGTCTGTTAGTGGGAGTTTGACGTGTTTGCCGATGAGGTCTTTGTATCTTTCGTCTTCTGGGTTAACTGCGACGGCTTGGTCACCGAAGAGGGTTTCGGGTCTTGTCGTGGAAACAATTATATAGGAAACTTTAGAATCATTCTCCTTCGCACGGGAAAATCCAGTCAGGTTTTTCTCGACGACGGAAAGGTTGGCTCGCAATGCGGTTCGGGTAGCACCGGCCACCGATTGCTCGCCTTTTAGGTCGTCTCGAAAAACCTGTGGATTTTCTTTATTGTGCTCAGGAGAAGATTCTGAAGTTTTTTCAACAACTTCATATTTAATGTCCCAAAGGTGGCCGGGTTCGTCGACGTGTTCGACTTCGATGTCGGCGAAGGCGGTTTGGTGTTTCGGGCAGTAGTTGACAAGTTTTTCGCCTCTATAAATCATGCCGTCGTTCCACATTTTTTGGAAGGTGTCGTAGACGCGGGCGACGACGTTTTCGTCGAGAGTGAAGGTGAGGTCGTCCCAAGAGCAGGAGGCGCCGAGGGCGCGGACTTGGAGTTCCATGTTTCCCCGTTGTTCTTGGACGAAGTCCCAGACCTTGGCGTAGAGTTCGTCGCGGGAGTATTCGAAGCGGGTGTGACCGACAGCTTCCAGAGCGCGTTCGTAGACGACCCAGGTTTCGAAGCCGGCGTGGTCGGCGCCCGGGATGTACCAAGTTCGGTTTCCTTTTAGTCGGTGGTAGCGGGTGAGGGAGTCTTCGAGGGCGATGGTGAGACCGTGGCCGATGTGGAGGTTGCCGTTGGCGTTAGGCGGGGGCATGACGATGGAGTAGCAGGATTCGCTTGCGCCAGGATTTTTAATCCCAGCCCGCCCGCCCAAGGATTCTGGCGCAAGCGGGTTGAAGGCTCCGCTGGATTCCCAGGCGGCGTAGATGTCGGATTCGAATTTGTCGGGTTCGTAAGAAGAAGTGAATTTCATGAGTCTATTATAGCATAGTCGATAGAGGTTGACAAAAAAGCGTTAGCGTGGTATAATGAAGTTAGGAGTGGTCACTTTGTGACTACTTACTATTTTAACAAGGAGGCAAACTAATGAAGAGTTTGTCGAAGGAATTCATTCGTCGCAAGGACCGTCGGAATCGGGTCAAGGTCGCTGAGGAGAAGCGGAAGAAGATGATTGAGCAGGGGGATCTCATTGTCGAAACCGAGCGTGATTCCAAGGTTCCCTATCGGAACTTCCAGCCCGTCTATGCCGGGCGTTCGCGGAGGTAATCCTTCATTATCCGTTGTACCTTATACCAAAAATTGCCACGCCGTTTCCGGCGTGGTTTTTCTCTTCCCTGTTTTTATTCTGGTTGTGTTTTTAGGAATTTTTTTGACAAAAATCAGTCCGAGTGTGTTTTAGTTGACATTGTAAAACTATTATGTCGGATTACGTTTTCGAGTTGTGGTTTGTTTTTTCTACACTCTCCAAAAGCTTGAATTTTACGCAGTTGCGCTTTTGGTTAGTTTGAGTTTATCATGAGCGGGTTGCTAAGTCAAGGGTTTGCTAAGTAAAAGGGAAGTGATATATAAAATATTTATGATTTTTGTGGAAAATGGTTGTGGTTTTTGAAGTCGAAAAAAGTGGATGTACCCCCAAGGCGTCGTCGCTTCGCTCCGACGCTTGCGGCTCCAGAAAAGCAAAAAAGGTAATATACCCCTTGGCGCGCCTTCGGCGCGCCATTGTTCCGCAAAGTTTTGTGGTATTATTTAAGTATGGCTTATATTAGGAAGTTTAAGACAGGGTCGGGGAAGACGGGAGTGCAGGTTTGTTATAAGGAGCAGGGAAGAGTGGTGAAGACTGTGCACGTGGGGTCGGCGGAGACGGAGAGGGGAATTAAGCTGCTTTTGAAAAAGGCGCAGGGAATTATTGATTCTGATAAAAAGTCGCTGTTTGATTTGAGCGATTTTGACGCCTAGAGGTTGACAGATGGAGTTTTATGGGGATAATTTTAGGTAGGGAATTATTTCTTGTACTTTAGAAAGGTGGTGAGGTTATGTTTGGAATTGCTGCGAGAGCGACGGCGTCTGAGATTCGTCAGGTTTGGGCGGAAGTCGAGGCGAAAAGGGAAGAGATTTATGAGGAAGAGATGGAGTATTTTGAGGGGCTTGAGCCGATAGAGAAGCAGTCTTTTTGGGGGAATACGACGAACTTGATTTTGAGGCGGAGTAAGAAGTTGCCGGTTTTGAGGTATTTTAATTTGTTTTGCTATCGGGTTTTGTCGGTGTTGACCCTTGTGTCGGTCGGGCTGGTGATGAGTTTGTTTGTGGCGTCGGCGTTTGCCGACCTGAGCGAGATGGTTAAGGTTGCAGGGAAGATTGCGACGGCGTTGCTTTATGCTGGAGTTTGCGTGACGGGTGTGGCGGGCTTCTTGTATTTGAGGCAGTTGCACAATGAGTGTCTCTTGAGGTATCAGATTGCGATTCAGCAAATTTTGGCTGACGAATATAACCTTGCGACAGAGTATTCGGAAGATGTGAACTCTTATGCGGTTTTGATGTTGGCGGCGAACGATTTGTATTTTAAGACGGCGAAGCAGGTTCGGGCTGAAGCGGCGAAGGCGCAGGATGAGGACGATGAAGAGGTGTTTATTGCCGGAACAGAGGAAGAGGTTGCGGATGTGGAAGAGGTTGGGTTCGATGAAGAGTGCGATGAGGCTGATGAGTTGAACGAAGAGAGTGAGAACGACGATTCCGAGTAAAAAATCCCCCGCTTTGGCGGGGGTGTTTTTATTTGATTTTGCGGAGTTTGCGGTTGACGGTGCGGAGTTTTTTGTAAAGGCTGTATTTGGTTTTGTTGAGGGGGAGGTCGTAGGTGCCGGTGTAGTCGCGCTGGAAGCCGCCGAAGGATTTTTTGTATTGGGTGAAGCCGTACCAGGGGTGGTTTTTGTCTTCGCTAGTCGTGATGCCCCAGAAATCGTAGTATTTTTTACCGGCCCGTTTAGCGTCGAGAATCATTTGGATCAGGATTATCGTGCCTGCCATGAGGTTTCTATGTTCAAAGTCGGTGGCGGCGTGCATGTAGAAGC
>CAYRNS010000037.1:0-4273 GCA_964425805.1 uncultured Candidatus Saccharibacteria bacterium
AGAAAAAATGCCTCAAATGAGGCTGTTCGTAACGCATGGCGGAGGGTGGGAGATTCGAACTCCCGCACCAGGTTTCCCCAGTCTAACGATTTAGCAAACCGTCCCCTTCAGCCACTTGGGTAACCCTCCGACTCTCTATATTCTACCATAGATTTTTGTTTTATGATACAATGATTTTATGTTGAAAGAGAGGTCTGGAGGGATAGGGTGGGCGAAGTGGCTGAAGTATGTGATTATATTTTTGTTGCCGGTGGTGATGGTGTTGCTATTGAGGACGCAGGTTGATAACGATTCATGGTTTGTTTTAGCGGAGGGGCGAGAGATTGTGCAAAATGGGGTTTATAAGACGGACGTGCTGTCGATGCACGAGGGGCTGGAAGTGGTGGTGCAGAATTATGGGTTTGCGGTTGTTTATTGGTTGATTTATTCGGTGTTGGGGCTGGCGGGGCTGTATGTGGGGATGATTTTGATGTATGTTTTGGTGGAGTTCTTGTTGTATAAGATTTTTAAGTTGGTTAGTGAGGAAAATGAGGTGCTGACGCTGATTTTGATGACGATTGCGAGCGTACTCTTAGGAGTGTTGTTTGCGACGACGCGGGCGCAGATGGTGAGTTATGTGATTTTCCTGACGGTGATTTATATTTTGGAGCGATATGTGAAGAAGGGGGAGAAAAAGTGGCTGGTGGCGATTCCCTTTTTGTCGCTGGTGCAGATTAATTTGCACGGGTCGGTTTGGCTGATGCTGTTTTTGGCGATGGGAGCGTTTATTCTTGACTCGAGATTAGAGAATTATAAAGCGGAGCCGCTGGTTATTACAGCGGTAGTGGCATTTGTAGTGGGGCTGATTAATCCGTATGGAATAGATATGATTTTGTTCGTGATAAGAAGTTATAGTGGCGGGACGATTCAGAAGCTAGTGTCGGAGATGCAGCCGTTTGACCTCGGGGCGTGGTATAACTGGGTGCTTTATGGGGCGATTGCGATGGTGATTTTGATGGGGTTCTATGGGAAAGGCAAAGATGTCAGGGCGAGGTATTTGATGATGTTTATTGGGCTTTTGGGGCTGGGGTTGAACACGATGAAAGGGATGAGTCAGGTGATTTTGGTGATGTTTTTGCCGGTGGTGGGGATGTATCGGAAAGCGGTGTTTCCGAAGCTGAAGAATCCAAAAGCGATCCGAGGAGTTTTTTGGGGCGAGGTGGTGCTGGCGGTGGTGACAGTGGGGGTGTTTGGATGGGCACTGAAGAGGGATTTGGCGGGGTTGAGGGAGGCTCCGGATGATGCGCTGGTGGAGGCGGTGAGTATTATAGATGAGGAGGTGGCGCCGGAAGAGCGAAAGGCAGCGAAAGTTTATACGGGGTATAATGACGGTGGGTATTTGGAGTTTAGGGGGTATAGACCGTATCTTGACCCGCGGGCGGAGGTGTTTCTTGAGGTGAACAATAAGAAGGAAGATATTTTGACGGAGTATATTGACCTCAGAGAGGGGCGAGGAGATAAGGAGAAGTTTTTAGAGAAGTACGAGTTTGATTATTTGGTGGTGAGGGGGGAGTATGATTTGTTCTATCGAGACGAGGTGGAAGGGTTTGAAAGGATTTTTGCGGACGAGGAGACGCAGACGAGGCTGTATCGACGAGCGGAGAGTGTGATATAATGAAATTATTATGGTAAAGAAGAATTCGAACGACATTGTTAACTGGGACGCTGAGGAGTATGTGCAGAGGAGTAAGCAGGCGGGGTGGTATGTGGGGTTTGCGGTGGTGGTTTTGGCGCTGACGGCGCTGTCGGTGGTTTTGAAGTGGTGGACGTTTACGGCGCTGGTGGTGTTTTCTGCGGTGGCGTTGATTATTTATAGTGTGAGACCGCCGAGGAAGTTGCATTATTCCCTGTCCTCGAAAGGGCTTTCTGAGGGGAATAATCTGTATAATTATGAGAATTTTAAGAGTTTTGGGGTTTTGCAGGACGGGGAGAATTATGCGATTGTTTTGACGCCGATTAAACGGTTTTCTCCGCGGGTGACGGTGTATTTTCCGCAGGAAAACGGCGAGGCGATTGTGGATGCGTTTGGGGCGAGGTTGCCGATGGAAGAAGTGAAGTTGGATGTGCTGGATAAAATCGTCAGATTATTGAGAATATAATGCTTGTGTTTTTTGAAAAAATGTAGTATATTGGGGATAAGTAGAGTTTTATTAAAAAATAATAAAAAAGAAAAGGGTGGAAAATGAATAACGACGAATTGCAAAAGGCAATTGACGATATTACTAATAGTAACGCTGCGGCAGAAGCGGCGCCAGCAGCTGACGCGGCGGTTTCTGCGGCGGAGAACGAGCAACTTGCGAACGAGATTGCTCAACCGAGTGCACCGACGACGGGGACAGGCGTGGATTTAGCGCCAGTGGCTCCAGAAGCAGCGTCAGAGGTTGACCTCGGGACGGCGCCAGCGCCAGTAGTGCCAGAGACGCCAGCGATGCCACCAGCTCAAGAAGCGGCAGTCGAAGCGACGCCAGCGGCTGAGCCGGTTGCGGAAGCGCCAGCGGCGTCGGACGATGCGACTTTGAACGAAGCTTATAAAGAGCTGTATCCGCTCCTTGATAAGGTTGAGATGCCGGTTGAGGAGAAGTTCGAGATTACGCTTAAGTTCGGCGAGCCTTCAGAAGCATTGGTTTTTGCTAAGAATATTGCTGATGAGACATTGAAGGCTAGGGCGTTAATGAAGCTTATCGAAAAGCTCAAATAATAGGATTTTAGCTTTTGGCGCACTTCTGCGTCAGAATCTCCAGTACTCAAAAGACGTACCACTAAGTACGTCTTTTTCCGTGCTTCAATTCTTCCTTGAATTGCATCCAAAATCTAAAATCGTGCCCCCCGCACGAAAAGATTTAGTACATGCCACCCATGGAGCCGGCGCCGGCGGGAGCTTCGGGTTCCTTTTCTGGGACTTCGACGATGAGGGCGCCCATGGTGATTGCCGTGGCGGCGATAGAGACCGCGTTTTTGACGGCTTCCTTGGTGACGCGAGCGGGGTCGATGACGCCAGATTTTTTCATATCGACGAGACCTTTGTCGGGAGTCATGACGTTGATGCCAAAGCCGGGCTTTGCCTTTTCTACTTCGGCGAGGAGAGCTTGGGCGTTCAGGCCGGCGTTTTCTAAGATGTGGACGAGCGGGCGTTTGAGGGCGTTTTTAACGATTTTGGCGCCGTCGTCGTTCGACTTGAGCTGGTTGGCAAGGTTGACGAGGGTGACACCGCCGCCGGGGACTATGCCCTCGCTCAAAGCGGCTTTGGTGGCGGCGACAGCGTCGTCGACGCGGTATTTCTTTTCGTCGATTTCGGTTTCGGTGGCGCCGCCGACCTTGATGATGGCGACTTTGCCCTCTAATGCTGCGGCGCGTTTGTCGAACTGTTCCCTTTCGTAGTCGCTGGTGGACATTTCGGCTTGGGAGCGGATGAGTTCAATGCGGGCTTTGACGGCTTTTTTGTCGCCAGCGCCTTTGATGATGGTGGATTCGTCCTTGGTGGCAATGATTTTGCCAGCTTGACCGAGGACGTCGAGTCCGGCTTCTTCGAGCTTGAGACCGCGGTCGGCGGAGACGAGCGTGGCGCCGGTCAAAATGGCGATGTCTTCCATGATTTCTTTGCGGCGGTCGCCGAAAGCAGGAGCCTTGAGAACGAGGGAGTTAAAGACGCCTTTGAGCTTGTTGAGGACGAGGAGGGAGAGAGCTTCGCCCTCGACTTCTTCGGCGATGATGACGAGGTCTTTTTGTCCAGCTTGGGCACATTTCTCGAGGAGAGGGAGAATGTCAGAAGCGGCGGAGATTTTCTTGTCGGTGATTAAAATGGCGGGTTTGTCGAAGACGGCTTCCTGACGGTTGACATCGGTGACGAAGAACGGAGAGGAGTAGCCTTTGTCGTAGCTGAACCCTTCGACGATTTCTTGTTCCATTTCGAGACCTTGACCAGCTTCGACGGTGACGACGCCGTCTTTGCCGATTTTAGAAATGACTTCGGCGATGAGTTTGCCGATTTCGGCGTCGCCGGCGGAGATGGTGGCGACTTCGGCAACTTTTTGGTCGTCGCCCTCAATTTGTTCGGCGAGAGCGTCAATGTTTTTGACGATTTCGGCGCCGGCTTTTTCGATTCCCTTGCGGAGTTCCATCGGGTTGACGCCGGCGGCGATGAGCTTGTTGGCTTCGTTCAAGATTTCGTAAGTCAAGACCGTGACAGTGGTGGTGCCGTCGCCGGCGGATTTGTTGAGTTTTTGCGCGGCGGTTT
>CAYRNS010000038.1:0-3088 GCA_964425805.1 uncultured Candidatus Saccharibacteria bacterium
TTAACAGGAGTGGTAGAGTTAAGATGGGCGGGTTTGAGAAAACGAGAATTGTAATAAGTCGAGAGGCAATCAATAAGGCGGGAATTGGGCGGGATTTTTCATTGTCGGCTAATGGATTTTATAGAGAAAGTATGATATAATAATTGTATGCGTAAGAAAAATGATAAAGTAATTGCGAAGCTCAATCGCAACAATAATCACAAACATAGCGATAAGCGCAAACATTTGCGTCATAAAGACGGTCGCTAAACTGAATCTGTCCTAGCGGGCAGATTTTTTCTTTGCGGTGGTCTTAGATTTTTTGAACTCAGCGGTAAGCCAGCTCATAAAAACCGCGCCGACAAAATTACCGACAATAGCGAGAATTAAGCTCCAAGAGAATTCTATAGCAACGCCAAGAGTGATGATATTCGCAATACAGTGTTGGAAGCCAGAAAAGATAAATAGCGGAATGCCAAAAATAATGCCAAGGGGAGTGCCGTTTTTATACATTTTTACGGCTAGATACATAATAATTCCACAGAGAAAAGATTTGACGAAAAATGCAAATGAGAAATCCCAGCTGGCGACTTTGGCAACGGCGGGTTCAATTATTGAAGAGTCGGCAACTCGAAACAGCATTCCGAAAAGATAGCCACCAACAAGGTTAAAAGCAAGAATAATCAAAATGTCACGAGTCTTTAGTTTTTCCTCAAAAAGAAAACCGCATTTGCCAGTAAACAGATTGAGCCCTAAATAGCAAACGCCAAGCAGTCCAAAAGCGAAAATAATTGGGCCGATTGGATTGCCTAGTTTAAGCAAAGCGTAGTTTCCTAGTCCAATTAGAATAGACGCGGCGACTGATTTTTTTATAAGCCCTAACACTACTCTCCCCTGTGCGATTTTAAGTCGGCATAAAACGTCTTTAACGTAAGTGCAAGAGGCGGGAGCGGGTCGTCTGTTTTCATATAGTCATAAATAATAGTTCCGTCGGCGGCGGAAACTTTGGCATAATAGCGCCAAAGAAGACCATGCCCGAAACTTTCAAGGTGTTTGTCGGGATTATCAATTGTGTCGGAGAGAAAATCTTCAAGACGGTTAAGATAACGTGCTTGTTTGACTTTGTAGCCTTTGTTGAAAATATTTTCCCAGAGGTTTTTCTGAGCAAAATAGCTCCAAACTTCCTCGTCCTTCCCCTCTTTGGTCATTACATTGCCAAAAGCGTCGTATTTTATAGCAGCTTTTAATTCTTTCTCCAGAGAAGAAAAATGCTTTTCGATTTCTGAGCGATAGTCGTTCATCAATTCTTCGAGTAGTTTTTGGAAATCATCATCAAGGGCTTTGCGCCTCTTGTCAATCTCGGTTGCTTCTTCGTCCCAAAACATTTGAATCTATTGTAACATAAATTCAGAGAAAATATGATAAAATATGATTGTCGCACCCGTAGCTCAGCGGATTAGAGCGCTTGTCTTCGGAACAAGAGGTCGTGGGTTCGAACCCCTCCGGGTGTACCATTTTTTGTACAAAAAGCTCGCATCTTGAACAAATGCGAGCTTCCGATTATTTGTTAAGATTATTTACGACCAGTATTGGGCGCTTTAGGAAGAACGACCGTAGTTTCTGTTTGCGCTGTCGACTCTGATTCTGTTTCCGAATCGGGCTCGGTCGACGCATCGTCGGTTTCGTCCCGCTGGGCTGGGTCAATAATAGGAGTAAAGTCCGTTACTTGTACGACTGATGTGCCGGTCAGTGCGCCATTGAGATTAACTGGCGCCAATATGTATGATTCAGTAAAGTTGACATAGTAGAGGCGACCACCATCTATCGTTTCGCCGTTTAGTTTAATTTTGGCATTACGATGCTGGACAGGTCCGAAAGCGTACCAATCCCACGACCAAAGATTGACGTCAATTTTAAGAGCATAGTTTTCCGCTTCGACGTTTTCCGAGGTTGGCTCATGGTAAGTCCCAGTCGCAATGTCGTCTACTACGACTAGACCAGATTTCTCAAGGTCAAAATAGTATTCCGCGGAGTCACCTTCTCCAAGAGAATTCTTGATTCGATCACTAGCGTAAAGCATATCCTCGCCATATTCTAGGTTGTTGTCGTAATTAGCCTCAACAGTCTCGTGAAAGAGTGGAAGAATCGTGTATTGCCAACCTTTAAACGAAGTGTATTCTGTTTTGGGGATGTTAACAATAGAAGTTTCTAAGCTCGGACCGCCAAAGTCGTTTTGATAAATACCGTTGCCGACACCGTTAGTAGTTTTGTGGGTGGCGCGGAGAATGGTGTCGATACTGCAGCTACCGCCCAAAGCGCTTTCGTTGCGAGTATCCATACGACCAGTGTAAATGCTATAGTTACCGGTATCATTAATGATATCGATTTGGGTGTCGAGCGCCATGCTAATTCTTTGGTCAAGACGTGTAGTGATACCGGTAACATTGTCCGTCGTCTGAACGTTACGAGGAACGCCAGAGAGAATGTCCATCGCATACCATAGACGGCTGCCTAAATCGATTGAACCCTTCGTATTCCAAATCCCAATAGCAGTATTGGAATTTGTGGAAGTATTGATATAAAGCGAAGTAGTTGTTCTCGGGTCGTTGGCAGTGAAACTAAGGAGATTAGCGTCGGTTTTAATGCCCGTATCAGTGCGGGAGAAGATTCTTGCTTCGTCCTTAATCTCCACGTTAACATTGTCGATGCCCATGATTTCTATTTCGGCTCCCTCATATTGGCTGAGATGGAGATTGATAGAGTTTGGGTTTATAGTCTCTAGGTAGGCAGAACAACCGTCAACCCCGAGGTCGCAGTAATTGACTGCCGTGCCGTTTTGCAAATACGGAGTTTCTTCGTTTAACTCCGCATCGCCTAGACGTATGAGACTTGCCGCCGAAACGAAAGCTTCAAGCGGGATAATTGAAAAGAGTACAGCAAATATGAATGCGAAAAACTTCGTGTTCATAATACTCTTATTTTAGCATACTATTGACGTTTTGTCAATATTGTTTCACCAATAGGGAAGATCTCGTACGCTGAGACGTCTTTTTGTGGTCGTCCTATACCCCCATCCCGCTCCGCTTAAACCTACTTCCACAGACGCTGT
>CAYRNS010000039.1:0-2955 GCA_964425805.1 uncultured Candidatus Saccharibacteria bacterium
GCCACCAGGGAGGCTAATCATCGGGCGGAGATCCGGAGGGATGACCGGGATGACGGTGAGAACGAGGTCGTTTGGCTTGATGCCGGCGGACTGCATGCCCTCGAGGGTCTTGAGGCGCTTGATGATTTTCTTAGCGCGCTGACCTTTGGCGGTCTCGGACTCTTCCTTCAAGGTGTTGATGAGCAGGTCGAGGTCGATTTCGTCGAGGAGTTTCTTGATGGCGGTGGCGCCCATGCCGACCTCAATGAGGTCTTCGTATTCTTCGGGGAGGTTGCGATAGTCAACCTCGGCGATGACAGCGCCCTTGTGGAAGCCTTCGAGCAAGTTCTTGCGCTTGATGAAGTCGGTCTCGAGATCCTCGAGCTCTTTAGTGCGAGCCTCGGCGAGAGCCTTGACGTCGGCGCCTTCAACGCTAGATTCTTTATCATAGCGAATCTTGATAGCTTCGCGGGCGGCGGCGGTTTGAGCCTGAAGATCGGCAAGAGTCTTTTCGATTTCTTCGTCTTTGGCACTGGTAATCAGGTAGGTGGCGAAGTAAATCACTTTTTCGATGTTTTTGACGGTGAGGTCAAGGAGAATCGAAAGAGCGGACGGGGTGCCACGCATAAACCAAATGTGGGTGACCGGCGCGGCGAGGGTGATGTGACCCATGCGCTCGCGGCGAGTGATGCTCTTGGTGACAAGGTTGCCTTCTTTGTCGACGGCAGCCTCGCGAGAGCGGACGCCTTTGAGTTTGGCGTCGTGCGGGTTGATGTCTTTGACCGGGCCAAAAATCCGTTCGCAGAACAAGCCGTCGCGTTCGGGTTTTTGGGTGCGGTAGTTGATAGTTTCTGGTTTGGTGACTTCGCCGTAAGACCAGTTTAGGATGTCGGCGGCGGAAGCAACGCTGAGGCGAATCGAGTCGAAATCGCTGGCGCTAATGTAATTATCTGCCCAAGCCATGTTAGAACTCCTCTCCGAGGTCGACGGTGCCATCATCGTCGCCCTCTGTTATTTGGATACCCTCTTCTTCAAGAGCTTCTTTGCCTTCGTCGGTGTCGAGGTCGGTGATGGAAGGCTCAGTTTCCTCTTTGTGTTGAGCGTAAATTTGTTGATCGTCTTTTTCTTTTTCGATTTCACGAGATGTTTCTTCAATTACGTCGGAAGCGTCACTCATTTCGCCGTGGTCGAGGAGGTCGACCTTGAGGCCGAGACCCTGCAACTCTTTAACGAGAACGTTGAAGCCTTCTGGAAGCTTCGGGCCTTCGATCGGCTCGTGCTTGATGATGGCTTCGTAGGCCTTAGCGCGGCCGTAAACGTCATCGGACTTGATGGTGAGCATTTCCTGAAGGGTGGTAGCGGCGCCGTAAGCTTCGAGCGCCCAGACTTCCATTTCCCCGAAGCGCTGACCACCGTTTTGGGCTTTACCACCGAGCGGCTGTTGGGTGACCATGGTGTAAGGACCGGTGGAGCGAGCGTGAATCTTGTCTTCGACCATGTGGTGAAGCTTAATCATATGCATGACGCCGACAGAAGTCTTCTCGTTGAATGGCTCGCCGGTGAGACCGTCGTAAAGTTGGACACGACCGTCTTCGGAGAAGCCTGCCTTTTTAAGCTCTTCGGAAATGGTTTCGTCGGAAACGCCGTTAAAGGACGGAGTGGCGACCTTGTAGCCAAGGGCGCGAGCAGCCATGCCTAGGTGAGTCTCGAAGAGCTGACCGAGGTTCATACGGCTCGGGACGCCCATCGGGCTGAGCAAAATGTCGACTGGAGTGCCGTCTGCCATGAAAGGCATATCTTCGACCGGCAAGATGCGGGAAACGACGCCTTTGTTGCCGTGGCGACCGGCGAGCTTGTCGCCGACGTCGATTTTGCGCATTTCGGCGACGTAGATTTTGATTTGCATGAGGACGCCAGCTTTGAGGTCGTGGCCTTGTTCGCGGGTGTAGATGCGGACGCCGATGACTTTGCCGGTGCCGCCGTTCATGCGGACGGAGGTGTCGCGGACGTCTTTGGCTTTTTCGCCGAAGATGGCGCGGAGCAAGCGTTCCTCGCTGGAAAGCTCTTGTTCGCCTTTTGGCGTGATTTTGCCGACGAGAATGTCGCCAGTGCTGACTTCGCTACCGACGGTGACGATGCCGTCTTCGCCGAGGTGGCGGAGCGAGTGTTCGCTGACATTCGGGATGTCGCGAGTGATTTGCTCGGGGCCGAGCTTGGTCTCGCGGACTTCGACGTCGTAATCTTTGATGTTGATGCTGGTGAGTTCATCGTCTTCGACGAGGCGGGAGGAGATGACGATAGCGTCATCCATGTTGTAACCACGCCACGGCATGAAGGCTACCAGGAGGTCTTTACCGAGAGCGAGTTCGCCATCGGTGACAGAGGCGCCTTCGATGAGGACGTCGCCTTTTTTGACCTTTTGGCCGCGGACAACTTTGACGCGCATATTATAACAGCGGTCGTCGTTGTTTTTCTCAAAGTGGGTGAGTTTGTATTCTTTTTCGGATTTGTCGGCGTATTTGACGATGACGGAGATGCCGTCGGCTTTTTTGACTTCGCCATCACCCTCGGCGAAGGTAACCTGCGAGAGGTTTTTGGCGACTTCGGCTTCGATGCCGGTGCCAACGACTGGCGCGTCGGTGTGAAGTAGCGGGACGGCTTGTTTCTGCATGGCGCAGGCCATGAGGGAGCGGTCGACGCGGTTCTTTTCTACGAATGGAATGAGAGAGGCGGAGACGCCCAAGATTTCTTTGTGGGCGGCGTCGACGTGGGTGACGCGGGACGACTCAACCTGAGCCGGGGTGCCGTGGACGCGAGCGGAGACGTAGGTGTCGACGAACTTGCCGTTTTTGTCGAGTTTAACGGAGGCGTCGGCGATAATCATGCTGTCTTCGGCGGAGGCGTCGACGTAGACGACTTCATTCGTAACTTTGCCGTTTTTGACGACGCGGTAAGGCGCTTCGATGAAGCCGTATT
>CAYRNS010000040.1:0-2531 GCA_964425805.1 uncultured Candidatus Saccharibacteria bacterium
GAGGTGATGGGTAAGTATCACCCGCACGGTGACTCGTCGATTTATATGGCGATGGTGAACTTGGCGCAACCTTGGAAGATGCGTTATACCTTGATTGAGGGGCAAGGTAACTTTGGTTCGGCGGATGGCGATGAGCCAGCAGCGTCGCGCTATACTGAGGCGAGGATGGACAAGGTGGGGGCGGAGCTGCTTGCTGATATTGAGAAAGAGACGGTGGATTTTCGGGATAACTTCGACGGCAGCGAGAAAGAGCCGGTGGTTTTGCCGGCGGCGTTGCCGAATATTCTTTTGAACGGTCAGATGGGGATTGCGGTGGGGATGGCGACCAATATTCCGCCGCATAATCTCGGAGAATTAGTCGATGCGACAGTAGCGCAGATTGATAACCCGGAGATTTCTCTGGAAGAGTTGATGAAATATGTGAAAGGTCCGGATTTTCCGACGGGGGCGGAAGTGTATGGTGGAGCGCCGATGAAATCAGCATACGCGACAGGGAAAGGGTCGGTGACGATTCGTGCCGTGACGGAGATTGAGGAGCGGAAGAACGGGCGCTATAACATTGTCGTGAAAGAGATGCCGTATGGTGTTTCTAAGGAGGACCTCAAACAGCGGATTGTTGACCTTGCCAATGAAAAGAAAATTACGCATATTGCGGACGTTCGTAATGAGTCGGCGCGAGGGGTGACGAGACTGGTGGTGGAGCTGAAGAAAGACGCGTTCCCGAAGAAGATTTTGAATCAACTATATAAGTTGACGCCGCTTCAGACTTCGTTCCATTATAATATGTTGGCGCTGGTCGACGGATTGCAGCCGAGAATCTTGGGGTTGAAAGAGATTTTGGGCGAGTTTATTAAACACCGTCAGAAAGTGGTGCGCAGGAGAACTGAGTTTGACCTTAGGAAAGCGAAAGAGCGCGCGCATATCTTGGAGGGTTTGAAGATTGCGCTGGACAATATTGACGAAGTGATTAAGGTGATTCGCGCGAGCTATGATGATGCTGACCAGCAGCTGATGAAGAGGTTTGGACTGAGCGAGATTCAGGCGGCGGCGATTTTGCAGATGCAACTCCGACGTTTGCAAGGACTCGAACGAGATAAGATTGAGGAAGAGTTAAAAGAGCTGCACGCGTTGATTGAGAAATTGGAAGAGATTTTGGCGGACGAGATGAAGATTCTCGGTGTGATCAAGGAAGAGTTACTTGCTTTGAAAGAGAAGTATGGCGACGAACGCCGAAGTAAAATTATTAATCATGAGGTGGGGAAGTTCGCTGAGGAAGAGTTGATTCCGGAGGAAGAGAGCGTGATTCTGTTGACGGCGCAGAATTATATGAAACGCGTGTCACAGAACGACTTTAGGAAGCAGAACAGAGGCGGAAAAGGGAAGCGCGGGATGACAACGAAGGAGGAGGATGTGATTGCGCAGATTATAACGGCGAATTCGCATGATTTCTTACTGTTCTTTACGTCGCAAGGGCGGATTTTCCGGCTGAAAGCGTATGAAGTGCCGCAGGCTTCGCTGTCGGCGAAAGGAACGGCGGCGGTGAACTTGCTCTCGATGCATCCGGAGGAGAAGATTACCTCGATTATTAAGCAGGGGACGGGGTTGGAGGATGGATATCTCTTTATGGCGACGAAGAAAGGAACGATTAAGAAGACGGCGATTAAAGATTTTTTGAACATCCGGTCGAACGGGCTGATTGCGATTAAGCTGGACGAGGGGGATGAGCTGAAGTGGGTGCAAGGAACAACAGGAGAGAACGATGTGGTGATTTCTACTTCGGCGGGGCAAGCGATTCGGTTTAATGAGAAAGACGTTAGGGCGATGGGGCGTGTGGCGCGCGGGGTGCGCGGCGCGAGACTCAGACCGCGTGACGAAGTGGTGGGGATGGACATTATTACCGACCCGAAGCAGAAAATTTTGGCGATTGCGGCGAACGGTTATGGTAAGGCGACGCTTGCCTCGAACTTCCCGGCGCATAAACGTGGCGGGGTGGGGGTCCGGGTGGCGGCGGTGACAGCGAAGACTGGTCCGATTGTGGCAGTACATACGCTTGACCCGATGGCGAAAGAAGTGATTATGATGTCTTCGAAAGGACAGGCGATCAGGGTGGCGGTGAAAGAAATTCCGACGCTTGGGCGAGCAACGCAAGGGGTGCGAATTATGCGTCTTTCCGATGGTGATACGGTGGCGTCGATTGGGATTGTGTTGCCAGACGAAGAAGAGAAACCTGAAGAAGATAAGAAATAGGACGGACGGCTTTATTGGAGCGCGGAAGCGAATTGCGTAAAAAAGTCAAAAATCTTCTAAAAAAGTCTTGACAATAGGGGAAGTTTGAGATAAGATTAAGGAAGTCTAAGAGAACGCGAGGTTTATTCTTTCCGAGTCTCTTACGAGATATTAACAATTTAGTTGTGCAATTAAATGTTTTCTTTATAGAAAACTATCATCGTCAGTTCATTTTATATTTGAGTATAACAATCAAATTATCTTTAATGGAGAGTTTGATCCTGGCTCAGGATGAATGCTGGCGG
>CAYRNS010000041.1:0-1793 GCA_964425805.1 uncultured Candidatus Saccharibacteria bacterium
GTAGAGATGGGTAGACTGCAGAAGTCTATTGAGGCTGTAGCTAATGCTGGGAAAGAGTGGCGTAGAGTGGCTGATGATATTTTCTTATTTGCTAGATATGCGAAGGAAGACTTTGATGGCGGAGATTTAGAGCGTCAGCAGTATGTATTGAAGACACTACGTGCGGAATGGACGCTTTCCGGGTCGAACCTAACCTTTACCCCTGTTAAATATCTTGTGCCAATCAAAAAAGCCATCTCCGAAATTTCAACTAATACGGAAATGGCTCGAACCTCTAAAGAACAGGTGCTAGATGACGAAATTAACACCTTGATTAAACAGTGGTACACCCGGAGGGGTTCGAACCCACGACCTCTTGTTCCGAAGACAAGCGCTCTAATCCGCTGAGCTACGGGTGCGACAATCATATTTTATCATATTTTCTCTGAATTTATGTTACAATAGATTCAAATGTTTTGGGATGAAGAAGCAACCGAGATTGATAAAAGGCGTAAAGCCCTTGACGATGATTTTCAAAAACTACTCGTAGAATTGATGAATGATTATCGTTCGGAAATCGAAAAGCATTTTTCCTCACTAGAAAAAGAGCTAAAAGCTGCTATTAAATACGACGCTTTTGGCAACGTAATGACTAAAGAGGGGAAAGACGAGGAAGTTTGGAGTTATTTTGCACAAAAGAATCTTTGGGAAAATATTTTTAACAAAGGATATAAAGTCAAACAAGCGCGTTATCTTAACCGCCTTGAAGATTTTCTTTCTGACACAATTGACAATCCCGATAAACATCTTGAAAGTTTCGGGCACGGTCTTCTTTGGCGTTACTATGCTAATGTTTCCGCTGCCGACGGAACTATTATCTATGACTATATGAAGACCGACGACCCGCTCCCGCCCCTTGCTCTCACATTAAAAACGTTTTATACCGACATTAAGTCACACAAAGGGGAACAATGTTAGAGCTTATTAAAAAGTCGATTGCTGCCTCTATTCTAATTGGTCTGGGCAATTTTGCTTTACTCAAACTCGGTAATCCGATTGGTCCGATTATTTTCGCTTTTGGGTTGCTTGGCGTCTGTTATTTAGGACTCAATCTTTTCACTGGCAAATGCGGTTTTCTCTTTGAAAGTAAGCTTCAAGTTCGTGACCTATTAATTATTCTTTTATTTAATCTTATAGGCGGTTATCTTTTTGGAATGCTGTTCCGCATTGCTGATCCGTCAGTAATCGAACCGGCTGTCGCCAAAGTTGCGAGTTGGGACTTTTCACTTGCGTTTTTTGTCAAATCTTTCCTCTGTGGCGTTATCATGTACCTAGCAGTAAAAATGTATAAAAATGGTACGCCACTCGGCATTATCTTTGGCATTCCATTGTTTATATTCTGTGGTTTCCAACACTGCATTGCAAATATCATTACCCTCGGCGTTGCTGCAGAATTCTCTTGGAGTCTAATTCTTGCTATTCTTGGCAATTTTATCGGCGCAATCTTTATGAGCTGGCTTGTCGCCGAGCTTAAAAAATCTAAAACTGTTGTAAAAAATAAAAAATCTGCCCGCTAGGACAGATTTAATTTAGCGACCGTCTTTGTGGCGCAAATGTTTGCGTTTGTCGCTGTGTTTGTGATTGTTGTTGCGGTTAAGCTTTGCAATTACTTTATCAATTTTCTTACGCATACAATAATTATACCATACTTTCTCTATAAAAGCTATTAATTGATGACGAGAAAAACCTGCTTAATTCCGCACTATTAATTGCCCATCCCGCTTATCATCTTCCTGGACTTTATAAAGGACTAC
>CAYRNS010000042.1:0-1759 GCA_964425805.1 uncultured Candidatus Saccharibacteria bacterium
GGGCGATGCGAGCGCTGCGGTTTGGATCATACTCGATTTCCTCGACGGTGAGTTTGAGACCGTCAGGAAGATTGTGAGTCAAAAGACGGTAGTGGCGCTTGACGCCGCCGCCACGATGGCGAACGGTGATGCGTCCTTGGTTGTTTTTACCCGCCTGTTGTTTCTTAGCGAGCGTGAGAGACTTGAGCGGTTTCTTCGTCGTGATTTGGTCGAAGTCTTGCGTAGTCTTTTGACGCTGCGCCGGAGTGGTCGGGCGATAGGCTTTGATAGACATTATTTATTCTCCTTGCCTGCTTTCTTTGCTTCTTTAGCCTCAGCTTTAGAAGCCTTTGCGCTGGCTTTTTTATCATCTTCAGGTTCGTTGAAGACCTTGATGGAATTCCCCTCGGCGAGTGTGACGTAAGCGAGTTTCTTGTTGCGGCGGAAAGCGGTGCCAGGGTAGGTGTGCTTGCCTTTAGAGAAGCGACATTTGTGACCCTTGCGGGTTAAGACGCGGACGTCGGTGACTTTAACGTTGTAATCTTTTTCAACGCGAGCTTTGATGGCTTGCTTGCTGGATTCTTCGGTGACGAAGAAAGCATAGGTGCGCTTAGCTTGTTCGAGGTAGGTTTTTTCCGTGGCGCGAGGTTGAAGAAGATTGAGGACGATTTTGCTGTCCTTAGTTTCTTTGATTTCGCCTTTTTTGGTCTTGACGGTGGTTTTGGTATCTTTTGCCATGGTTATTTGCTTTCCTTTCCGTCAGTTGCGGTGCCGAGAAGCCAAGCTTCGACTGCGGCAAGAGCCTTGGCGTCGAAGAGAATGGCGTCGGCGTTCATGATGTCGAAAACGTTGAGGTAAGTGGCGCGAACGAGCTTGACGTTCTGGAGATTGTCCGTGGAGCGGAGAAGTTCGTCGGTTTTTTCAGCGGTAACGGCGAGAACTGCCTTGTCGGCGATTTTTTGGTCGCTGAGGATTTTAACGAAGTCCTTGGTTTTGCCAGTGACTTTGAAGTCGGCGACAAAAACGGCTTTGTCGGCGTTTTTCAAGCTGAGAGCTTGGCGAACGGCGAGTTTTTTGCTGTTTTTGGCGACCTTTTTGGTGAAGTTTTCTTCGCCAGTGCGGCCGAACGCAACGCCACCGTGACGCCAGATTGGGTTGCGAGTGGAGCCGAAGCGAGCGCGACCAGTGCCTTTTTGTTTCCAGGGTTTTTTGCCACCGCCGGAGACTTCGCCACGCTTAAGAGTTTTAGCGTGGGAGCTGCGAGAGTTGGCGAGGTAGGCGTCGTAAGCGACTTTCAGAAGTTCGTGGTTTTCGACTTCGAGGTTGAAGATTTCTTTGTTTAACTTTGCAGTGTCCGCCATATTATTCCTTTCCCTCGATCGTGAGATTACCTTTTTTCGGACCCGGGACAGCGCCCTTGAGGCCGAGGAGGTTGTTTTCTTTGTCGATGTAGGCGACAACGAGGTTTTTAACGGTCACTTGGTCGTGGCCCATGCGTCCAGGCATGCGCTTGCCCTTGAAGACTTTTTGAGGATACATCGAGCCGATGGAACCGACTTTGCGGATGTCTCCCTTGAAGCCGTGGGTGTTGCGGGACTCTTGGAAGTTCCAGCGCTTCACCGTACCGGCGAAGCCTTTACCCTTAGAGATACCGGTGACGGCAACTTTGTCGCCGAGTTCGAACGCTTCGACGGTGATAGTGTCGCCGAGCTTGATATCCGCGACGTCGTCGCGGCGGAACTCTTTAAGAACTTTAGGGTTGATGTTTTCTCCAGCCTTT
>CAYRNS010000043.1:0-1732 GCA_964425805.1 uncultured Candidatus Saccharibacteria bacterium
AGGATCGGTGATTTCGGCGACGTAGCCTTTGTTGCCGGAGAAGTACTCGAGGGCAGGCTTGCCGTTGATGGTGATTTCGCCCTTGCCTTTGTAAAGGCGAGCGCGGGCGGAAGCAGCTTTGCGGCGGCCGAGACCGTAGATGTATTTAGTTTCTGCCATTATTTAATCTCCTTTGGATTTTGAGCGGCGTGGGCGTGTTCGGTGCCTTCGAAAATGCGGAGGCGAGCGAGACGGTCAGCAGCTAATTTGTTCTTCGGGAGCATTCCCTTGACGGCTTCACGAATTGCAAGCGAAGGGTCTTTTTCAACGACTTCTTCGAGCTTGAGTTCGGTGAGACCACCTGGGAAGCCAGAGTGGCGATAGTATTTTTTGTCGGTCATCTTGGCGCCAGTGACAACGAGGTTTTTGGCGTTGGTGACGACGACGTAGTCGCCGTTGTCGATGTGAGGGGTAAAGGTGACTTTGCTTTTCCCCATCAATTTGTCGGCGATGACGACGGCGAGTTTGCCAAGAGGCATGGAGGACGCGTCAATGGTCCACCATTCGCGAGAAATCTCAGCGGATTTTTGGGAATAGGTTTTCATAATTATTTGTCCCCTTTCTTGCCGTCGAGTTGATTGAGGTTGAGGTCAATGTCGTCGACGAAGGAAATCGTGCCCATTTCGGCATGGTCGCCCTTGCGGAAGCCAGCGTGTTCGATTTTTAGGTAGCCGGAGTTGCGCTTGACTTGCGGAGCGATGACGTCGACGAGGAGGTCGGCGGTT
Source organism: uncultured Candidatus Saccharibacteria bacterium (assembly GCA_964425805.1). Lineage (GTDB taxonomy): Bacteria > Patescibacteriota > Saccharimonadia > Saccharimonadales > Saccharimonadaceae > Nanosyncoccus. Next base: position 765 of record CAYRNS010000043.1, read on the forward strand.
TCCATGTCGTCAAGGCGAGCGATCACGAGGCGGCGAGAGGCGAGATCGCCTTTCTTGGCGAGCGTGATGAGCTTTTCGGTCGAACGGCGGATTTCTTTAGCGCGAGCGAGGGTAGTAGTGATAGATTGGTATTTAATCAGGGAGCACATTAGCCCACGAACCAGTGCGTGCGCCTGATCGGTTTCGCGGCCGAATTTGCGGCCTTTATATCCGTGGCGGTGCATTTATTTTGACTCCGTTATAATTTGTTGAACTTCCTCGAGAGCCTTAGCGCCGAAACCTTTGAGGTCTTTGAGCTGAGCTTCTGTCAAGTTGACGAGTTGGCTCAGGTTCTTGATGCCGTTGTTGGTGAGGGCGTTAGCGGTGCGGGCGGAAAGACCGAGCTCTTCGATTGGGCGAAGAAGGTCGGAATTGTTTTCTTCTGCTCGGTAACCTGGGATGGGGGCAGATTCAACAGTGGTGCCGCCGGCGAGGGCTTGATATTGGTTGACGAGAATTGCAGCAGCTTCCTCAAAGGCTTCCTTTGGTGTGATAGTGCCGTCGGTGTCGACAGTGAGGGTGAGCTGTTGGAGGTTCGTGTCACGACCGACACGAGTGTTCTCGACTTTGTAGCGAACGCGAAGGACGGGGGTGAAGACGGCATCGAGGGCGATCATGTCGCTGTAAACGCGGTCTTTGCCGGATTCGTCAATCGTGAGGTAGCCACGACCAGTCTCAATCATGAAGCGCATCTTAAGAGTGAACTTAGGATCGTCGATGTGACAGATGACTTGGTTCGGGTTGCCGAGTTCGAGGTCAGCAGGGAGCTTGATGTCGGCGGCGGTAACGCGCTTGTCGCCATCTTTTTCGCTCTTTTGTTCAGAACCTTTGATTTCGAGAGTTGTCTCAACTGGAGAGTCGGTGTGGCATTTGAAACGGATGTTCTTAAGGTTGAGCATGATGTCGACGACATCTTCGCGAATCCCTGG